>NZ_JAYWFT010000172.1:0-3047 GCF_043778725.1 Flavobacterium sp. | reverse complement strand
CCATCTTTTCCTATTTTAACACCATAGTTAGCCGCAACTTTCAATGAATTTCCGTCGTATTTTTTATCTTTACCATAAGTATTTCCATTTCCATCTTCATCCAATCTATAGCCTGGAGTATTAGGTGTTCCGGGTAAAAAATCACCTTGAGCTCTTGTGTCATATACACCATAGGAAACTGCACCAGTTAGTTCATTTACATTATCATTTAAAACAATATTTATAACACCAGCAATGGCATCTGAACCATATTGTGCAGCAGCACCATCTCGTAAAATTTCAATTCTTTTAATGGATGAAGCAGGAATAGCATTTAAATCGGTTCCAGTATTTCCTCTTCCTCTTGTTCCAAATAAATTAATTAAGGAAGATTGATGTCTTCTTTTACCATTAATAAGTACCAGTGTTTGGTCTGGACCCATTCCTCTTAAAGATGCAGGATCAACGTGATCTGCACCATCAGAACCAGATTGTTTACTAGCATTAAATGATGGAGCTACATATTGTAGCAGTTCATTAATTTCAATTTTTCCGCTTTGTGTTGTAACGCTTTTTACATCAATGACGTCTATTGGAACAGCAGAATTGACAACAGTTCTTTTAGAATTTCTTGAACCAACAACTTGAACTTCCTCTAGAACTTGTCCGCCACTCAATACAACATCTACTGTGGCAACATTAGCTGTACTTTTTTCTACAGTTTGATAACCAATATAGCTAAAAATTAATGTAGCACCTTCTTTAACTTTAATTTTAAAACCTCCATCTAAGTCGGTTGAGACTCCATTTGTAGTTCCTTTTTCAACAATGTTTACTCCAATAAGAGCTGCGCCACCGTCATCTTTTACAGTACCACTTACTTGCTTTTGGGCAAATGCGTTAGTAATGCAAATTAAAAATAGCAATAGTGTAATTTTTTTCATAAATGCGTTTGATTAGTTTATATTATCGGTGCAATATAATATTTTTATAGCTCAATATTAACATTTTTTTTAAATAAGTATCAACCAACTAATAAACAATTTTATATTTAATTTATACGTGTTTTATTTTGCTTTTTATTTTTATAAAATGCATGTTGTCAATTTGATATATTTTTTTTGCAAGGAAATTATTACTAAGTTTGTTTAAATTTTCAGGTTAATGAAAAAATTTTTTTTGCTTTTTTTATCCTTGTTTTCTTCAATAGTTTCTTCTCAAAACGTTGAAAAGTCTATTCTTTTAAAAGATTTTGAAACTAATTTGCCCATAGAAGATGCTTCAATATTGATTTTAAAATCAAAACAAATTTTATTAAGCAATGCCAATGGTGAAGCGACTTTTGTTTTAAATGGAATTTCAAACATACAAATAACGCATACATCTTACGTTGGAATCACTATTAGATCGTCAACTTTAAAAGAGAAAGAAAACATTGTTTTTTAAAAAAAAAATATTACCGATCTTGATGAAATAATAATTACAAAACAACATCCTCAAAAAATACTTAAATCTATAATTGAAAATTCAATAAATAAATTAACAATTCCCTCTAGATTGAAAGTATATTCAAGAGAATTTTTCAAACTTAATGGAACCTATTCCTATTATAATGATGGATTGATGAATTTTCAAATATCTGGTGCTCCAAGAAAAATAAATACAAATATTTTAGTTGAACAAAACAGATCGTTTGGCTTGCTTGATGAAAATGTAAATGCAGACTTACTAGGTTATAACTTAGATGATATAATGCAAAATTATTATAATTTTAAATATCTAAATCCTATTCTTGAGCCAAAAGCTAAAAAAGACTACGACTTTCTAATAAGAACTTACAGCGCTAACAAAGAGTATTATGTAATGACTATTATTCCTGCCGATAATGCCAAAGGTTTACTAGATGATTTTACAATTATTTATGATAAGAAAAAGAAAGTTATAATTGAAGTAGGCGCCAATATTTCACCTGCGGTACTTTCAAAAAACAAAGATAAAACTTCAATAGGATCTAAGAATATATATAAATCTATGTTTAAAACAATCTACAAATTTGATAATTCCAATTACTATTTGACAAGTTCTCGAGAAGAAATTGGTTTTGAAAGAATAGATAAAAAAGGCACTACAAATATTGAGGTCAGAAATTACTTTGTAATTACAAATTTCAGTGATCAAAATTTTTCGTTTAAAGAAAGTGATGTTTTTAAAGACAAAACTTTAATCAATAAAAAAAATACGATTCTAACCGATTATTGGAATACATCAGGATTAATTGCAACCGATGAAGAACAACAGATTATTAAAGACATCGAAGAAGAACATTAACTATAATTTTAATGAATAAAGTACCTTTTTTTATTGTGTTTTTTTTGATTTTGGTGTTTGTAAGTATTAAATATTACAACTTAAAAGAGTACACAATTTATGATGCTAAAATAATAGGATTTGAAAAAGTTAATGTGACTGTTGCTACTTCTACACATGGAGGTACAACAACTTACACTAAACTAACGCCTTGTGTAGAATATTACAAAAATTCTAAAGATACAATAAGATATTATGACGGAAAAAGAGTATTATATTCTTCATTTTATAAAAATGAAAAAGTTAAAGTACTTGAAGATAAAAATAATCAATACAATACTACTATTTTCTGCTTGTCTTATTATTGGTTAGAAGTTAGCGAAATCATTATGCTTGCTTTATTTGCCACAGTATTTATAGGATTTTATAAAGTGTTTTTAAAGAAAAAATAATTGCTTGGAGGCATTTACTTAATGAATTAATTCTTTCCAACTTTCAATTAATAAGATTATATTTGCAGACTTTTAAAAATAATAATCATATCGAAAGATACTGAACTAAATTCAGCATAAAATGAAAGCAGGAATTGTAGGATTACCAAACGTAGGAAAATCGACTTTATTTAATTGTTTATCTAATGCTAAAGCGCAAAGTGCTAACTTTCCATCTTTTCCTATTTTAACACCATAGTTAGCCGCAACTTTCAATGAATTTCCGTCGTATTTTTTATCTTTACCATAAGTATTTCCATTTCCATCTTC
>NZ_JAYWFT010000171.1:0-3059 GCF_043778725.1 Flavobacterium sp. | reverse complement strand
GATAGATGCGCATCAAAAAAGTGGTGCTACTATATCTATTGCAACTTTGCCTGTAAATGCGAAAGAGGCACCAGAATTTGGGATTTTAAAAACTGATGCTGACAACTTTATAACTTCATTTATTGAAAAACCAAATGCTAGTTTGTTGCCCGAATGGACATCGGAAGTTAGTAAAGAATCTGCTTTAGAAGGCAAACATTACTTGGCATCGATGGGAATTTATATTTTTAATAGAGAATTGTTGGTAGAATTAATGTCTAATCAAGATACTAAAGATTTTGGCAAAGAAATAATTCCGCAAGCGATAGGAAAACAAAAAATATTGAGCTATCAGTATGAAGGTTATTGGACAGATATAGGAAATATAGATTCTTTTTTTGAAGCCAATTTAGGATTGACAGACGATATTCCGAAGTTTAATTTATTTGATAATTCTAGTAAAATTTATACGCGTGCAAGGGTTTTACCTCCATCAAAAATTACTGGAGCAACAACTATTGATAAATCGGTTGTTGCCGAAGGTTGCATTATTAATGGTGCGACTATTGAACATTGCGTTGTAGGAATTAGAAGCCGAATTGGGTTTGGATCTACAGTTTCTAACTCGTACTTGATGGGTAATGATTTTTATCAAAATCTTGAAGAAATTAGACACAACGACAGCAATAACATAATTAATATAGGAATTGGTGAACGTTGCGAAATAAACAATACTATTGTTGATAAAAATTGTAGAATTGGCAATGATGTAAAACTTATTGGTGGCAAGCATCTAGAAGACACCAACACTAATTTATACACTATAAAAGACGGAATTATAGTTGTAAAAAAAGGTGCGGTTTTACCTGATGGATTTGAAGTTTAATAGCTAAAAAAAACGTCTCAATATACTTTATTGAGACGTTTTTATAATTTATAAATTTACAGTTAAATAATTGTAGATTTTTTCTCCTGCAAGATCATCTATATGAGCTTTCTTTTGCATTCTTAACACAATTGGTTTCCATTCTTCTTTAGAAAAATCTGCTGCTTCATATAACTTGTGGCATTTAGCACAATTATTTTCATACAAATTTTTTCCTTCTGCAATTTCAGGAGATACGGCATCTTTTTTAATTTCTTTTTCTGCCACCACTGTTGTTGCTGGTGTAACAGATTTAGATCCACTGCAAGAATAAAAAAAGATTGCTAATAGCGCAACCGATAAAATTTTTGTTTTCATGTTTATTGATTTTGGTAAAGTAAAAATAACAAAAAAAGCCATCCGAAGACAGCTTTTATAGTATTTAACAAATATTTAGACTATTTAACGTCCATTAATTCTACATCAAAAATTAAAGTTGCGTTTGGCGGAATTACACCACCAGCACCACTTTCTCCATATCCTAAATAAGACGGAATTACAAAACGAGCTTTGTCTCCAACTTTTAAAAGTGCAATACCTTCATCCCAACCTTCAATAACTTGACCTTGACCAAGTCTAAATTCGATTGGTTTTTTTCTTGGATAAGAAGAATCAAAAACTTTTCCTGTTTCTAGTGAACCTTCATAATGAACTGCAACTGTTTTACCATTTTCTGCTTGTTTACCTGACCCAGTTTGAATCATTTTGTATCGTAAACCACTTTCAGTTTTATCAAAACCAGCTGCTAATTCTTCCATTTTAGCTTCGGATTCTTTTTTAGCGTCTTCGATTTTTTTTTGACGGTTTCCTTCAAATGTTCTAAAAGCTTCAACAGCATTCCATTTTTCTGCCTCGTCTCCTACTCTTAAAATTTCAATTGTATCTATTAAATCTCCTTGAGCAATTGCATCAACAATATCTTGACCTTCAATAACATTACCAAAAATAGTATGTTTGTTATCCAACCAATTAGTTGGAACGTGTGTTATAAAAAATTGCGAACCATTACTTGCTGGACCAGAATTTGCCATAGATAAAACTCCTGGTTTATCATGCTTTAATGAAGGATGAAATTCATCTTCAAAACTATAACCTGGACCACCAGAACCAATTCCTTGTGGGCAACCACCTTGAATCATAAAATCCGGAATTACTCTATGAAATTTTAATCCGTCATAATATGGTTTTCCTTGCGGACGCGCTTTGTTTTCTAGATTTCCCTCAGCCAATGCGACAAAGTTTCCAACTGTTCCTGGTGTTAAATCGTGTGTTAGTTTTACTAAAATTGAACCTTTCGAGGTATTAAATTTAGCATATATTCCGTTTTCCATTTTTTTGAATTTATATTTTAAAATGCAAATTTAATATAATATTGTGGATTACCATTAAAATTGTACTTTTGAAATAGCTAAATTTTTTATAAATTATGAATTCAATATTTGACAAATCTGGAAATGCCGAAATAATTTCTAGAATAAATAAATTATCACATCAAAGTAAAGCCGTTTGGGGAAAAATGACTGTTGACCAAATGCTTAAACACACCAACGAAGCCATTATTGTTGCTTTTGGAGAAAATCAAATTAAAGTTAATTTCTTAATGAAATTTTTAGGAAAAGTGCTGAAAAATAAAATTTTCAATTCAGAATTTAAAAAGAACAGTCCAACAGCTAAAGAATTTATATTTTTAGAAAAATATGATTTTGAAATTAGCAAAAATGAATTAATCAAAAATTTTAGTCGTTTTGCCGAAGGTGAAAAATCTATTATACTAACGATTCATCCTTTTTGGGGAAAAATGACTTCTGAAGATTGGAATAAATTGATGTGGAAGCACATGAATCACCACTTAGAACAATTTGGAGTATAGCTAAATTATGTAAAACCAAAACGATTACATCACTATTAACAAAGCCAATAAGAGTAATAAAACGGATGTTCTCATAGCTTCTGATTTCTATGACAATGCTGGATTAGAACCTCCTAAATTTAGAATTAAACATTTAGGAAATAAAATTCCGATGGTTTATTCATTACTATATACAAAAAAATAAATTTATAAAAAAAAGAAACACCCAACTAAGTTGAGTGTTTCCAAGGGTTTAAACAATTGTATATTAAGGTAATCTACAATTTCGTAATAATAAATTCACTT
>NZ_JAYWFT010000170.1:0-7717 GCF_043778725.1 Flavobacterium sp. | reverse complement strand
GGTTGGGACGGAACTTATAACGGTAACCTAATGATATCAACAGATTATTGGTTTACGGTTGACTATAACGAAGCCGACGCATTAAAACAATTTAGAGCCCATTTCACATTAAAAAGATAATAACAATGAAGTTTAGACATTTTTTTCTAGCATTAGTATTATTAATTACTAAGCAAACTTATTCACAAGAGATATTGCCAGTTTATTCTGATTATTTATCTGATAACTATTTCTTGTTGCATCCTTCAATGGCAGGTGCAGCAAATTGTTCTAAACTGCGTTTAACAGGAAGGCAACAATGGTTTGGTCAAAATGATGCTCCAGCTTTACAAACATTAAGTTTTAACGGAAGTGTTTCTGATAATGATGGTTTAGGAATCATTTTGATAAACGATAAAAATGGATATCATTCTCAGAAAGGTGTTCGATTTGCCTATGCGCATCATATTCGATTTTCACGCGATGATATTGATTTGAATCAATTGTCATTTGGTATGAATTTTGGTTTTGCACAAAGTTTACTTGATGAAACAGATTTTCTGACAAACAATCCTACTTATGATCCAATAATTGATGGAACTATTGTTCAAAAAGCTACTTATTTTAATGTTGATATTGGTGCTTCATATAATTTCTTAGATTTTTATGCTCACTTTACGGTAAAAAATGCTTTGGCTAGTGAAAGAAAATTATATTCAGATAGAGAGCCAGTGAATTTAAAACGTTTAATCTACAACATGGGTTATACATTTGGAGATTCAGAAAACTTGATGTTTGAACCTTCAATGATGTTTCAACATGTTTTTCAAACTAAAGAATCGTCTATTGACTTGAATATGAAAGTTTACAAAACATTAGATTTTGGAAAGCTTTGGGGTGGATTATCTTATAGAAGATCTTTGGATGGTGCAGAATATGTAAATGGGAATGCAATAGCTAAACAAAAGTTGCAATATTTTACACCAATCTTAGGGATAAACTATAAAAATTATATGTTTGCTTATACCTACTCTGCTTTGTTAGGCAATGTTAAGTTTGATACTGGTGGTTTTCACCAAATTACTTTAGGTATAAATTTATTCTGTAAACCAGAGAAATACCACTGTAATTGTCCTGCAGTAAACTAAAAAATTTATATAAACAATCCCGGTAATTTTATCGGGATTATTTTTTTTGAAAAAGTATGATAATAAAATCTGTAAACGGAAAATCTCCAAAAATCCCTGAAGATTGTTATGTGGCTGAAAATGCTACAATAGTTGGTGATGTAGAATTTGGCTCACAATGTAGTGTTTGGTTTAATGCTGTGATTAGAGGTGACGTTCATTACATTAAAATTGGAAATAAAGTAAATATTCAAGATGGTGCAGTAATTCATGCTACCTATTTAAAACATCCTACAATTATTGGTAATAATGTTTCTATTGGTCACAATGCCATTGTTCATGGATGTACACTTCATGATAATGTGCTTATTGGTATGGGAGCAATTGTAATGGATAATTGTGTGGTTGAAAGCAATTCAATTGTTGCTGCTGGTGCTGTATTGACGCAGAATACTGTTGTTGAATCTGGAACTATTTATGCTGGTGTTCCGGCTAAGAAGGTAAAGGATATTAATGCATCGGATTTTGCTGGTGAGATTGAGCGTATTTCTAATAATTATGTTATGTATTCGGGTTGGTTTAAAGAGGAATAGTGTTTTTGAAACTTTACTTTTGGAGAAACCATGGCACAGCAATTGGGTAGCAATTACTACAACTCACCATATAAGTTTAATGGTAAAGAACTAGATGAAGAAACAGGCTTTTATTATTATGGCGCAAGGTACTATGACCCAAGAATAAGTATTTGGCAAAGTGTTGATCCATTAGCTGAGAAGTATCCGAATGTTAGTCCTTACAATTATTGCCTTAATAATCCCATAAATGCAATCGACCCTGATGGTAAAGAAATTATATTTATGACAGGTGAAGGTAAAAACGCCAGAAATTTCACATATCGAAATGGTAATTTCTATGACAGACAAAGTGGTAAAAGATATAATCCAGGAAAAGAAAATGTGAGTAAAACAATGTATAAATTATTGACAGTTTATAGAAAAATAGAAAGCTCAAATGATAAAATTCTAAAAAATCAATTACATACTCTAGAGAAAAGTGATTTAGAACATACTATTTATGAGAGTAAGTATGGCAAAAATACAGTTGTAACTAACGGAGTCACAAAAGATCCAGAAATGATAGGTCCAATAGCCACTTCTACAAGACACTCTTTTTCAGAGGAGAGTAAAAAACAATTTGAAGAAACCACAGGTGTGCCTGCTTCTGATTTTACAACAGTTGTTCATGAAATGCGACATCAATATGATTACGATATTGGAAATTATGCTGACGGCATTGACTCATCATCAGAAGATCCTATGGAAATAAGAGCTGTTTATAATGAAAATAGAGCTAGAAAAATAGACCAATTGCCAAAGAGGACAAAGTATGGTGGTAAGAAAATTGATCCTAAAAAATTAGACAATCCTCCTAACAATAAAAATGTAATAATTGATTAATGAAAAATTTAAATTTTATTTTATTCATTCTAATCTTATTTGATTCGTGCAATCAAAATAAAGACATTATAAATGAAAAATTCGTAGAGAAATTAGAAGTCAGTAGCTATAAAACTCCATCAAAATATGGGGAGTTAAACCTTTTTATTTTATCTTCTGAAAATGATTTTATAATAACAAATGCGAATTATCTCAATTATGTTTATAAAAAGTATTATGTGAATTCTTTTAAAAATTTCCATTCTTTTTTATCCGAAGTCTTAAATCAAAGGACTAGATTAGATAAAAAAAAGTTTGATAATATTCCTTTTAAAATATTTAAAATAGATTATCCGATTAAAAAAGAATATGAAGACAATACATTTAAATATTTTTTTTCTAAATATACAACACAATCCAAATTTGAAAAAGGAAAACTACTTTTAAAACAAGATATTGGAAATTTTAATAAAACAATGTCTGTTTGTTATTTTCTCTATTTAAATGGATATCAAATTGAGTTTGATGACAACATAGGTATTTATTATGTAATAAAAAGAGAATCTATTTTTTGAGGTCTTTCAGACCTGCTCCGCATAGTGTTCTAGTTAAAATAAATGTTTTACAGAAAAGCGGCGCAAATGTCTACCAGCTGCGCAAAGTGTTCTAATTAAAAAATTGACCAGCTGCGCAAAGTGTTCTAGTTAAAATAAATATTCACCAGCTACGCAAAGTGTTCCTGAAAAAAGCTGCGCAAATGTCTCCTGACTTTGCGCAATTTATTTATATTTGATAACCAAGCTCCGCAAAGAGTTCCTATGGAAAGCTGCGCAAATGTCTCCTGACTTTGCGTAATTTTTTTATATTTGATAAAACCAGCTGCGCAAAGTGTTCTAGTTAAAATAAATGTTCTACTGAAATGCTGCGCAAATGTCTCCTGACTTTGCGCTTTTTTTTCATTTTATTAAATTTAAGATAAGAAAATATAGTCTATAAATTAAGTGATGACAATGCAAGTATTTTTGATCTTTCAACAATCCAGCTCCGCAAAGAGTTTCTGGAAAAAGCTGCGCAAATGTCTCTTGACTTTGCGCAATTTTCTTTATATTTGATAAAGTCTAAATTTATGAAAGAAGGTTATGTAATAAGAGAACAATCATTGCCTCATTTTTTAACAGCAACAGTTGTAGATTGGGTTGATGTATTTTCAAGAAAAAATCATCAACATACTGTTATAGAATGCGCATTTAAGTAATCTTTTCGAGTAGTCTTTTGTGCTGTAGTTCTAATTACTTTTTTAATCATCAATGACTTGTGTCTAAATTTTATTTTTTTAAAAAATGCACACGACTTTGTGTACAAATTTTATTCTTTAAAAAAATAGATACAAAATAAAATCACTGCAATTAATTAACGAATATGTTTTGCTCTTGAAAGAAAAGAGGATTTATTATTTAGGACTTAACAAGGCTAATAGTTGGTTTTTTCGGACAACAATGATTGAAAATAATTTTTTGAAAAAAATCACTCACTTTTCAGCCCTGATGGGAGCGATACCTTGTTTAGCGGACAGCAGGAACACGGATTACAAGAATTACTACTGATTCGCTCCAAATTTATATTCTAAGCAACTTTCTTCCGTGAATTAAAACTTCGGGATTTATTAATATGATGCAAAAAACTCCAGATACAACTAGAAATTTTAAGATGTTGTGAAGTTGTAAATACTGAGGTTTACTGTTTGATTTCCAGAGAAGTAAGAGGAAGAAAATCAATATTATTAGGCTGATGTAAAAGTAAATATCCATGTAGCCAACATCGTAAATATCTACTAAAAAATAGACAGGTATGATGGTTAGAATGGTCAATGTAGTTATTATTTTTTTGGCAAAAACTTCTCCATATTTAACCGGAATTGTCAGGTAATCGTTGGCAATATCACCTTTTATGTTTTCTAAATCTTTTATTATTTCACGAATTAAAAGTAATAAAAACAAGAAGGTTGCGTGTGCAAATATCTCAGGATAGAGGTTTTTGTAATATAATAAAATAGCAAAAAATGGTAAAACTGCCAAAAGTGAGGCTGTTAGATTGCCTATTATCGGATATTTTTTTAGTTTGTGTGAGTAAAACCAAATTAAAAAAATGTAAACCGAAAAGAATAAAACGGCTCTAAAAGAAACAAAAAACGCAATTAAAGCAACTACAAAATTAACAGTAAAATAGACTTGTAGTTTGGTTCTTTGGCTTACTAAACGGTCTAGTTTAGACTTGTTTGGTCTGTTTATTAAATCTTTTTTGCTGTCGTAAAAATTATTAATAATATAACCCGATGCAATTGTTAAACTTGATGCAATAACAATTATAAAAAGATTGAAATCGAGCAAAACCGATAAAGCTCTTTTCTCTGGTGCCATTATAAAAATAGCCGATAGGTATTGCGCCAATGCAATAATTGGGATGTTGTAGCCACGAACCACAGAAAACATACTGACTATTTTCAGTAATGTAATTTTGGTTTGTCTGCTTAACATGTTTTTGAAGTATTAGAAATTATAGACAACTTCTAATTTGTAATCTTTTAAAGATAGTTTTGCTTTTTCTAAATCTTCTGTGAAACCAAGAATATAGCCACCACCACCAGAACCACAAAGTTTTAAGTAGTAATCGTTGGTATCAATTCCGTTTTGCCAAACTCCGTGAAATTGCTCAGGAATCATTGGTTTGAAATTGTTTAAAACGACTTTCGATAGTTTTTTGGTATTAGAAAATAATGATTTCATGTCGCCACCAAGAAAGTTCTCTACACATAAATCGGTGTATTTTACAAACTGATTTTTTAGCATAGTACGAAAACCTTGATCTTTTAGGTTTTCCATAAAGATATTCACCATTGGAGCAGTTTCTCCAACAATTCCTGAATCTAACAAAAATACTGCGCCTTTACCATTGGTGCTTTGTGTTGGAATTCCTGTTGCTTCAATATTGTCTTTAGAATTTATTAAAATTGGAATACTCAAATAGCTATTTAATGGGTCAAGACCGGAACTTTTTCCGTGAAAAAATGATTCCATTTGAGAAAAAACAGCTTTTAGTTGCAATAATTTTTCTCTAGTAAGATTTTCAAGAACAGTAATTTTATTGTTTGCATATTTGTCATAAATAGCGGCAACTAATGCGCCACTACTTCCTACACCATAACCTTGTGGAATGCTAGAGTCAAAGTACATGCCACGTTCAACATCAGATTTTAAAATATCTAAATTAAAGGTTACAAGTTCTGGTTGATCGTTTTGCAATTGCTCTAAATAAACTAGAAAACGTCTTAGGCTTAGGTTAGATTTTACCGCTTCATCAGATGGATTTTCATCTACTTTTAATGCGCCATTATAAAAATTATAAGGAATAGACAAACCTTTAGAATCTCTAATGATTCCGTATTCTCCAAAGAGAAGTATTTTCGAGTAAAATAAGGGTCCTTTCATATTCAGATTTGAGGTAAAATTAAATTATATTTTGTGAACCAAAACCAATTTCATCACAAATATACTGACCATTTTGACAATAGCCAACTAATTCGTCCTTAATAAATTGCAAAGTTTCAACGGTAACGTTTTCGGGATACAAAACATGAACATTTGCACCAGCATCTAACGTGAAACAAACAGGAATTTTAGTTTCATTTCTAAATTTCCAAATTTTATTGATGATTTCCAATGTGTTAGGTTTCATCAAAATAAAATAAGGCAAAGATGTCATCATCATTGCATGTAAAGTCAAGGCTTCACTTTCTACAATTTTGATAAAATCTTCTAAATTTCCATTCTCTAAAACGGATTTTATAGCAGATAAATTGTGGTGCGCTTGCAAAAATCGTTGTTCGGCATACGGATGATTGTGCATTAAATCGTGTCCGACTGTACTTGATACTTGTTTTTCGCCTTTATCAACCAACAAAATAGTATCTTGATATTTCTTAAAGTTTGAATGTATTTCAAATGGAAATTCCACTCCAAATAAATCGGAACTTTCTTTTATTTCTTCATGTTTTCCCCAAACTACAATGCTTCCTTTTACACTTCTGCAAGCACTTCCAGAACCAAGTCTTGCTAAAAAAGAGGCTTTTTGGTAAAAATAGCTTTCAGATATTTCTGGGTTTAAAAGTTTTTCTAAACTCATTATGTTCATTGCCAAAGCTGCCATTCCAGATGCGGAAGATGCAATTCCAGAACTGTGTGGAAAGGTATTTTGGGTATCAATTGTAAAATGATAATTTGTCAAATACGGACAATAAACTTCAATTCGCTCTAAAAATTTTTGAATTTTTGGTTTAAAATCTTCTTTTGGTTTTCCTTCAAACAGTAAATCGAAAGAAAATTTAGCAGATGTTTTGTCAACTGTAGTTGAAATTTCTCGCTTTGAAAAGTTAAGTTTTGTAGTTGTTTTACAGTTTTTTAAAGTAAAACTAATAGAAGGATTAGCCGGAATTTGATGCTCCTTTTTACCCCAATATTTTACTAAAGCAATATTACTTGGCGCACTCCATTCAAAGTTTCCTTCTTCAATAGTGTGAGAAAATTGGGTTGCAATAAAATCCTTTTCGGATATCATATGTTATAAATTTATGCAAAGATACCTATTTTAGAAAAACAATATAATTTTGTTCACTATATTTGTTCAAAATATAAACAAAATGCAAAAGATACTTAGAATTGCCGTTGTCGTAATGACATGTTTGGTTATTGGTTATTTTTCTGGAATGGTTACTCGTGAAAGCATCACTACTTGGTATCCAACATTGATAAAGCCAGTTTTTAATCCGCCAAATTGGATTTTTGCACCAGTGTGGACTGTTTTATATATTATGATTGGCGTTGCCGGAGGAATGGTTTGGAACAGATTAGAATTAGATCCAGAAAAGGTTAAAAAAGCTTTTTTGTTTTTTGTAATTCAATTGGCATTAAATGCTTTGTGGTCTTATTTGTTCTTTGGTTTTCACAATCCTCTTTTGGCTTTGATAGAGATTGTTTTATTATGGCTGATCATTTTTGAAACCTATACTCAATTTAAAAAAATTGATAAAGTTGCCGGAATGTTATTTATTCCATACCTGGCTTGGGTAAGTTTTGCTATGATATTAAACGGAAGTATTTGGTGGCTTAATAGATAAAAAAA
>NZ_JAYWFT010000169.1:0-3093 GCF_043778725.1 Flavobacterium sp. | reverse complement strand
TTAGACGAAGTTACAAACGGATAAGTTCCGAAATCTACATCTAATAACGAACCTTGTGCACCTTCGCAAAGTATAGATTTTCCTGCTTTTTGTGCTTGGTGTAAATATTCTTCACTATCAATAAAATCTAATTTCTTTAAATCTTCAATAGCTTCAAAAAATTCTTTTTCTAATTCTGGTAAGTTGTACTGAATGTCAACATTATAAAAGACAATCATAGCTTCATGTTTGTCTGCCAAAGCTCTGTATCGGTCTTTAAAATCGGCTAATTCAATATCACCAACTCTAATACCGTTTCTACCGGTTTTGTCCATATAAGTTGGCCCAATTCCTTTTAAGGTAGAACCAATTTTAGCTTTTCCTTTAGATGCTTCCGATGCTGCATCAAGTAATCTGTGGGTTGGAAGGATTAAATGTGCTTTTCTAGAAATGATAAGTTTAGACTTTAAATCCAAGTTAAATTTAGCCAAACCATCAATTTCACTTTTAAAAACTACCGGATCAATTACTACACCATTACCAATAACATTGATGTTGTTATCGTGAAAAATTCCAGAAGGAATAGTTCTTAAAACGTGTTTGATTCCGTCAAATTCTAAAGTATGTCCAGCATTTGGTCCTCCTTGAAAACGCGCAATAATGTCGTATTTGGATGTTAATACGTCAACGATTTTTCCTTTTCCTTCGTCACCCCATTGTAATCCTAATAATAAATCTACGGTCATTTTATTTGTTGTAAGTTGTTGTTTGTAGTTTGAGATATTTAATTTTCTATTTTTTTCTTTGTTCCATAAAAGTATAGAGAATGACTATTGATATCTATGTTAAATATTTCTTCGATAGTTTTCTTGATAGTTTGAATACGTGGATCGCAAAATTCGATAACTTCACCAGAATCGGTCATTATAATGTGATCGTGTTGTTTGTCAAAATAAGATTTTTCGTAATGTGCTTGATTTTGTCCAAACTGATGTTTTCTAACCAATCCACAATCCAATAGTAGTTCGATCGTATTATACAATGTTGCACGTGACACACGATAGTTCTTATTTTTCATTTTGATATACAAGTTCTCTATGTCAAAATGTTCTTCACTTTCATAAATTTCTTGAAGTATAGCATAGCGTTCAGGTGTTTTTCTGTGACCTTTGGCTTCAAGATACAATGTAAAAACATTTTTTACAATCTCTTGATTTTTATTGTTATCGGTTGCAATTAGTGTCATATTGGACAAAGATAATTTTTAGTTTATTAGTTTAAAAGTTTAGCGGTTTAAAGTTATAAACTAATTGTTAATAAGAATAGTTTTATTTTTTTATTTATGGATAGGAAAACAGAATTTCGGCTTCCTTATCTTTAGTTTTTATTTTAATTTTTTCAGAGATTATAGTTTCTTTGGTTTTTACATTTTCTAGCAATGATAGTTTGATTTTTTTTACTCTAAAATGTTCTTTTCTTTTAATGGAGCACTTTATTGTTATTTCATTCATTTTGAATGTCTTATTTTTTAAAATAGCTCCAAATTGTGTTAGTGCTTCTTTTAAATAACTGAATTCTTTTTTTTCTAAATTAAGTTCTAATGCTATTATTTTATTAAATTTTCTTGGATATTTTTTACCTTTAGATACAATAGAATTGAATTGTGAAAAGGTCATTTGTGTATTAATTTGATCTGCTGTAAATCCTAAATTAGAAAGGTACTCTTTTTGATACTCTAATAATGAAATTTCTATATTAGGAATTGTTTTTTTTAATGTTAACGATTCATAGTAAGGCAGTTTTATACTGTCATAAATTACAGTTGTTAGGTCTGTTTTAGTAGTTTTATTTTTAAATAATTGAAGCTGGTTTAATTTTTGAGTTTTAAATTCTATACCTACATCGCCAAATGTATCTCCAATTAATGTTGTATTCATTGGTGAGAAAAACTCTATTGTTGCTGAATTTCCAATGAAATATTTTCCAGAATAATCTTCTTTATCGGTTTTGTTTGACACGTTTTTACATAGAAAAAGAGTATCTTTTACAAATGAATTTTCAAATAATTTCACATAAGAATCTGTATCTATTGTGACAAAAATGGTGTTTAAATCTATTGGTAATTTTACAGTTTTATTTTGTGAAAAAGCAATACAAGTTACTAGTAAAATTACATATTTGAAAGAAACCATAAGTACTAATTTTTATTAACTCTAGAAACTTTTTCTATGCCATCAATTTTCTTAATGTTATCCATTAATTTTTTCAAAATGGTATTGTTTTGAACAATAACAGTAACTTGACCGTTAAAAATTCCTGCTTCGCCACTTAAGGAAATACTTTGAATGTTAACATGCATTTGATTGGAAATCACTTTAGTAAGTTCATTTGTTAGCCCTAATGTGTCCATTCCTGTAATGTTTAATATGGCTTTAAATTCTTGTTGCGAAGAGTCTATCCATTTTGCTTGCATTATTCTGTAGGCATAATTAGATTGCATTGCAATAGCATTGGGACAGTCTTTTTTGTGAACTTTTATGCCTTCATTTATGGTTACAAATCCAAAAACTTCGTCACCTGGAATTGGATTACAACAAGCAGAAAGTTTATAATCTAATCGATCTTGCTCTTTTCCAAAAACTAATAAATCATAATTGCTGCTTAATTCTTGTTTATGAATATCTTCGGATGCTGAAGTTGGTGAACGTTTGATTTTATTCTTAAAGAAATTCATCAATGTATTGCTCTTTTGAGCGGCATAATCTTTTAATTGTTGATTCTCAATAGCACCAATTCCTATTCTGTAAAACAAATCTAAACTGGTTTTTAGTTTAAAAAAGTTTACTAATTCATTAACAACAGTTTCGTTTAATGTTATTTTTAAATGTTTTAATTTTCTAGTAAGGAGTTCTTTTCCTTCTTCGGCAATTTTTTTGGTATCTTCATTAAGAACATTTCTAATTTTATTTTTTGCACGTGAAGTCGTTACATAATCGAGCCAATGCATTGTTGGTTTTTGGTTTACAGATGTAATAACTTCAATTTGATCACCACTTTTTAATTCATGATTCAATTGAACCAACTTACCATTAACACGTGTACCTCGAGTTTTTA
>NZ_JAYWFT010000168.1:0-3094 GCF_043778725.1 Flavobacterium sp. | reverse complement strand
GTGAAGTTGTTGAACTGTTGTTAATTGTTAAATTCAACGTGGCAATATTTGGACAACCAGAGGCATTTGTAGTTGTATTTGTGTAAACACCACTTGTTAAATACGTTGCGCCATTTGCTAACCAAGTATACGAATTACATGCTGTAATTGTTTCAGATGTTGTTGTACTGCTGTTAATTGTTAGATTTAAAGTGGCAACATTTGAACAACCTGAAGCGTTTGTCGAAGCATTTGTGTAAACGCCACTTGATGTATATGTTGTTCCGTTGGCCAACCAAGTATAAGAATCACATGTTGTAATTGTTTCAGATGTTGTTGAACTATTATTGATGGTTAAATTCAAAGATGCTACATTTGGACATCCTGATGCATTGGTAGTTGTGTTGGTATAAATACCACTTGTGGTATAAGTTACACCATTGGCTAACCAAGTATAAGTATCACAAGCCGAAATAGTTTCACTAGCTGCTGAACTGTTGTTTATAGTCAAATTCAAAGTAGCCACATTCGGACAACCAAAAGCATTGGTAGTTGTATTGGTATAAATACCACTTGTGGTATAAGTGATTCCATTAGCCAACCAAGTATAAGTATCACAAGCTGTAATAGCTTCACTCGTTGCTGAACTGTTGTTGATTGTTAAATTTAAAAGTTGAGTGCTTCCACAAGTGTTTACATAAGAATAAGTTCCAGAACTGGTATAAGTAACTGCATTTGCAGGCCAAGTATAACTATCGCAAGCAGTAATAGTTTCTGAACTTGCTGATGGATTTACTGTTATTGTGTACGGAATAGAATTCGTACAGCCATTTTCAGTAACACTTACCAATATTGTAGCTACTATAGGAGTAGATCCATTATTTACAGCTGTAAAAGAAGGAATGTTTCCAACTCCATTTGCTGATAAGCCAATTGAAGGAGTGTTATTTGTCCAAGTAATCGTAGCTACGTTTCCGTATACTGCTTCCACTGATAGTCTTTTAACTGTTCCACCACATGGATCGCCAAAAGTAGTATTGTTTGCAGGAATACTAACGCTGTTTTGTCCAATTATATAGGAAGAGACAATTGCTACACTGTTGCCAGCATCACAACCGCCGATTGTAAAGTTTCCACAAGTTCCATCAGGCGTTCCATAACTTGCAAAATTTACTGAGTTAAAAACCGAACCTGATGGCGCAGTAAGAACCAAATTGGAACCTTCAGTTACTGTTGCACAAACTGTTCCAAAAGAAGGAGCAGTAAAATCTGTTGTTTGTGTAGCTGAACCATTACATAATGTTTGATTAGCACCTACTGTAAGAGTTGGTAAGGTTTTTTGTGTTACAGTTACTCCTACTCTTATTGAAGAAGTGCAAGCACCGTCAACTGCCTCAGCGTAATAGGTGGTTGTTGACGAAATTGTTGGAGTTGTAAATGTAGTTCCTGTACCTAATAGTGTTCCGCCAGTTGGAGCATCGTACCAATTTACTATTCCTGAACTTGGGGTAATACTCAAATTTGCTGTGCCTGTTCCACAAATGCTTGCAGATATTGGATTGTTTAACGAAATTTCACAACTACTACTAATATTATCATACACATCGTATCGTTTTGTAAAAAGACCTCCAATATATAATTTTGAATTATTAAAAAGCACTACCGAAACAGTAGTATTCAAATTTAAATCTAAGCTGTTAAGCGTTTCATCTGGATCAAATTTTGCGAAACGAGTTCTTGGAAAACCATTAACTGAGACAATTTGTCCTCCAATGTAAACTGATCCTCCTGGACTTGTTGTAATGGAACTAACGGTACCTTGTACATCTGGATTGAAAGCACTTAAACTTCCATCAGCATTAAACTTTGCTAGTCTATTTCTCGTAAATATTCCACCACTAACGGTTGTAAATTGTCCTCCAACATATAAATTATTTGCTGCATCAAGAGCCAACGAAGCGACGATGTTGTTGATGTCAGGATTAAAACTATTTAGTGTTCCATTAGGATTGAATTTAGCTACACGATTTTTTGTAACACCACCAGTTGCTGTAAAAGCTCCACCAGCATATAAATTATTAAAAGTATCTAAAACTAAAGCGTTCACGGTCGAATTCATGTTTGGATTAAAGCTATTTAAAGTACCGTCTTCATTAAACTTTGCCAAACGATTTCTTGTAACTCCACCAACTGTTGTAAAAGCTCCACCAGCATATAAACTATTTGACGAATCCAAAACTAAAGCGTTCACGGTCGAATTCATATTGGGATTGAAGCTATTTAAAGTTCCGTCTGCATTAAACTTTGCCAAACGATTTCTTGTAATACCTCCAACAGTGACAAAAGTTCCTCCTGCATAAACTGAACCATCTGTTGCGACAACAATTGCAGAAACACTATTTTGCAAATTAGGATTAAAATCGTTTAAAGTTAAATCAGCATTAAACTTAGCCAATCGGTTTCTTACTTGGTTATTGATGGTTGTGAAAGCTCCACCAATGTAAACCGTATCATCTGCATTAATTGCAATTGTGTTAACAATTGAGCTATAACTTGGGTTCAAGCCGTTTAAACTTCCATCAGGATTGTATTTTGCAAAATAATTTCTCGCAATACCACTAGCGGTAGTAAAATTACCACCAATATACAAATTATTAGCGGTATCAATAGCAATCGATGCTGCATAAACATTCAAATTGGGGTTAAAAGAGTTCAATGTTCCGTCTGGATTAAATTTTGCAAATCGATTTCTAGATATTCCATTTGTTGTAGTAAAATCACCTCCAACTAATAAATTACCAGATGCATCGAACTTAACCACTCTTACAAGATTCGTATTAAAATTTGCATTGAATGCATTTAATGATGTATCAGAATTGAATTTAGCCAAGCCTACTCTAGCCAAACCATTTACAGTTGTGAAAGTACCTCCAATTACAAGTTCATTAAGTGAATTAATCGCAATTGAAAAAATGGAACTATTAAGTGCTGGATTGAACGCATTCAAAGTACCATCTGCATTAAACTTGACAAAATAAGTCCTAGACACACCATTAACGGTTGTGAAATTCCCACCAACTATTAGATTTCCTGTTGTGTCAAATACTATTGCACG
>NZ_JAYWFT010000167.1:0-3138 GCF_043778725.1 Flavobacterium sp. | reverse complement strand
TTTTTCTGTTTTTGTTTGGTGATATAAACAACTACGGTTAGAAATAATCCCAAAAATAAAGATGCTAACAAGGCAATTGTCGTATTTTTATTTAAAATTGTTTTTTCTTGAAGTACAATTTGTTGTTCTTTTTTATTGGTTTGGTAAATCGTTTCTAGTTCTGCTATTTTTCCTCTTGTAGCAATGTTTCCTATACTGTCAGCAATAATTTTCTTGTCTTTTTCATAAGTCAAAGCACTTTTAAAATCATTGTTTTCAATAGCACTCTTTAGCAACACACCATAAAACATATTGACTTTTTCATATTGCTGATTGGTTATCAATGTAGGTAAAGCTTTTTTTATGTCTTCAAAATTAGAGTAATTTGGATTTTTTTTAATTTCATACAATGCAGCAGTTACTTTATATTCTTGAGTTAAATCGTCTGAATTTACTTTTTCAATAATTTTTTTAAATTCGTCAAGTTTTATTTTTGCTTCCGCTAATTTGTTTTCGGTTATTAAATTCTCAATTTTAAAACCATAGAGCTTTATTTTTAAAACATCATTATTATCTTTCGTACCCATGTAGGCTTGGTAGGTAGAATCAATTAATGCTGCTTTTCTAGAATCATTTAGGAAATCATAAATTGAAATTTTGTTGATTAAACCAATATAAACATTGTAGGTATTGTCTATGGTTTTATAGGCTTTTATTGCTTTGTCAGCGTTTAAAATAGCTCTTTTCTTATCGCCAATTGCTGTATAAATGTTGGCATAATTGGAATAAACAAACGCCAATCCTTTGGGATTGTCAATTTTACTAAAATATTCAAACGATTTTTGGTTGGCTTCTAAACTTAAATGTTGCTTACCAGTAATATAATAAACATACGATAAATCGTAATATGCTCTAGCAATATTGTAGCAACTATCATAATCATTCGGCTCTAATGAAGCTACTTTTTTAAAGTATTCACTCGCTTTTTTTAAATCATATTTGTCAAAATAATAGTTCGCTAAATATGCATCAACAAAAGTTGTCTTCAATGCAGGAACTTCTTTTCGGTATTTACTATCAAATTCATTTACTGTAGCCATGAACTTGGAGTTAAAATCATAAGAATCTGCAAGAAAAACACAAGCTATATCTAAAATTTTAGCGGCTTCTAAATATTTTTTTTCCTTTATTTTTTCATTATAATACCTGTAGAAAACCAAAAAATAATTTTTGTTTTTTCTATAATTTGCTACTTTATGAAGCCATGTTTTAGTTGCATCTTCTTTTTCTGTTTTTTTTTCAAATAGTACTTTGCTCTTATTTTCTTCTTTGCATCCTTGAAAGAAAAATAAGCTGAAAATTGAAATATAAACTACTAGTAATTTTTTAGAAATCATTTCGACTTTTATTTTCAACAAAAGTATCTATTTCAGTTTAATAAAAAAGTTTTTAGTAAAAATCAGGGGTTAACCCTTGTATGATGCTATTTATCTTTAAGGGACTAAGTTCTATAAAATTAAATGCAAAAACCTTCTCAAAATCGGGAAGGTTTTTGGGTTATAATTTAAAGAATGGTTTTAACTTTTTAATGATTTTATTAATCTAATTATAAAGAAAGAAAGAATGATAATTATTGTTTAATTAAAATATATTCTCCAAAAGGTAAAGTATAATTGGTAAAATTTATAGGATTTCCATTTTCATCCTCAGGACTATATTGATATTCTTTATAAAACCAAATTTTTAATTTTGTAATACCATTTTCTTGAAACCTTCTTATAACAAAACTATTTGCAACACCTGTAATGTTTGGGAAATTTGGATCAGACAATGCCATAAGTAATCTTCTTTCATTAGCTGAGCATTCATTGCACTTTGGTCTTGCAGTTGGAAACTTTATAGAACAAATTTCTCCTAGATTATGTTGCTCCATAGCTTTAGAATCTGTGCCAAGATCTACATTAATTTGATTTAATGTATTTACTTTTTCAATGCCATTTTCAATATACTGGTATTCACCCACTAGCATGTCTTCATAATAATCCCTTGGAAAGCCATCTTTGAAAAGTTGTTCCTTTTTTATAAATGTTATTTTAAGTGAGGTTGTGCCATTGGTGTACAGCCAAGTGCCAACATATTGATTAAGAAAGCCATAAACATCTTTATAATATGCATTACTTACTGCGCCATAATCTTGAGTGCCATATAAATCGATAACTGGAGTTTGTGCTTTACAAAATGTTAATGATAATAAAGCTAAGAGATAAAATGTTTTTTTCATGATGTTTTTAATTACAAGGTTGTTTAATAGGGTCACCGCCTGGATTATTTGAGTCTAATAGTATTTCTTGCCAAGTTGAAAGTCCAGGATCGGCTTGATATAAACCAACGCCACCATTATTCTCATTGAATAAATATAATAAATCTTTTTGAAAATTTTTATATCATCAGTTGTATTTCTTTTGATGTATTTGGTATCTAATATAGCTAATTTATCTTTACTCCATATTTTAGTGTTATTCATAAAAGTAAAAAACTTTAATGGGTCTTTAATTTTGATTGTAAAAGTACTTTCTGGAACAGTTAGAGTTAAAAAATATTCAGAATAATTTTTTGGTTGTCCATTTGTATTATGATGAATTGCAAGGTTTAAAAAATGCTCAATGGAGAAATCTATTTTGCAAACGATAAAGAAATTTATTTATAGAGAACTTATACCCAAAAAAAACAATAAGAAAATCTACATTGAACCACCTTTTTATTGCAATTATACTATCGATTTGGGAGAAAATGTGAAGTGAGTAGTTCTTGATACAATGAAAACTACCATTGGTGATAATGTATTTTTGGGTCAGACGTTAATGTTTATTCACTAACGATATAACTTGAAACGATTGAAATAAGAATGTTAGAATCCTCATAACCTAATGTTGCTGATAGCAGAAAACGCTGTGATTTGCCCTAGAGTTACAATTAAAGATGATAAATTGAGAGCCGAAATTCCGTTAGAACAAGTATCAATAACTTTGTATCCATACAATTCTACAAAGCTTTTTGTGTCTTGAAGTGTAAATGGATGATCGTCTGCAATTAGAATTTTCATAGTTGTTTTTTTATTTCAATAGATACAATTGTGCCATTTTTATCAGAAACTATTTT
>NZ_JAYWFT010000166.1:0-22293 GCF_043778725.1 Flavobacterium sp. | reverse complement strand
GACGATGATATTCCGCAATATGTAGAACAAGGCGTTGCCGATATAGGAATTCTTGGCGAAAATGAAGTTTGGGAAAAAGATAAAGAAGTAAAAATAATTCAGCAATTAGGTTTTGCTGGTTGCCGAATGTCATTGGCAATTCCAAAAGACGAAAATTATACCAATTTAAGTTACTTTCAAGGAAAGAGAATTGCTACAAGTTATTCCAAAATTTTAATTGATTTTTTTACCAAAAAAAATATTACTGTTTTCATAGAGGAAATTAGCGGAAGCGTTGAAATTGCAACAAGTATTGGTCTTGCTGATGCCGTTTTTGATATTGTAAGCACTGGAAGTACACTTTTAATGAATGGATTGAAAGAAGTAGCAACGGTTACTAAAAGTGAAGCCGTTTTAATTTCAAATCCAAATTTAACACCAGAAAATCAAGCCATTTTAGATAAATTATTGTTCCGAATGCAAGCCGTTCGTGAAGGAAAACAGAACAAATATATTTTGCTAAACGCTCCAAATTCAGCTATCGAACGTATTTGTTCGTTGTTACCCGGAATGAAATCACCAACTATTTTACCGCTAGTAAACAAAGATTGGAGCAGTTTACATTCGGTTATAAAAGAAGACGATTATTGGGAAATTATAGAACAACTTAAAAATCTTGGTGCCGAAGGAATTTTGATTATTCCGATAGAAAAAATGATTCGATAAATTATTAGAAATTATGAAAACTTACATAAATCCAAATCCAGATCAATGGAGTGAATTGGCAAAACGCAAAACAGTTGCCACTGCCGATTTGAACGAAACCGTGAAAGCTGTTTTTAACGACATCCAAAAAAACGGAAGCAAAGCTGTAAAAAAATACACCAGTTATTTTGATGGTGTAACGATGGAAAATTTCGCAGTAACGGCATCAGAAATTGAAAATGCTATTGCATCAATTCCAACCGAATTAAAAAATGCAATCCAAGTTGCAGCTGATAATATTTCGAAATTTCACAGTTCACAAAAAGAAATTCCGACTAAAATTGAAACTACTTCAGGCGTTTTTTGTTGGAGAGAAAGTCGTGCCATCGATACCATCGGAATTTATATTCCTGGCGGAACAGCACCACTTTTTTCAACGGTTTTGATGTTGGCAATTCCAGCTAAATTGGCAGGCTGCAAAAACATTATTTTGTGTTCGCCACCAGATAAAAATGGCAACATCAATCCAGCAATTTTGTATGCCGCACAATTGACTGGCGTAACGCAAATGTATAAAGTTGGAGGCATTCAAGCTATTGCAGCATTGACTTTTGGAACTGATGAAATACCAAAAGTTTCTAAAATTTTTGGACCAGGAAATCAATACGTAACTGCCGCCAAACAATATGCACAACAACTCGGTGTAGCAATCGACATGCCTGCTGGACCAAGTGAGTTATTAGTAATTGCAGACGAAACTTGTGATCCTGAATTTGTAGCGTCCGATTTGCTTTCTCAAGCCGAACATGGTGGTGATAGCCAAGTGATTTTGGTTACAAATTCAGAAGAAATTGTTTCAAAAGTAACATTAGCTATTGAAAATCAGAAAGCCATTTTGTCAAGACAAGCAACGGTAGAAAAAGCATTAGAAAACAGTCGTGCTTTGATATTTGAAACCATTCAAACAGGAATTGAATTCAGTAATTTTTATGCGCCAGAACATTTGATTTTAGTGATCGAAGATGCCGAAAACACAATCGAATTCATCGAAAATGCAGGTTCAGTTTTCATCGGAAATTACAGCTGTGAAAGTGCTGGAGATTATGCCAGCGGAACCAATCACACATTGCCAACAAACGGTTATGCAAAGAATTACAGTGGCGTTTCATTAGACAGTTTTGTAAAGAAAATTACGATTCAAAAATTAACATCGCAAGGAATTCAAAATCTCGGACCAACAATAGAAATTATGGCTGCTGCCGAACAATTAGACGCACACAAAAACGCCGTTTCCATCCGATTAAAAAGATTACAAAATGGATAATATCACTAATTTAATTCGAAAAAATATTCTCTCGCTTACGCCTTATTCGAGTGCGCGCGACGAATACAAAAGTAATCAAGGTATCTTTTTGGACGCCAATGAAAATCCGTTTGGAAATTTAAATCGCTATCCTGATCCATACCAATGGCGATTGAAACAAATTTTAAGTAGTCAGAAAAAAGTCGGAATTGAAAATATCTTAATTGGTAACGGAAGCGATGAAATTATTGATTTGGTACAACGTGTTTTTTGCGAACCGAATGAAGATAAAATCATCATTTGCCCACCAACGTATGGGATGTATGAAGTGTATGCCAATATTAATAATTTGAAAATCATTTCGATTCCATTAACCGAAGATTTTCAGTTGAATACCGAAACGATTTTAGCTCAAAAAGCCAAAATATTATACTTGTGTTCGCCAAACAATCCGACCGGAAATTCTTTAGAAAACTTGGAATACATTATTGAAAATTTCAATGGAATTGTGTTTTTAGACGAAGCGTATATCGATTTTAGTGAACAACCTTCGTTGGTTTCAAAAATTAAACAATTTCCGAATTTAATTGTTTCACAAACCTTCAGTAAAGCACGAGGTTTGGCGGCAGTTCGAGTAGGAATTGCCTTTGCAAATGAAACAATAATTTCAGTGATGAATAAAGTAAAACCGCCTTATAATGTGAGTCAATTGAATCAAGAAGCTGCAGTACAATCACTAGCTAGCGATGACGAATTTAAATCGAATGTACAACTGATAAAATCGGAACGTGAGTTGCTAAAACAATCACTTTTAGCATTGGATTTTGTCACTAAAATATATCCTTCGGAAGCCAATTTTTTATTGGTTGAAATGGAAAATGCAACTGCGATTTACAACAGTTTAATCGAACAACAAATCATTACACGAAACCGAAGTTCGGTAGTTGAAAACACCATTCGAATTACCATTGGAACACCAAGAGAAAACCAACAATTATTGTATGCTTTAAATTTAGTTATGTCATGAAAAAGGTATTATTTATAGATAGAGACGGCACGTTAATCATCGAACCTCCAATCGATTTTCAAGTTGATAGTTTAGAAAAATTGGAGTTTTATCCGCAGGTTTTTCAATATTTATCACGCATTGCAAAAGAACTCGATTATGAGTTGGTCATGGTAACCAATCAAGATGGAATGGGAACCGATTCATTTCCAGAAAACACGTTTTGGCCAGCACAAAACAAAATGCTAAAAGCCTTTGAAAACGAAGGAATTCAATTTTCTGATGTGATTATTGACGTATCGTTTCCAGAGCAAAATTTACCAACTAGAAAACCCGGAACTGCGTTATTGCAACAATATATAAAAGGTAATTACGATTTAAAAAACTCGTTTGTAATTGGTGATCGAATTACCGATATTCAACTCGCAGAAAATTTAGGAAGTCAGGCGATTTTTATTTCTGCTACAGCAAATGAACGAGCTACTTTATCAACGACTTCTTGGGAAACCATTTATCAATTTTTAAAAGAGCAACCTCGAGTTGGAAAACTTATCCGCAAGACAAAAGAAACCGAAATTGCAGTAGAAATCAATTTAGATGGAAGCGGAAAAAGCAACATCAGCACTGGTTTAGGATTTTTTGATCACATGTTAGACCAAATTGCCAAACACGGAAATATCGATTTGAACATCAATGTCAAAGGCGATTTATATGTTGACGAACACCACACAATCGAAGATGTCGGAATTGCTTTAGGAGACGTTTTTGCGCAAGCTTTGGGTTCTAAAAAAGGTATTAGGCGTTACGGTTTTTTACTTCCGATGGACGATTGTTTGTCACAAGTTGCATTAGATTTTGGTGGTCGTTCGTGGTTGGTTTGGGATGCAAAATTCAGCAGAGAGAAAATCGGAGAAATGCCAACCGAAATGTTTTCGCACTTTTTTAAATCGTTTTGTGATGGTGCCAAATGCAATTTAAACATCAAAAGTGAAGGTGAAAACGAGCACCACAAAATTGAATCAATTTTCAAAGCATTTGCGAAAGCGATTAAAATGGCAGTACAAAAAGACGGAACGAACGGCATACCAAGCACAAAAGGAATTCTATGATAGCAATAGTAAAATACAACGCTGGCAACATTACTTCGGTGCAAAACGCGGTCGAGCGATTGGGTTATTCTTGCGTAGTAACCGATGATGAAACGATTTTGAAACAAGCCGAAAAAGTAATTTTTCCTGGTGTGGGCGAAGCAAGTTCGGCGATGAATTATCTTAAAGAAAAAGGTTTGGATGAGGTCATAAAAAATTTCACACAACCTGTCTTAGGAATTTGCCTTGGACAACAATTAATGTGTCAATTTTCGGAAGAAGGAAACACAGAATGTTTAGGAATTTTCGATGCAACAATAAAGAAATTTGAACCCAAATTAAAAGTGCCACACATGGGTTGGAACAACATTTCAAAGTTAGATTCTGAATTGTATAATGGAATTTCAGCTGATGAAAATTTCTATTTTGTACACAGTTTTTATGCCGAAATAAGTAAAGATACCACAGCAATTTGCGATTACATAGTTCCGTTTAGTGCATCAATGCAAAAGGATAATTTCTATGCCACGCAATTCCATCCCGAAAAATCATCGAATATAGGCGAGCAACTTTTACTAAACTTTTTGAAATTATGAGAATTATTCCAGCAATAGACATCATCAACGGAAAATGCGTCCGATTGACAAAAGGCGATTATGCCACGCAAAAAATTTACAACGAAAATCCGTTGGAAGTCGCCAAATATTTTGAAGACAACGGAATCCAATACTTGCATTTAGTCGATTTGGACGGAGCAAAATCCAACCAAATTGTCAATCACAAAGTACTGTATCAAATTGCAACAAAAACTAATTTAAAAATTGATTTTGGTGGCGGATTGAAGCAACGAAAAGACCTCGAAATTGCTTTTGAAAACGGAGCCAACCAAATCACAGGCGGAAGTATTGCAGCAAAAAATCCAACTGAATTTTTAGATTGGTTAACAGAATTTGGAAGCGAAAAAATCATTTTAGGTGCCGATTGTTTGAATAGAAAAATTGCCACTCATGGTTGGTTAGAAACTTCTGAATTGGATGTTGTTGATTACATTTCTGATTACGTTTCCAAAGGAATTTCGACAGTAATTTGTACCGATATTTCAAAAGACGGAATGCTTCAAGGAACGTCTAACGAATTGTATCAAAACATTTTAGAAACAACAAAAGTGAATTTAATTGCCAGTGGTGGCGTGACAACAATTTCCGATTTAGAACTTTTAAAAACCATCGGATGCGAAGGCGCAATCATCGGAAAAGCATTGTATGAAGGCACAATAAAAATCGAAAATCTACGCGAATTATGTTAAAGAAAAGAATCATTCCGTGTTTGGATATTAAAGACGGACGCGTGGTAAAAGGCGTTCAATTTTTGGAACTAAAAGACGCTGGAAATCCAGTGGAATTGGCTTCGTTTTATTCTAAAAATGGTGCTGACGAATTGGTGTTTTTAGACATTTCTGCAACCTTAGAAAAACGAAAAACTTTAGCCGAAATGGTCACGCAATTATCCAAAGAAATCAACATTCCATTTACGGTTGGTGGCGGAATTCAATCGGTTGAAGATGCGCGATTGTTATTGCAATCTGGTGCGGATAAAGTTAGTATCAATTCGGCAGCAGTTTTGAATCCGGAATTGATTACGCAAATTTCAGATGCTTTTGGAAGTCAGAGTTTGGTGGTTGCCATCGACATCAAAAAAGTAGATAATGATTGGTTTGTTTTCATAAAAGGCGGAACAGAATCAACAGGAATTCTAGCTATTGATTGGGCGAAAAAAGTGGAAGAATTAGGCGCTGGAGAATTACTAATAACTTCAATGAATAACGATGGTTCCAAAGATGGATTTGCATTAGAAATTACAAATGAAATTAGTAAAGTGGTTTCTATTCCAGTTATCGCTTCTGGTGGCGCAGGAAATTCGCAGCATTTTATAGATTTATTTACCAAAACCGAAGTCAGCGCCGGATTAGCAGCAAGTATTTTCCACTTTAATGAAGTGCCGATTTCCGAATTAAAAAACGTTTTAAAAACTCAAAATATTCCCATTAGATGAAGGTAGATTTCTCAAAAAACAACG
The DNA here is from genome assembly GCF_043778725.1 of Flavobacterium sp. Taxonomy (GTDB): domain Bacteria; phylum Bacteroidota; class Bacteroidia; order Flavobacteriales; family Flavobacteriaceae; genus Flavobacterium. The sequence goes on along the minus strand of NZ_JAYWFT010000166.1, from coordinate 16,136 downwards.
GATTAATTCCAGTAATTATCCAAAATAACGAAACGCAACAAGTGTTGATGTTGGGTTACATGAACGAAGAAGCGTTGCAAAAAACACAAACTGAAAATGTTGTGACTTTCTTTAGTAGAAGTAAAAACAGACTTTGGACCAAAGGTGAAACTTCTGGAAATTTTCTAAAAGTAGTTTCCATAAAAGAAGATTGCGATCAAGATGCTTTGTTGATTCAAGTCATTCCCAACGGACCAACGTGCCACAACGGAACTACTTCTTGTTTTGCGAATGAACCTCAAGTTTCTTTTCTAAACGAATTGGAAAATGTAATTGAAAATCGCATTGCAAATCCAAGTTCAGAATCTTATGTTGCCTCACTTTATCAAAAAGGAATTAATAAAATGGCTCAAAAAGTTGGTGAAGAAGCCGTTGAATTAGTAATTGAAGCCAAAGATGACAATCAAGATTTGTTTATTGGTGAAGCTGCCGATTTGTTGTTTCATTATTTGATTTTGCTTCAAGCTAAAAATTTGAAATTAAAGGATATAGAACAAGAATTAAAACTAAGAATGAAGTCGAAATAGTTGTTATGGGATTGCGTCGTTACTCGCAATAAAAAACTCAAACAAATGTTAAACTTTAAAAAATAATGCAATTGAAACAAAATAATTTAATACGTTTGTACTAATTATGATGAACAAGAAACAAAATACAAATTGGTGGCACATGACTAACTCCGTTTTTGGAATTGGTTGGTAACTGTTATTTGTACTTTTTACAATATTGTTAAACCCACTTTTCCAAGTGGGTTTTTTTTATGTCTAATTTTTCTCTAAAATCAATTTTCATGTTATATAATTTTCAAACCAAAGTAATTAAAACCTTAAGCGATACACATACGCCAGTTGGTTTGTATTTAAAAATTCGGGATCAGTTTTCCAATAGTTTTCTCTTGGAAAGCTCCGATTATAAAAGCAAAGAAAACAGCTATTCTTATATTTGTTTGGATCCAATTGCTTCCTTCATTGCAGATACAAATCAAACCACAATCACTTTTCCGGATAAAAAAACCGTTGTAAAAGCAACTTCAGAGATTGAAATTGCAAACGAGTTAAATCAGTTTTCAAAATCATTTTCGGTGTCCGATTTAAACCTCGGATTTGAAACCTTGGGATTGTTTGGCTACACCAGTTATGATGCAATTCCGTTATTTGAAGACATTACTTTTACCAACAACGATTTCGATTTGCCGTTGATTCAATACCATTTGTTTCGTTATACGATTGTTTTCAATCACTTCAATAACGAACTTTTTTTGTTAGAACATTTGCAAGAAAATGAAGTTTCTAATTTGGATAGAATTCAAGATATTATCAACAATCGTTCGGTGACACAATTCAAATTTTCACTTCAAAACGACGAGGAATCTAATTTTACTAACGATGATTTTTTAGAAGCAATTAAAAAAGGTCAAGAACATTGTTTTGTTGGTGATGTGTTTCAAATCGTACTTTCAAGAAAATATAAACAACAATTTAAAGGTGACGAATTCAATGTGTACAGAGCCTTGCGTTCCATCAATCCGTCGCCGTATTTGTTCTATTTTGATTATGGAAATTTTAAATTGTTTGGTTCTTCACCCGAAGCTCAACTGACTATAAACGACCAAAAGGCCATCATCAATCCAATTGCTGGAACGTTCAAACGAACTGGAAACGATACTGAAGACGCACTTTTAGCCGAAGCACTTTTGGCCGATCCAAAGGAAAATGCCGAACACATTATGTTGGTCGATTTGGCAAGAAACGACTTGAGTAAATCCAGTAAAAAAGTCGTTGTTGAAAGTTTTAAAAAGATTGAATATTATTCGCACGTGATTCATATGGTTTCTAAAGTTAGTGCCGAATTACAACCTGAATATAATCCGATTAAAATTCTTGGCGACACTTATCCAGCTGGAACTTTATCTGGCGCACCCAAACACAAAGCGATGCAATTAATCGATCAATACGAACCACAATCACGCGGATTTTATGGCGGAACCGTTGGCATAATCGGCCTTAACGGCGGATTCAATCACGCAATTTTTATTCGCTCTTTTGTGAGTAGAAACAATCAATTGACGTATCAAGCAGGTTGCGGAATCGTAACAAAATCAGATGTTAATAGCGAATTGAATGAAGTAGAAACCAAACTTTCGGCACTTCGTAAAGCAATTCAGTTGGCTCAAAATATATAAGTTATGAAGGTATTAGTAGTAGATAATTACGATTCGTTTGTGTACAATATTGTGCATTTACTTTATGAAATTGGTGTCGCAGAAATTGATGTCGTTAAAAACGATCAACTCGATTTTTCGTATATCAATCAGTATGATAAAATTGTGCTTTCGCCTGGACCAGGAATTCCGAAAAATGCTGGTATGATGCCACAATTATTGAAAGAATTTGCTTCCACAAAAAGTATACTCGGAATTTGTTTAGGTCATCAAGCCATTGCAGAACATTTTGGAACCAATTTAATCAATCTAATAGAACCACTTCACGGAGTTGCTTCAGAAATTGAAATTCTAAAAGAGGATTATTTATTTGAAAATCTTCCGAAGCATTTTAAGATTGGACACTATCATTCTTGGGTGGTTTCTGAAACAATTTCAGATGATTTGGAAGTGCTTGCCAAAGACGAATTAGGAAACATTATGGCATTAAAACACAAAAAATACGATGTCCGCGGATTGCAATTTCATCCTGAATCAATTCTAACCGAAAACGGAAAAACGATAGTAACCAATTGGATAAATAATTAAAATGAAATCAATATTAGAACCTTTATTCAAACATAAAACCCTAACTAAAGACGAAGCCAAACAAGTGCTAACCGACATTGCTTTAGGGAAATACAACCCAAGTCAGATTGCTTCTTTCCTGACGGTTTTTATCATGCGAAATATTACGCTCGAAGAACTTCTAGGATTTAGAGAAGCGTTGTTGAACTTGTGCCATAAAATAGATTTGTCAGCTTACAATCCGATGGATGTATGTGGAACTGGTGGCGATGGAAAAAATACGTTTAACATTTCAACACTGACTTCTTTTGTTGTTGCTGGCGCAGGAATTCCGGTTGCCAAACATGGTAATTATGGTGTTTCGTCTATTTCAGGTTCGTCCAATGTTTTAGAAACTTTGGGTGTTGTTTTTCAAACCGATGAAACTATTTTGAAACAACAAATTGAAGAAACTAACATTTGTTTTTTGCACGCGCCATTGTTTCATCCTGCCATGAAAGCCGTTGGTCCAATTAGAAAAGAATTAGGTATTAAAACTTTCTTTAACATGCTTGGACCATTAGTAAATCCAGCATTTCCAAAAGTACAAATGACTGGCGTTTTTAGTTTAGAATTGGCACGAATGTATCAGTATTTGTTGCAAGAAGAAAACAGTCAATACACCGTAATTTATGGTTTGGATGGTTTTGACGAAGTAACGCTGACCGACAAAACCAAGTTGATTACTAACATAGGCGAACGTTTTATGGAAGCCAAAGATTTTGGTTTGAAAAACGTTGCTTTTTCTGAATTGTATGGAGGCGAAACTTTAGAGGAAGCAGCCGCAATTTTTACCACAATTATTGACGGAAAAGGAACTGAATCGCAGAATAATGTGGTTTTAATAAATGCTACTTTGGCGATTCAAACGTATCATCCAAATCTGAATTTTGAAGAAGCATTTGACCAAGCAAAGGAATCACTTTTCGGATTGAAAGCTAAAAATTCGTTTAACCGATTAAAAGAAATTCAATGAACATTTTAGATACCATAAAAGCACAAAAATTTCAAGAAGTTGCCCATTTGAAAGCACAGTTTTCAATTTCATTTTTAGAAGAACAGCCATTGTTTAATTCGGCGACACATTCTTTGAGAAAAGCGATTGAAAGTTCGGTTACTGGTGGCATTATTGCTGAATTCAAACGAAAATCACCTGCAAAAGGAAACATAAATCTAGATGCGAATGTGGTTGAAGTTACGCAAGGTTATGCCAACGCAACAGTTTCGGGATTATCGGTTTTGACTGATTTAGATTTTTTCGGAGCAAGAACTAACGACTTCGAATTGGCTCGAAAAAACAACACTATTCCGATGTTGCGAAAGGATTTTATGGTTGATGAATACCAAATTATTCAATCGAAAGCGATGGGCGCCGACGTGATTTTGTTAATTGCTAAAATTTTGACCAAAAAACAAATGCAATCCTATACCAATTTGGCACACGAATTAGGAATGGAAGTTTTTCTAGAAACTCAAAACGAAGCTGAAATATTTGAAAACATGGACTTAAATTTTGATTTAATTGGAATCAACAATCGGAATCTAAATTCGTTTGAAGTTTCGGTGGAAAACAGTATCAGGTTGGCGCAATTGTTACCAAAATCTAGTATTAAAATTGCCGAAAGTGGTATCAATTCTTTAGAAACCATTCAACTTTTGCAAGCCAATGGATTTGATGGATTTTTGATGGGAGAATATTTTATGAAAGAACAAAATCCTGCTGAAAAATGCAGCAATTTAATACAGCAGTTGCTATGCAAATAAAAATATGTGGAATGAAATTCCCAAAAAACATACTTGAAGTTGGTGCCTTGCAACCCGATTATATGGGATTTATTTTCTATCCAAAATCGAAGCGGTTTGTAGGCGAAGATTTTTCATCTAAATCATTAGAAAAACTACCTGTAAGCATTAAAAAAGTTGCTGTTTTTGTGAACGAAACTAGTGAACGCATTATAGCAATTCAAAAGCAATTTTCCTTTGATTTTGTGCAGTTACACGGAAATGAATCTGTTGCTGCATGTCAAGTTTTAAAAGAAAATAATATCAATGTTATCAAAGTATTTTCGGTAGATAATTATTTCAATTTTAATGAAGTTGTGGCTTACGAATCGGTTTGCGATTACTTTTTATTTGATACTAAAACTCCTAAATATGGTGGAAGCGGAAAAGCATTTGATTGGGAATTATTAGAGAAATATACTTTACCAAAACCCTTTTTTTTAAGTGGTGGATTAAGTATTGATAACATCGGTAAAATCAAATATACCAGTTATCCGATGTTAGTAGGATTGGATTTTAATAGCAAATTAGAAGGTTCAACTACTAAAAAAATTACTGAAGAAGTTAGTGAATTAATAGAAAAAATAAGAAGAAGATGAAAACGACTTTACAACCTGACGAAAACGGATTTTATGGCGAGTTTGGTGGTGCTTTTGTGCCCGAAATGTTGTATCCAAACGTATTGGAATTGCAACAAAATTATTTGCAAATCATAGCAACTGAAGACTTTCAAAAAGAGTTTAAATTGCTCTTGAAAGATTATGTTGGACGCCCAACACCATTGTACTTTTCGAAGAATTTATCCAAACAATTCCAGGCGCAAATTTATCTGAAAAGAGAAGATTTGAATCACACTGGCGCACACAAAATCAACAATGCCATAGGACAAGTTTTGTTAGCCAAACGATTGAATAAAAAACGAATTATAGCCGAAACTGGCGCAGGTCAACATGGCGTTGCGACGGCTACAGCTTGTGCATTATTAGGTTTGGATTGCACGATATATATGGGCGAAATTGACATTGAACGTCAAAAACCCAATGTAGAACGCATGCGCCTTTTGGGAGCCAAAATTCAGCCTGCAAGTAGCGGAAGTAAAACCTTGAAAGATGCTACTAACGAAGCCATCCGTGCTTGGATAAACGATCCGGTTGGAACGCATTATATTATTGGTTCGGTGGTTGGTCCGCATCCTTATCCCGATTTGGTGGCGCAATTTCAATCGGTGATTAGTGAAGAAATAAAAATCCAATTGAAAGAAAAAACAGGCGATGAAAACCCAGATTATGTTGTGGCTTGCCTTGGTGGCGGCAGTAATGCGATTGGCGCTTTTTATCATTTTATCGACAACGGAAAAACCCAATTAATTGCTGTTGAAGCTGGCGGTTTGGGTGTTCATTCTGGAAAAACTGCGGCAACTATTGCTTTGGGTAAAAAAGGAATCATTCACGGAAGTAAAACCTATTTAATTCAAACCGATGACGGTCAGATTATCGAACCACATTCGATTTCGGCAGGATTGGATTATCCCGGAATTGGCCCGATTCATTCTTATTTGCATGATACTAATAAAGCAAAAGTAGTTTCGATTACTGATGATGAAGCAATGCAAGCAGCCTATGATTTGTCTCGAAAAGAAGGCATTATTCCGGCGATTGAATCGGCACACGCATTGGCCTATTTGCATAAAATGACATTTAAACCAACCGATGTTGTGGTCGTGAATTTATCTGGAAGAGGCGACAAAGATTTGGCAACCTTACAAAATTATAGCAACGATGAAAAATAGAATCCAATCCTTATTTGAAACTAAAAAAGAAAACATTTTGTCGTTGTATTTTACGGCAGGATTTCCAACTTTGAACGATACACTTATTATTTTAAAACATTTAGATGAGAGTGATGTTGACATGATAGAAATTGGGTTTCCGTATTCTGATCCTTTGGCAGATGGACCCGTTATTCAAGAAAGTAGTGGTACTGCGATTGAAAACGGCATGACATTACCACTTTTATTTGAACAATTGCAATCGCTTCGAAGCATCACACAAAAACCAATTGTATTGATGGGTTATTTGAATGTAGTGTTGCAATTTGGCGAGGCAGCATTCATAGAAAAATGTGCTGAAGTTGGTGTTGATGGCATCATCATTCCCGACATGCCGTTGCATTATTATCTATCCAATTTTAAAGAATTGTGTGATAAAAATCAAGTGTCAAATGTTTTGTTGGTAACACCCGAAACTTCGGATGAACGCATTAAACAATTGGACGGTTATTCGTCGGGATTTATTTATTTGGTTTCGTCGAATAGCATTACAGGAAGTACCAATGCGATTACTTTTCAGACGGATTATTATAAAAGAATTCAGAATATGAAGTTGCAAAATCCACATTTAATCGGTTTTGGTGTTCATGATAAAAAGACTTTTGAAACGGTTTGCGAATTTGGTTCGGGTGCCATCATTGGAAGTGCTTTTATCAAACATTTGGATAAAAATGGAACTGGCGCTGCATCGATTGCAGCATTTGTTGCTGGGATAAGAATGTAACTTTTGTATTTGAATTTTAGCATTTGAATAAGCCCAAAAGAGCATTATTTTTTTGGTTTTAATAAATAAAAAAACTCCCAAACGGCATGATGCGTTTGGGAGTTTCTTGTTGTAAGATAGAAATTATAAGATGATTTTTCTTGTAACTGTTTGTCCGTTTTCTAGTTTAATTTTTACAATTAAAGCTTGATTTTTTGCTTTGATGTTGGTAAAGACAATTTCGTTTTCTAGTGTGTTTGTGTCTTTTGCTATTTCTCTTCCTAGAAGATCATAAACTACAACCGAAGTCATTTTTTGAACAGTTGATCTGATGCTGATTTGGTTGTTTGATGCAGCCAAAACAAGGTTGTTGTCTATAGTTTCAAAACTTTCCGATCCTAAAGCCGTGTCTGTATATCTTAGCACAAACCTGTTGTTGTAGGTTCCGTAATTGGATGTAAAACTGTATGGTGCTTGTTTTAAATCATGAATGGTGTTCAGTAAATTGTCTTGTAGGTAAATGTTTTGGTTTGCAAATACGCCATCAAATGAATTTATGCTTATTGTAAAATTTCCGGTAACGGCACAAAAGAATCCTAATGGCACGATATCGTCCATATTAAATGAAGATCGCGACTGAATTCTATATTTGTCGTTGTCAATAAACGAGTAGAAGCTTACATAATTTCTAGCCAAATTCACAAAACCATCATATCCTCTGTCGTATCCTAAAGTTGCATTTGCATCATAGGCAATTAATTGTTGGCTGAACATTCCGTCAGGATTTTGGAAATTTAGCCAAACTCTACTTTTAACAGGGTCATCACCCAATTTGTTAGTAGTTAGGTTGTTGGCTGCTGGTCTGTAAAAACTGGTATTGTTGTAGTTTTTATTTCTCATTAAGTTGTTGAAAGTAACTTCTGTAGCGGTAGTTGCTTCTACAAAAAATCCTTGACCAGATGCTATATATCCTGTTGGAACGGTACTTCCTGTACTGCTCGCGGCAGTTCCTCCAGATAAATTATACATTGCATAATCGTCTGTTATAAAGTTGAACAAATCTGGACCAGGATTGGAGGTTGAAATATTTCCGATGTGTGTCCAAAAATATAGAGTTCCGGAAATGTTGGCGTTCAAATTTATAAATGAATCTGCATAAATAGCCGAAGGATAAGGATTTCCAATTAAATTAAAATCGTCATTGGCATTGGATGCATTTTGGCTTAAAGCCATTGGAATAGTAATAATTCCGTTGTTTGGTTTTCCAGAAAAAGTAACGTTGGCTGTAGTAGGAAATGTTCCTGATGTTGGAGCCATCACGGCATATCCTTTGGCAGGAATCATTAAATCGGTACCTGCAACATGTTGCCAAGCATCACCATTATCGTCAAAACTATCTGCTGGCGCTGCTCCAGTTGCTGCGGTAAGGATGTCTTGAAAATTGGCTGTATTGAATAAAAAAGAATAATCCATTCGCCATGCGCTTAAAGCGGAATTGAATGTTGGATTAAAAATGGGTGACGACCAATAGGTGTAGTCGTACAATTCATAGGAAGAGGTTGTTCTTGTTGCATTGGTAACACCGGCACCCGAATTTATAGCGCCATCATTTATTTGAATTAAACTTGCATTGTTGGCGATGTTTAGAACGCCTTCATTGGTAAGATTACTTTGTATTTCAAAATTATAACCTGCGGCAATAGCTACGATTTTACCTGAATTTATTTGACATTCACAAGCTTGAATGCTGCCTTGGTTTGGGAGTGCAGACGTTGTATAATTTCCGTCAAAAATTGCTTTCATGTTGGATGTTGGAAAACCTGCAGACCATGTTGCACCGTCCCAAGTAGTAATTTGCGGAATTTGTCCTTCTATTTTTATGTTGTCGATTGCCCAAATTTCGTCATTTCTGTCCACTGTTAGTGTCAAACGGAGTAATAAATTGGATGCTGCCGGAAGGTTTCTAACGTAGTAGGTTGCATATCCGTTGGGCAATTCGGCATTTCCATTTCTAGAATCGATGGTTGCACCGTTGTTGGTTCCTGTATAGTAGGCATTGAATACGCCTGTTGCTGCAAAATCCCATCTTGAATTTGAATAGGCTCTCAGTACGGCTTCTGTTGACCAGTTTGTGCCTCCATCTGTGCTTGATTCTACTTGGACAAAGTCGTTTACATCTAGTCCTTGAGTAGTTCCTGTTCTAAAAGCACCAGTTTTTAATGATAAATTTACGCTTGTGTATTGGCTTGCATCTACAGCATTTAAAGTTATTACTGTGGTTTTAACTGCTCCAGTACCGATGCCTGTAAACTGAAATGACTTGGCGCCAACAAAAGCATTTTTTGGACCCGAACCATTATCATAAGTTCCGCCTGCAACGGTTACTGTTCCGTCTGTTGTGTATGCGTAGCCAAGTGTTGGCGTTGCAGGAGCGGTTTCAAAATCTTGTTGTGCAATAGTTTGAACTGCGCCAATGTTGCACACGGTATATACTATTCCAATACCTGAAACTGCAAAAGTATAGGTTGGAGGATCGTTACTGTCTTGCAGTGTTCTGGCACTGTCTGTATAGGATGAAAATGTAATTGTAGCATTTTTAGTTCCGATAGTAGTAGGCGTAAAATTGATTGTAAATGAAGTGCTGTTTCCGCTTCCAAGAGCGTTGTTGGTTGTTTGGGCTACTACCGAAAACATGGCTGCGTCTGGACCAGAAATTGTAATGTTAGAAAAATATCTTGATGCGCCTGATAAGTTGCTTACTACAAATGTGTTTTGTTTTACACCTGTTGTCACGGCGTTTGATCCAAAGTTGGTTAGGTTGGTCAATGCAGTAGTTGTTGCGCCACTGTTTACATCGTTTCCGTTTCCGTAAACATAAATATTGTTTGTTCCTTTGGCTGTACCGCTGATGTTGAAATTGTATGGGTTTTCATCAGGATCATTGCTGGCAATAACTACGGTTGCATTTTTAGCTCCGGGAGTGTTTGGGTTGAATGTTATGTCAAAAGTTACCGATGAACCGCCTGTAACTGTGGCTGATGCTGGTTGTGCAGTTACGGTGAATAAGGCAGCATGCGGACCTGTAACTACTACAAAAGGCGTTCCTGAAAGTGTCATGTCTGTAGTTCCTAGGTTTTCTATAGTAAATGTTCGGGTAACTGTGGTAACGCCAACTGTTGCTATACCAAAAGCTGTAAAGTTTGTTCCAATAGGGTATATGCTGTTGTCTGGAATGCTTTGTGCGTTTCCTTTTACGTTCATGTCAATGGATGCCACAACGGTTCCTGTTCCTTGAATTACAAAATCGTACGGATTTTCATTGGCATCGTTGTTGGCAATGGTTAGTGTAGTATTTCGCGTTCCTGCTGCGCTTGGACTGAAGGTGACGGTAAAGTCTAAACTTGCGCCTACGGCAATGGAGGTTGGCAGTGTAATTCCTGAAACTGCAAAGTCACTTGGTGCAGTTCCGCCTACTTTTGTTATGGTTGTTATTGAAAGTGGTGCGTTTCCTAGGTTTTGAATTCTAAAGTTTTTGGCTTGAGAATTTCCTACTACAATTGTAGTGAACAGTGTGTTGTCAGTTCCTTGTGGCGTTGTATCGCCATCTGCAATAGACGGATTGGAACCTATAATACCTTTGACATTTATTTCTGGTGCAAGTGAGGTTATGCAACCTGAAGTAATTGGAATTGTTGCTGTTGTTCTGTAATTGAATGTTGGCGAGGTTGCAGCTGTAATTCCGTAAGGCACCAGCATAAAATAATAGGTTGTTCCACCATTTAAACCTGTAACATTAAGGGTTGTGTCGGCGGCAGTAGCGGTATAGCCTGCGACTGTGGCGTTTCCGAAAACTGTTCCTGGTGCGTGGAAAGCACCATCGGTTGGCACGCCTGTTGGGATTGTATTTTCGCCGTATAAAATTATGTAACCGCTGGCATTAGTAATGGTATTTGCGGCACTGAAGCTCAAGTTTATTTGTGATGTTGCTATTGTGTTGCAGCTAAAGGATGCTGCATGTGCTGTTGGTTCGTTGGCTAAAGTATAAAAACTAACAGTTTCTGGCAGTGTTGTAAAATAGCAATTGGGTGTGTTGTATGCGTATGCTGTAGCGGTGTATTGTGTTCCGGGTGTTAAACTTGTTGTAGTGGTTGTTGCGCCAGTATTAAGGTACACTACTTTGTTGCCCGAACTTACAGCGGTTTCTGGTGCTGTAGTATAATTGGTATTTGGAGTGTAGCTTGTTGCATTTACAGGAGCAACTTCTGCTGTGGCTGTTGGTCTTACTGTTATTACTGTTCCTGTTGCGCCACCGCCATTGGACCATGAAAAATCTGCGGAAGTGGGTGTGCTGTTGCTGGTTGTTAAAGTTGCCGTTTGGTTTGTTGGAGTTGAACAGCCAACTGAAAGCGAAGCAGTTACCGAAACATCATCAATTGCTAAACCGGAACTGTTGCTGCTGGTTTTTGTCCATCTGAACCAAATTTCTTGACCATTATTAACTGCCACTGTAACATTACCAATGATGGTTAAAAAATTACCAGAAACATTCCCATCTAGTGCACCTGCTGTTCCAATTTTTGGTCCTGTAAAGTTTAGAGATGTAACTGGTGTCCATGTTCCTGTCGTTAATGTTGTAGCACCTACTTGATATTCAAAAACTAAGGTCTGTGCTGTTGCGTTTTGTCGCCATTCTTCGCCTCTGTAACTAATATCAAACGAGGCTACTGAAGCACCTGTGTTGTTTATGTATCTACCTCCAATATAGGCTGTAGCAACACTTCCTGAGGTTAAAGTACCTAAAGCACGTTCTGAAGAAGCTGTGGTGCCATAACTATGAATACCTCCTGTGGTATTTGTACCATCGTCTCCTATGTAAACTGTTCTATTGGAATACCATGAAGCTATTGTTGTGTTGTCAGCCCAAACATTAGTAGTTCCAGATGTAGCTAAGGTGTTAAAGTTTTGTGTGTAAGCTGTACCTGCCGAGAGAATACTAACTTGTCCCCAAGAAAAAGCACTACAAAGGAGTGCTATAAAAAGTATTTTAAATTTCATTTAAAAATGAATTATGATTGTTAATTATTTGAATAAGATTTGGGGCTACAAAATTAGTTCTAATTCGCACAATTTCAATACTTTTGCATTATCAAATTATTAACAAATTCTTACCATTATTAACGTTTTGAGTTCTAAACCAATCAGTTCAATAGCCGTAGTTGTGCAAAAGTTGGAATATTATTGTTCTTACCAAGAGCGTTGTCATTTGGAAGTGCAAGAAAAATTGCGCAATTTTTCTGTTACTAACTTGGAGCGTGATCGTATTATAGTCCATTTGATTGATCATAATTTCTTGAATGAAGAGCGGTTTGCTTCTGTTTTTTCTATCAGTAAATTCCATCAAAAGAATTGGGGAAAAATTAGAATTAGAAGCGAACTTAAGGCGCGTCGAATTTCTGATTTTTTAATTTCTAAGGCAGTCAAAGAAATTTCAATGGATGCTTATCAAACTGCTTTTGACTTATTGTCTGAAAAGTATTGGGACGCTATCACTGAGAAAAATGTGATTAAGAAAAGAAAGAAATTTTGTGATTTTTTACTTCGTAAGGGTTGGGAGAGCGAATTGGTTTATTGTAGGGTTCGGGAGTTGGAGGTTGTTTAACATTGTTTAAATTTTCTAATTGTTTAAGATTGTTTCTTTTTACTTTTTTGGCCTTTGCTAATTTCCATCATTTTACATTATTGTATGGGTTTCTTGACTATTGCATTGTGCTTTTATGGTTGTGTTATTTTATAAATGGTTCTACCGTTTCTTTTGGAATTTTCATGTAACTGCAAAAGTCATCAACTGTTAGTGGTTGGATTTTTGTTTTCTTAAAGAAAGCTTTTGCATCGTTATGAATGTTCCTGCATTGTCGCAATGTTAAACCAGTGATTAATGCAATATCATGAGGGTAAATGCATACTCTGTTTGGAATTGTTTTCATTTATTTTTTGGTTTAAGTTTTTATTTTATAGTACTTTAAAATAGATAGTAGTTCTTTTTATTAAAACACATTATTGCACTTACGGTTTCCTTACGGTATCCTTACGGTATCCTTACGGCATCTATTTCTCTTATCATAGCTTTATTGGTGTTTTAAATAGCTGATTTTAAACCGAATGTTGATTTATAATGTTTTTATTTAAAGACAAATGTATGCGAAGTAGTGCTATAAAATTAAGCCGTTATTAGGATTGAGTTGTTTTGGTTTGTATTGTTAGATAAATTTTTATAGCCTCCCATTTTATGTATTTAAATTCTTATTTTATACTTATTTTTAGTTGTTTTTGATTGGTTTTGATGTTCGTTTACTGTTTTATAATTTTTTAGATAGATTCTACTAAAGTGACTTATTTGACTTATTGTAACGTATTGTTACTTTATGGGAAGTGGTGTTGTGTAAAGGATTTTTATCCGAAGTAGCTTTGTTGCTTATAAATTTTAAAACTTATACTTATGGCTAGACAGAGTGGATTATTTAATTTTGAAGGTACATTGGACAATGTTACCTTTTACAAAACAGCAGATGGCTTGCTGGTTAGAAAAAAAGGAGGTGTTAGTAAGAACAGGCTTCTTCACGATCCAGCTTTTATACGAGCGCGAGAGAATGGTGCCGAGTTTGGGAATTGTGCTAAATCGGCTGGTAAACTTAGAAAATCAGTTTCAATGTTTGTGTACATGGCTAAGGACAGTAAGTTATCAAGTAGGCTTATTAAAGTTTTCTTTGTAATAAAGAAATACGACTCGCTTAATGTTAGAGGTGAACGAAGTGTAGGTCAAGGATTAACTACTTCGTTAGGAAAATCTACACTTAAAGGATTTGACTTTAATAGAAATGCGAAATGGCATACTATTGTTCCTTCGCCTTATGTGTTAGATACTGTTACAGGAACAGTTACAATTGCGGACTTTAATCCATCTGAACATCTTAATTTTCCTGATGGAGCTACTCACTTTAGTCTTCAAAATGCTTTTTTGCATATTGATCTTACTACTGGAGCTTATGAAATTTTGTACAGTGATTTGTTTAACTATCCAATTTCAAATGCAGTTATTAACCCTACTTTAGTACCGAGTGGTATTCCTACTGCTTCTGGAACAAAGCTTTATCTTGTACTTATTGAATTTTTTCAAGAAGTTAATGGTATTCAATATGCTTTGAACAATGGTGCTTTTAATGCTTTAACCATTTTGGACGTTTTGTAATTTATTATTTACCCATTTTAAACCCTGATATTCATCGGGGTTTTTTTATTGGGTTTCATCAAGGTTATTTGCGTATTAACTAGCTTAATTTGAATTACTAAAAATGCAGGATTCGGCAAATACTTACTTATTTATACCTAATACGACCCTGAAATTTTCTGTCGGATGCTGATTGCTACACCTTTGCTGAAGTCATTCAAGATTAGTTGCAACGGAATCGAATGGGTAGTTAATTATTTGTTTAATCTAAAATTAAAAACATTATGGCAAGACAGAAAGGCATAATTAAGTTGAAAGGTACTATCGGCGATATTACTTTTTACAAAACCCAAGATGGGCATTTGGCACGTGAAAAAGGCGGCATTGACGCTAGTAGAATTAAGAGTGATCCAGCTTTTCAGAGAACACGAGAAAACGGATCAGAATTTGGCAGAGCAGGAAAGGCAGGAAAGCTTTTAAGAACTTCATTACGAGCCTTGTTGATAAATTCTTCTGATGGAAGAATGGTTAGCAGACTAACACAAGCAATGGTTAAAGTTATTCAAGCTGATTTGATAAGTGACCGAGGATTGCGCAATGTAATTGATGGAGAAGCTGAACTTTTGTTTGGTTTTGAATTCAATATTAGAGGAAAGTTGGGTACTAGTTTGTACACTCCTTATGTTGGCGCAATTGACCGTGTTACTGGTGAAATAACAGTAAATATTGCCTCTTTTGTTCCTGCAAACATGATTGTTGCACCCTCAGGCACTTCTCATTTTAAAATTATTTCAGGCGGTGCTGAGGTAGATTTTGAAGCAGAAACTTTTGTAGTAGCTACTTCTCAGACGGCTATTTTACCATGGAGTTCCTTGGCAACCACTGTGATTACTCATACAAATGTTGTAACGCCTCTTAGCACAAAGCCACTGTTTTTAGCTTTGGGAATAGAGTTTTACCAAGAGATTAATGGTCAAATGTATCCCTTGAAAAATGGTGCTTTTAATCCTTTATCGATTGCTAAAGTTGATAGTGGTGTTTAATGGTTCTTAAATTAACCAGAGATTATTTTCCAGAAGGAACTAATGGGAAACTCGAAAGTGAAGGTATTCATGTTTGTTATACAATTGAACTGCCTTGGCTACATAATAAAAAACGAGTTTCCTGTATTCCTGAAGGAACGTATTCTCTTAGAAAGCGCCATAGTAGTAAGTTTAATTGGCATATTGAATTAAAGGATGTCACTAACCGAGTACACATTCTTTTTCATCCAGCCAATGATGCTTTAAAAGAGCTTAAAGGTTGCATTGCACCTGTTACAGCATTTAATGGAATAGGGTGTGGGTTGCAATCCCGAAAAGCTTTTATGAAACTTAAATCTTTGGTTTATAAAGCTATCGATTTAGAGGATGATGTTATACTGATTGTTCAATCTTAATTTCCTTGCACAAGGATTAAAATAATTATATTATGAAACTATTACAAAGAGCTTCTGCTCCAACCCCTAAATTCTTTAAAGTGCTTAGAACTATTGGCTTGACATTAGCGGCAGTAGGTGGTACCATTTTGGCAGCTCCAGTTGTCTTGCCTGTTATTGTAACCTCAATTGGTGGTTACATGGCACTTGCCGGAGGCGTTGTTTCAGCAGTTAGTCAATTGACAATTCACGATGATGCTAAATAGTAATCCAATACGGAGAATTCAAAAACCTAACGCAACAAATGATAAATTTTATCTTTGTTGAATTATGGAAAAAAAACACAAACGATTATCGTTTAAAGAACGAGTTGTA
>NZ_JAYWFT010000165.1:0-7912 GCF_043778725.1 Flavobacterium sp. | reverse complement strand
TAACAAAGTATTCTCTAACTTGTACCCAAAATATAAAAATTGTGCTGGCACAAGAATGTAGGTTTCATGATCATAAGGATGATTATAAAATTCCTTTAGGAAACGGAAGAGTAAGTTTTTATGCTAAAAGAAATCAAGTTCTGTTAGATAAAACAGGTTATAATTTAGACATAAAAGTAGGAGGAATAAATACCAATGCCGTAGCAGATACAACACCACCAACAGTAAGGTTGTACATGAATGATGAAACATTTGTAAATGGCGGAATCACTAATGAATCACCATTTTTCTTGGCCTTTCTTCAAGACGAGCATGGTATTAATACAGCAAGCGGAATTGGTCACGATATAGTTGCCATTTTAGACGGTGACGAAACAAAACCTTACATATTAAATGATTATTATGAAACTGAATTAAATGATTATAAAAAAGGTAAAATACGGTTTCCTTTTAGAAATCTATCAGTAGGATTGCATACCATAATTTTTAAGGCTTGGGACGTTTACAACAATTTTATATCGAGTGAAATACAATTTATTGTCGCTGATGGTCAAGATATAACATTGAGTAATGTATTAAATTATCCAAATCCGTTTGTAAGTTATACACAATTTTGGTTTAGTCATAACAAACCTTATGAGCCATTAGAAGTGCAAGTGCAAGTAATGACAATAACCGGTAAAATAGTTAAGACAATAAATCAAACCGTTACCACAGAAGGATTTTTATCTAGATCTATTACTTGGGACGGAAAAGACGATTTTGGTGACAGAATTGGAAAAGGCGTTTATGTTTATAAACTTACAGTAAAATCGACTGTTTCTGGAAATAAATCAGAAAAAATTGAAAAACTTGTTATCCTATAAGAAAATACTATATTTGTTAAATAATTATATTAAAAAAATGAAATTTAAGATTCACAAAGATCAAATAAATAAAATAAACAGCATGTGTAAAAAAATAATAATAGCATTGTTGCTTGTTGCCACCAATCAAATAGTTACTGCGCAAGATAGAGTGATAACAACTGGAGTACCTTTCTTGTTGGTTGCCGCAGACGCAAGATCGGCTGGTATGGCAGATCAAGGTGTTGCAACTTCTGCCGATGCATATTCGCAACAATGGAATCCTGCTAAGTATGCTTTTGCTTTAGATAAACAAGGTTTTTCAGTAAGTTATACACCATATTTAACACAATTGGTAAACGATATCTCGTTAGGTCAAGTAAATTATTATAATAGAATTAGTGAAAAAAGTGCCTTTGCAGGAAGTTTACGTTTTTTTAGCTTAGGAGAAATTGAACTAAGACAAAATTTTGATGATCCAGCAAATGTTGTAAAACCTAATGAATTGGCACTAGATGGTTCGTATTCATTGAAGCTAAGTGAACATTTTAGTATGGCTGTTGGAGGTCGATATATTAGATCCAACCTGAAAATTGCAGATGTAAATACAGACGCCGTTCCTGGAAGTTCCTTTGCAGTTGATGTTGCTGGTTTTTTTCAATCGGAAGAAATAGCATTTAATGAATTTAATGGTAGGTACCGTTTAGGATTCAATTTCCAAAATATGGGGCCAAAAATAAGTTATGATAATACTAAAAATGATATTTCTTCTAACTTCTTGCCGGCAAATATGAGATTGGGTGGTGGTTTTGATTTTATTCTTGATGAATATAATAAGGTTGCCATAAATGTAGAATTTGCTAAACTTTTAGTTCCAACACCACAAGAACCAGAATATAAAGATTTAAACGGCGATGGAACAATATCTACATCAGAAGAATCGGCAGCAAGATCTGAAAATAATGATAATTATAAGAAAATAAATTGGGTATCGGGTATGTTCAAGTCTTTCAATGATGCGCCAGGAGGAATGTCAGAGGAGTTAAAAGAATTCACTTACTCCGTTGGAACAGAATATTCCTACCAAGATTCGTTTGCAATGCGATTAGGATATTTTCATGAAAGCCCATTAAAAGGTGCTAGACAATTTTTTTCTCTAGGAGCAGGCTTTAAATATAATGTTGTTAAGGTAGATGTATCTTATTTATTCTCTGCCTCTAAAGTGAAAAACCCATTAGAAAACACACTTCGATTTTCACTAACATTTAATTTTGGTGATAAATACGATGATTTATAACAAGTTTTAAAAATTTAATACTATCCAAATTTCTACCCAGTATCGGGATTGAAATTTGGATTTTTTTTCCGAAATAACTCAATGAAAGAAATTAAAATTACCACAACGATTGAAGTATTTGACAACATCAATAATTTACCTTCAGATATTCAATTATTAATGAACCAAGCTATTGAAACTCGCAAAAATGCTTACGCTCCTTATTCAAGATTTAGAGTTGGAGCCGCAATTTTATTAGATAATGATAAAATAATTTTGGGTTCTAATCAAGAAAATGCTGCCTATCCATCTGGTTTGTGTGCAGAGCGTGTTGCTATTTTTCAAGCTGGAGCTATTTATCCAAATGCAAAGATTGTAAAACTAGCAATTACTGCAGCGTCAGATACTAATCCAACTTTATCTCCTATTCCACCATGTGGAGCATGCAGACAATCTATAGCAGAATATGAATTTAAACAAGAGACTCCAATTGAAATATATTTCATGGGAGAATCTGGTGAAGTTTACAAGTCAAATTCAATCAACAATTTATTGCCGCTTTCATTTGATAAAACATCTTTGTAGGCTATATCGATATAGTTAATATTTTTGACTAAACAATTATTAAAAAAATACAATTTCATTCTATTAAATTTTTACATCTACTATCAATATCTTACTTTTGCATTTCGCAATTTTAAATAAATAAATATTGTGATACAATTACAATATCTTTAATCATAGTAATTCATTAAAAAATGAAACCAATTACAAAAGAAACCTACCTTCAATGGTATGAGGAAATGCAGTTTTGGAGAAAATTTGAAGACAAGTTAGCTGCCGTTTATATCCAACAAAAAGTTAGAGGATTTTTGCACTTATACAATGGACAAGAAGCTGTTCTAGCCGGAGCGGTTCATGCAATGGACTTGTCTAAAGATAAAATGATTACTGCTTATCGTAACCATGTTCAGCCAATTGCAATGGGAGTTGATCCTAAACGAATAATGGCAGAACTTTACGGAAAAGTAACTGGAACCTCTAAAGGAATGGGTGGTTCTATGCATATTTTCTCTAAAGAAAAAGGGTTTTTTGGTGGTCACGGAATTGTGGGTGCGCAAATTCCTGTTGGTGCCGGAATGGCTTTTGCCGATAAATATTTCGAAACTGGCGGTGTTACTTTAACTTATTTTGGCGATGGTGCAGCACGTCAAGGTTCACTTCACGAAGCTTTTAATATGGCTATGTTATGGAAACTTCCAGTAGTATTTATTTGTGAAAACAATGGCTATGCAATGGGAACTTCTGTAGAAAGAACTGCAAATCATACCGACGTTTGGAAACTAGGTTTAGGATACGAAATGCCTTGCGGACCAGTTGACGGAATGAACCCAGTGAAAGTTGCAGAAGCAATGACAGAAGCAATTGACAGAGCACGTCGTGGTGACGGACCAACATTTTTAGAAATGAAAACGTATCGTTACAGAGGTCACTCAATGTCGGATGCACAACTTTACAGAACTAAAGATGAAGTTGAAGAATACCGAAAAATAGATCCAATTACTCAAGTTCTTGACGTAATTAAAGAAAATAACTACGCTACAGAAGCAGAAATTGAAGCAATCGATCAAAGAGTAAAAGACTTAGTTGACGAGTGCGAAAAATTTGCCGACGAATCTCCGTTTCCAGAAGTACAACAATTGTATGATGTAGTTTACGAACAAGAAAATTATCCTTTCATTTCTCATAGATTATAATTATGGCAACAGTAATAAACATGCCTCGTTTGAGCGATACTATGACAGAAGGAACTGTTGCAACATGGCTTAAAAAAGTAGGAGATACAATAAAAGAAGGTGATATTTTAGCCGAAATCGAAACCGATAAAGCTACAATGGAATTTGAATCTTTCAATTCTGGTGTTTTATTATATATCGGAATTCCAGAAGGAGAATCTGCACCAGTTGATTCACTTTTAGCAATTATAGGAAAAGAAGGTGAAGATATTTCTGCGTTAGTATCTGGCGGAACTCCAGCTCCAAAAGATGAAGTATCATCGGTAGCAGATGCTATCATCCCGAGCGCAGTCGAGGGAACACAAACAAAATCAGCTCCAGCAGCAATGCCAGCAGGCGTAAAAGTAATCACAATGCCACGTTTAAGTGACACTATGACTACTGGAACAGTTGCAACATGGTTGAAAAAAGTAGGTGATGATGTAAAAGAAGGTGATATTCTTGCCGAAATCGAAACCGATAAAGCAACAATGGAATTCGAATCGTTCAATTCTGGAACTTTATTGTTCATCGGAATTAACGAAGGAGAATCTGCTCCAGTTGATAGCGTTTTAGCAATCATCGGACCTGCAGGAACTGATATAGCTGGAATTGCAGAAAACTACGGTAAAGGCGATTCACCAGCAGCAGTAGGAACTACAGAAAAAACCACAGAAACTCCAACTACACAAGCTACTAAAGAAACAACAAATATAACTATAGATAACGGAAGAGTTTTCGCTTCTCCATTAGCAAAACAAATAGCTAAAGACAAAGGAATCAACCTTTCTCAAGTAAAAGGATCTGGCGAAAACGGAAGAATTGTAAAAAGTGATGTAGAAAACTTTACAGTTTCTACAGTCCAAACAACAGTTTCTCAACCCGAAACTCGAAACTCGCAACCTGCAACGAGTCAACCATTCGTTCCAGCAGGAGAAGTGGTTACAGAAGAAATCAAAAATTCGCAAATGCGAAAAATCATTGCTAAACGTTTAGCAGAATCGCTATTCACAGCGCCACACTACAACCTTACAATTGAAGTGAATATGGACGATGCAATGAAATCAAGAGCTATCATAAACGCAGTGCCAGATACTAAAGTTTCGTTCAACGATATGGTAATAAAAGCTTGCGCAATGGCATTGAAAAAACATCCAAAAATCAATTCACAATGGAAAGAAGATGCAATTACCATCAATCATCATGTGAATATTGGAGTTGCAGTAGCAGTTGAAGACGGATTAGTAGTCCCAGTTTTAAAATTCACAGACGCTATGAGTTTATCCCAAATTGGCGCTGGAGTTAGAGACATGGCAGGAAGAGCAAAAACTAAAAAACTACTACCAACCGAAATGGAAGGAAGTACATTCACAGTTTCTAACCTTGGAATGTTCGGTATCGTTGAATTCAATTCAATCATCAACCAGCCCAATTCAGCCATCCTTTCAGTGGGAGCAATAGTTGAAAAACCAGTAGTTAAAAACGGCCAAATAGTTGTAGGAAACACAATGATGCTTTCATTAGCTTGCGATCACCGAACAATCGATGGCGCAACAGGTGCACAATTTTTACAAACATTAAAAGTCTTTATTGAAAATCCAGTCACCATGCTAGCGTAATTTATATAGTCATCCTGAGCGCAGTCTAAGGAAAAATATCAAATCCTGTTCAGCAATGAGCAGGATTTTTTTTAATCTGAACTTGTTTCAGATTCTCATAATAAATTTTTTGAAGCGAATGGTTTGGGAATTTTTGGTTTCCATTTTCCTGCTTTACGTTCCAATCTTTCTATACCTGACAGGTTTTTGAAACCTGTCAGGTATAGAAAGGATTTCCACTGCACTCAGGGCTAGATAGCATTTGTATTAAATAAAAATTAGAATAAGAAAGACATTCTTAAAATCTGTTTAGTTATGTGTAAATCTGTAAAATCCGTTTAATCTGTGGCAAAAAGTTATTTCTTATTTTTCTCTTCAATCCATTTACTCATATACTTAGTACTAGAAGTGAAATGATGTTGTAATATCGAGCCGATAAAATTATTATTTCTATGTTGCTTTAAATTTTCTAAAAGCGAATTTATTTCCATAATAAAATCATCTTCAAACAATGATTTCTTATAGCGTTTTTCTAAAATTTCAAATCCATTTTCCTGATATTTATTCCAAAGCTTCTCTTCCTGATAAAGTAAAACTGCCGCCTCAACAAATTCAGTGGAATCATCTTTTACAAAACCATTCCATTCTAGATTTCCGTGCATTGCTTCAGCTCCAATTGAAGAGGTTACACTTGGCGTTCCACATTGCATCGCTTCAATCAACTTGCCTTTAATTCCAGCACCAAATCGAATCGGTGCCAAAACTACTTTAGTTTTTCTCACAACATCAAAAGCATTTTCTGCTCTTCCCATAATATAAAAATTCTGTTTAGGTTTATGCAATTGCAAAACTTTCTGAGTTGGATAAGCACCATAAATCAACATTTTAGCGTCAGGCAATTTCAAGTGTAGCATTGGCCAAATAACTTCCGATAAATATTTCACGCAATCCCAATTCGGCTCATGAAGAAAATTTCCAATAAAAACAAAATCATTTCGTTCATTATATGCTGAAACTTCAGTAAGTTTCTCAGCAAAAAGCGGTAAAAGATAAAGCAACTCTTTCGAAACTTTAAACTGATTTTGAAGCAATTCCATTTCAAATTCAGAAACCATTAACGATAAATCACATCTTAAAATACTTGCAATTTCTCTTTTAGCAACATCACAAAATAAATCATCTAAAGTAAAAGCTCTATTTTCCTTAACAGCCAATTGTCTTGCACTGCGTAAACAATGCAAATCTTCAGTATCTAATATTTTTAAAGCATCAGGACAACTTTCAGAAACACGCCAACCAAATTGCTCTTCAACCATAAATCGATCAAATAAAACCACATTTGGATTTAATTCCTTAACAAAATCATCAAAAGTAGAAGAGTTCAATTCAATACTTAAAGAAGTAATTCCCAAAATAGACAAGTCTTCCGAAAATTCTAAATTTTGTGCCGTGCATCCAAAAGTGATTTCATAACCATCGGCTAGAAACAATTCAATTAATTGCATCATTCTACTTCCGGCAGCCGAAGATTTTGGTTCAGGCCAAACAAAGCCAATAATTAATAAAGTTTTAGATTTTAGCATAATAACAAATACAATTACAAAGAAAAGACATAATTTTGCATTAATCTAAAATAGCACAAAAATGTTAGGTCTAAAATTAAAAACCGACCCAAGATGGGTAACGATTGTTGAATCAAATATAGAAGAAATCCTTACTGACCATGCTTGGTGTGAGCAGAAAGCAGCTACCAACATCATCACAATAATTACCTATAATTCAGAACACGAGGATTTGGTAACTGATTTATTGGAAATCGCAAAGGAAGAAATTGAGCATTTCCAAATGGTACACAACATCATTAAAGAAAGAGGATTAAAGTTGGGAAGAGAACGAAAAGATCATTATGTTAATGAGCTTTTTAAATTCATGAAAAAAGACGGAAGCAGAAATGATGCGTTTGTAGACAGACTTTTATTTTCGGCAATGATTGAAGCTAGAAGTTGTGAAAGATTTAAAGTCTTATCTCAAAACATAGAAGATAAAAAATTAGCCGAATTTTATAGGGAATTAATGATTAGTGAAGCTGGACATTATACAACATTTCTAAAATTTGCTAGAAAATATACAGAGAAAGTCGATGTTGATAAACGTTGGGCAGAGTGGTTAGAATTTGAAGGAGAGTTAATAACCAACTACGGAAAATCTGAAACGGTTCACGGATAATCAAAAAGCTTCAAGAATGGACATGCCCCAAAAAGTTAGACACTTTTTGGGGCATTTTTTATTTATAAAAAGGCGTAAAAAAACTCCAACATTTCTGTTGAAGTTTTTTGTGGGCGATGAGGGGTTCGAACCCCCGACCCCCTCGGTGTAAACGAGGTGCTCTGAACCAGCTGAGCTAATCGCCCTTTCGGG
>NZ_JAYWFT010000164.1:0-22311 GCF_043778725.1 Flavobacterium sp. | reverse complement strand
AATTTTATGCAATCTTCTTTAAATGCATAATCATATTTAACTTTTCTTTCCATAAAAAATGCCCCAAATAGTGTCTAACTTTTTGGGGCATGTCCATTATCGGGTTTTTAAATTTTTATTTTAATGACTTACATTGGCCACTTCCTCTGGATTGTGTTTGTGCTTGAAGAAAATTGCAAATAAGATTGCTATTACTAATGCGTAAGCCGAAAATGAAAGCCATATTGTGTGCCAATCTCTAACGCCATCGTGTGTGAAGAATTTTTGAATTGCCCAACCCGAAGTAAAACTACCTAAAACAGCTCCAAAACCATTGGTCATCATCATAAATAATCCTTGCGCAGAAGAACGAATTTTAGAATCGGTTGTTGTTTCAACAAAAAGTGACCCTGAAATATTGAAGAAATCAAATGCCATTCCATAGACAACACAAGACATAATAATCATCCATAAACCATCAGTTGGATTTCCATAGGCAAATAATCCGAATCGTAAAACCCATGCCAACATTGAGATTAACATAACTTGTTTAATTCCGAATCTTTTCAGGAAAAACGGAATTGCAAGAATAAATAAGGTTTCTGATATTTGTGAAATAGACATTATTATAGTTGAATATTTAACTACAAATGAATCTGTATATTCTGGAACGCTTTTAAATTCATCTAAAAAAACATCACCATAAGCATTTGTCAATTGCAATGCACCACCAAGAAACATTGAAAAAATAAAAAATAAAGCCATTTTATAATTTCCAAAAAGTCTAAAAGCTTCTAATCCCATTGATTCTACAAAAGAAGAATTGTCGCTTTTTGTGTGTTGTGGTTTGCATTTTGGCAAAGTAAAAGAATATAAACCCAATAAAACTGCTGCTATTCCTGCAATATAAAATTGATAAGCAGTAGCTTTATTTCCAGTAAGATTTGTTATCCACATGGCAGCAATAAATCCAATTGTTCCCCATACTCTAATAGGAGGAAAATCTTTTACAACATCACTATCTGGACTATTTTTTAATCCATTGTAAGAAATTGAATTCGATAAAGCTATGGTTGGCATGTAAAAGCACATTGCTAATAACATTACATATATAAAATTATCAGGAGTTGTAATTTGAGGTAAGAAAAATAAAACTATAGCATACAAAATATGTAAAACTCCATACAATTTTTCGGCATTTACCCATCTATCTGCAATAATACCAGTAATTGTAGGCATAAATAGAGACGCAATTCCCATTGTTCCAAATACTAATCCAAATTGTGTTCCTTCCCAATGTTTAGTTCCAAACCAAAAATTTGCGATTGTAATAAGCCATGCGCCCCAAACAAAAAATTGGAAAAAATTCATGACTATTAATCTGTTCTTTATACTCATAACAACAATATTTTTTTAGTGTAAATAGATTGTAAATCTACTATTAATATTGAAAACTCCAAATGATTACTAGTAATTTCCCAAATTTTATAAAACTATTTCAAAATTTATGAAATTTGATCAAACATTATTTATGATAATACATTGCTGTTTTAGACTAGGAGTTTGAAAATCTTAAGTATTGATTTGAAATTTGTAATTAAAAGAATTTAATTTGCATTTTATTTGTTCCATACTAATACATCAAAATTTATGCTAAAAAACTACTTTTCATTTATTTTTATCTTTCTACTATTAGCAAACACTACCTTTTCGCAAGAAAAGAAAATTAAAACCGATACTTTAACTACTAGAGGATCTATAAGTATAACCAATAATGGCATGTCTTTAATTCCAACTTTCTCACTTGGAAAACCAGCAACAGTATTTGATTTCTCCATTCAGAAGAACCGTTTTAGTTTTGATCCTCAATTTAGATTTGCACTTGAAGACGCTAAACCTTGGTCATTTGTGTTTTGGATGCGCTATAAATTGATTACTTCTAAAAAATTTAAAGTTGCAATTGGTGCTCATCCAGCTTTTATTTTTCAAACAACTCCAGCAATTGTCAATGGAATACAAAAAGATTTGATTACTACAAAACGTTTTTTTGCAGGCGAATTGGTTCCAACATACGTATTCAATAAAAAGATAAGTTTGGGTTTTTATTATTTATATTCTCATGGCCTAGCAGATGCAACTAACAATACTAATTTTATAAGTATGAACGGTTATTTTTCAAATATAAAGGTGTTTTCTAATTATACTTTAAAATTTGCACCACAAATTTATTTTTTAAAAATGGATACTAAAGATGGTTTTTATGTAGCTTCTAGTTTAACTCTAGAAAAAAAACATTTTCCGTTTTCAATAGCTTCTATTGTAAATAACAAAATTCGAACTAGCATTGTTAGTAAACCATTTATCTGGAATGTAAGTTTGATATACTCCTTTGGCGGAAAATATGTGATTTAAAAGAAAAAAATAAATAATATTTGATTTTTAGTAACTTCGATAGTTGGAAAAAAATGAAAGACTCGAAGATTTATATTTAAGAAAATGCAGGAGGAACTAAATTCAGATTACATACAAAAATATTATTTGTTAAGGAATTTAGTATTAGAATTGTTACATTAAGCAATAAAATCGCAACCATGAACTAAGTTTGCAATCCATCCTATGAATGCTTCACAACGAATTTCAACTTTATTTTTTGAACTTTTAGAACGTCAATTTCCTATTGATGAAAACCACAAAAAAGTAAGTTTAAGAGCGGCATCAGATTTTGCTAATTAATTAAACATTGATGTTAACCACTTGAGTCGAGCTGAAAAAAGAAACAACTCAAAAAACCACATCTTTAATTACGGAACGCATTTTGCAAGAGTCCAAAATTCTTTTAAAGGACAGCCAATGGAATATTGCTGAAATTGCCTATTCATTGGGTTTTACAGAAGTTTCACACTTTAATAATTTCTTAAAAAAAACACCTGCAATTGAGTCCGTCAAAAAATAGAAATAATTGATTTTGTAAGTTATTCTATTTATTATTGATGCTTTTTTAAATGCTAAAATAAAATATATTTATTTTTTTCATCCATTAACAAGACACTTTACAACCAAAATTAGATTAACCAATTACTGTCAAAAAAAAATGTTTATAGTAAAATTGTTATTAAAGAAGCCTATTCAAAAGTTTATTTAGAAACAGCTGTTGTAGTGGAAAAAGCAACTTTTACAGTAAAAGGGTCAAATATTTACAAGTTGGTTTATACTCAAGTTTACATAAAGAAAAATAATTAATGGAAATTAGTAAATTTACACACTTGCTTTGTTTATTTGCAATAATTTAATTAATAATTATGTACATGAAAAACTTTAAAATTATATTTTTTCTATTTCTTTGTTTTGCAGCAGTTTCTTGCAGTAGTTATAAAAATGAAAGTATCGCTATTAAACAATTACTTGAAAAAGAGTCAGCTACATGGCGAAGTGGCGATGCTATTGAACATGCAAATTGCTGGAAAATTGAGCCTTACAGTAGAATTTTAGTTTCTACTGTTGATGGAAAATCATTTGACGTTCCGCCATTAGCAATGGTACAAACCAATCCGCAAAATATGGGAAATGGTGGATCTTCAATTAATACCAATTATAAAATTAAGATTAGTGGCAGAAATGCTTGGGTAAGTCATGATGAAGTTTCTACAGATAAAGATGGAACAAAAACGTATTCCTATGAAATAAGAATTTTAGAAAAAAGCCACAACCAATGGAAGTTGGTAAGCCAATCTATACACGCTTACATTCCTAATTAGTCTTATTAATTATGTCATTAACTAATTCCAAAACGGCATTAAATTGTTCTTCTCTAGTAAGATATGAATTGTCAATTTCTATGGCATCATCATCCATAACTAAAGGTGAATCATCTCTGTGAGTATCAATATAATCGCGTTCTTGTACGTTTTTTAAAACTGCTTCATACGCTACATCATCGCCTTTGGCTTGCAGTTCGTCAAATCGTCGTTGGGCACGAGTTTCAGGACTCGCTGTCATAAAAATTTTAAGTTCAGCATCAGGAAAAACTACCGTTGCAATATCTCTTCCATCCATTACAATGGCTTTATTTTTTCCCATTTCTTTTTGTTGCTCTACTAATTTAGCACGTACTTGTGATACTTCGGCAACGATACTAACAAAATTTGAGACTTCAATTGTACGAATTTCTTTTTCGACATTTACATCATTAAGATGCATTTCGGCATAGCCTAATTGAGGGTTAAACTCGAAATGTAGTTTAATATTTGGAATACTATTTATTAAGGTTTCTTTATCAAAATATTCAGATGAAATATATCCATTTTGCATAGAAAATAAAGTTACAGCGCGGTACATTGCTCCAGTATCTACATATACATAACCTAAATATTTGGCAAGTTGTTTGGCTAAAGTACTTTTTCCTGTAGATGAATAACCGTCTATTGCTATTGTAATTTTTTTCAAAATGAACTTATTTTTTTAATAATTATTGTTAGAAAAATCGATTGTTAATCCGAAAAGACTCGTGTTTCCTGCTAAAGAATATCTAGAATAGGAATAATTGAATTTAATATTTCCCATTTTTAAACCTAAGCCTAAAGAGATACCAGAAAAATTTCTTTGATCAATTATTCGCAACTCTTCGCCTCTTCTAAAATTATATCCAAATCTAAGATTAATTCCTTTGGTAGGAAATAGTTCGCCACCAAGAACTACGTGACGTAATGCATTATTTAAAAATCCAACTTTTTCTTGAGTTGCCGAACCATCTATACTTCCTATTGCTCTATTAGGATTAGAAAATCCAATATTCCATTGTTGCAAATTTTCTAGTGTAAGATGCCATCTAAGCGGAACATTTTCTACCTCTTGAGAAACTCCTACTAAAATTTCTAATGGTAATTTTTCTTGAGTTCCTGCATAAGTTGTTATTTGAGTTCCAACATTTCTTACAACTAATGCCCAGTTAACATCGTTTGGCTCATCAATAAATAAAAAACCAAAATCTGCAGCAATACCAAATGAGTTGTAACTTTCTAACGTTGATGATATTAATTTAGCATTAGTTCCCAAATAAAAACTAGTAAAAGGAACGTTATAGGCGTAACCAAGAGACAGAGCCATTTCGCTTCCTGTAAAAGACGAAGTTGGTAGTCCATTTTCGTCATAACCTTCAAATTTTCCGTAGTTTACATAATTTACTCCAGCATGAAATGTTTGTAAATGTCTATCATATGTATAAGCATAAGCTGCTGTTCCATAGGTAACTTCACCAAAATAACTACCGTAATTTACTGCCAAGTGATTGTCCATTTCTGGATTTATTGTAGCAGGATTAAAATGGGCTTGATTTACATCGTTATCAAAAATAGTAATTACTTTTCCGCCAAGAGCTGCTTGTCTTGGAGATGTAACCAAATTAAGAAATTGATAAACAGACTTACCTCCTATTTGACTGTAACTAACAGACCAAAAAAGCAAAATAAAGGAAATAAATAGGTTTTTAAACATACAAAAAATAGCAATTTACTTAACGTATAACGGAAATGCGAAGATATTATTTTTAAAGTTAAGGTAAAAACAAAAATAAAAAAGGCACGAGTTTTTAATTCTCATGCCTTTTGGAAATTATTTATATGATTTTAATCTAAAACTTTGGCATTTTTTACTTTATCTTTTGTTAAAGCCAATTCAATAACTTCGCTCATTTCTTTTACGTAATGAAAAGTCAAACCTACTAAATAATCGGCTTTTATTTCTTCTATATCACTTTTATTTTCGTGACATAAAATAATTTCTTTAATATTAGCTCTCTTGGCAGCAAGGATTTTTTCTTTAATTCCTCCAACTGGAAGAACTTTGCCACGAAGTGTAATTTCGCCTGTCATAGCCAAACCTTTTTTGATTTTTCGTTGTGTTAAAAGTGAAACTAAAGAGGTTAACATTGCTATTCCGGCACTTGGTCCGTCTTTTGGTGTTGCTCCTTCTGGCACGTGCAAATGAATGTTGTATTTGTTTAAAATGTCTTGATTTAATCCAAAAACTTCTGAGTTGGCTTTAATATATTCTAAAGCAATAGTTGCAGATTCTTTCATTACCGTACCTAAATTTCCAGTTAAGGTAAGTGTTCCTTTTCCTTTAGAAATCAATGATTCAATAAATAAAATATCACCACCAACAGAAGTCCATGCTAATCCTGTAACTACTCCTGCAACATCATTTCCTTCGGCTTTGTCACGTTCAAGTTTTGGAGCACCAAGGATTTTAACAATATCTTCGTCGGTAACTTTTTTATTGTACTCTTCTTCCATTGCAACTGATTTAGCTGCATTTCTAATTACTTGTGCAATTTTTTGTTCTAGGCTTCTTACACCAGATTCGCGAGTGTAACCTTCAACTATTTTTTCTAATTGTTTTTTGGCAATAGATAAGTCTTTGGAAGTTAATCCGTGTTCTTTTAATTGCTTTGGAAATAAATGTTGGCGCGCAATTTCAACTTTTTCTTCTGTTGTGTAGCCTGACATTTTTATAACTTCCATTCTATCTTTAAGTGCCGGTTGTATAGTTGCCATAGAATTAGACGTAGCAATAAACATAACTTTAGATAAGTCGAAACCCATTTCTAGGAAATTATCATAAAAAGCATTGTTTTGTTCTGGATCTAAAACTTCTAATAATGCAGAAGATGGATCGCCTTGACTGCTCACAGAAAGCTTGTCAATTTCATCCAAAATAAAAACAGGATTGGATGTTTGTGCTTTTTTAATACTTTGAATAATTCTTCCTGGCATAGCACCAATATAGGTTTTTCTGTGTCCACGAATTTCGGCTTCGTCACGTAATCCACCGAGTGAAATTCTAACATATTCTCTACCTAAAGCTTCGGCAACTGATTTTCCAATAGAAGTTTTACCAACTCCTGGAGGTCCAGTTAAACATATAATTGGCGATTTCATATCGTTACGCAATTTTAAAACGGCAAGATGTTCAATCATGCGTTTTTTTACATCTTCTAATCCAAAATGGTCTCTATCTAAAACTTTTTGAGCATTTTTTAAATCAAAATTATCTTTGGAGAATTTAGACCAAGGTAAATCAAGAAATAAATCTAAGTAATTTCTTTGAATGCCAAAATCTGGAGCTTGCGGATTCATACGTTGCATTTTTGAAAATTCTTTTTCAAAATGTTTTTGTGTTTTTTCGTCCCAACTTTTGGTTTTGGCACGTTGTCGCATTTCTTCAAATTCTTGTTCATTAGAAACACCACCAAGTTCTTCTTGAATGGTTTTCATTTGTTGGTGCAAGAAATATTCACGTTGTTGTTGATCTAAATCAAAACGAACTTTAGATTGAATATCGTTTTTAAGCTCAAGTTTTTGCAACTCTACATTCATGTAACGCAGTGTTTCAAGCGCTCTTTCCTTAAGCACATTCATTGCTAATAAGTTTTGTTTTTCTTCAACAGAAAGATTCATATTGGACGATACAAAATTTATTAAGAACGATTGACTTTCAATATTTTTAATAGCAAAAGTAGCTTCGGTAGGAATGTTTGGGCTTTCTCTAATGATTTCAATTGCTAATTCTTTTACTGATTCTACAATAGCACTAAACTCAGTATCATGTTTTCCTGGTCTTTTTTCTGGAACTTCTTTAATACTAGCTTTGATGTATGGTTTTTCTGAAATAACTGCATCAATTTCAAAACGTTTTTTACCTTGAAGGATAACAGTTACATTTCCGTCAGGCATTTTTAAAACACGTAGAATTCTTGCAACAGTTCCAACTTGATGAATATCATTTTTAGTTGGATCTTCATCTTCTTCATTTTTTTGTGCAACAACTCCTATTATCTTGTTTCCAGCATAAGCTTCGTTAATCAATTTTATTGATTTATCTCTTCCAGCCGTAATAGGAATTACAACACCTGGAAACAAAACCGTATTTCTTAAAGGCAATATTGGTAATGTTGAAGGCAATTCTTCATTGGTCATTTCCTCTTCGTCTTCTGGAGTTAAAAGTGGTATTAATTCGGCCTCCGAATCAAATTCTTGTAGTGACAAATTGTCAAAAGTTAGTATTTTATGATTTGACATGGTATATATTAAGTCAATGTGACATTATTAGATTAGCAATTTCTTTAGCAAATATATAATTTGCTTTATTGATATTAAATTAAAATCGACATAAAGCATGTAAATGATGCTAAAATTGGTAAGTGATGTACTTTATCGATATTTAGACGTAGTAGGACAATGATTATGCCACAAAAAAAATCCGCCATTTCGACGGATTAAGAAGAATATTTAGTTTTAGATTTATTGTTTAGAATAAATTAAAGTTAAATCTGCTGTTAATGTTACTGGATTTCCACCTACCATTCCTACGACACTTCCGTTTGCTGCGGTTAAAACTAGCGTATTTCCAATAACAGAAAAAACGTCGTTATAAGTAATTCCGGCATCTACATAGGTTGTTGTTAAAGTAGTTCCGTTTAACACCCACGTACCAGTTACATCTGGATCGGTGAAACAAGTTAGAACATTTGGAGTAACTGTAGCATCAATATCTATACCTTTAGAATTAGATATGAATGTATTGTTAGCGTTAAGAATAAAATTACTATTATTGAAACAAGTAGTTTCAGACATTTGATTAGTAGAAGAAGTTCCATCTCCATTTAAATCTGTAGGAACAGAGGAGTTAAATGCGGTAAGTAAATAAGTTCCTGTAATTGCAGAGGTTGTTGGTGTTGATCCACCAGTACTTGGGTTGAGTACGCCAGATGCAAGTTGTGATTTTAGAGTTGGATCTAAAGGCTCATTATCACAAGATACAAAAAGTAAACTTGATAAAAAGAACATAAAAACTATACTACTATTTCTATTTTTCATTGTTTGAATTATTTGCTCAAATATAATTATTTTTTGTTGACTGTAAAATTATTTTTTTGGTACTCTTGTTAGTAAAATTAATCCAATTACAAAGAAAACACCCAAAAATAGAATTGCATTTCTCATAGAACCAGTAATTAGGTCAATTGTTCCATAAATAGTCATTCCAATTACGATTCCTACTTTTTCTGTAACGTCATAAAAGCTAAAAAAAGATGCAGTATCTTCGGTTTCTGGTAAAAATTTTGAATAAGTTGAACGCGCAATAGATTGAATTCCTCCCATTACAAGACCAACAAAACCAGCAGTAATATAAAACTCAACTGGTGTGTGAACAAAATAGGCAAAAGCACAAAGTATTGCCCAAATACCGTTTAAAAATATTAGTGTATTTATATTTCCAAATTTTTCTGAAACTCTTGAAGTAATTACTGCGCCTACAACGGCTACTAATTGTATTAATAAAATACTAATTATCAAGCCCATAGTTTTATCATCTGAACCCCAATCAATCTCTGTTGCTCCAAAATAAGTTGCGACAAGCATCACGGTTTGAACTGCCATGATAAAAACAAAATAACTGTACAAGTATCTTTTTAATCGAACGTTTGATTGCAATTGTTTCCAAACCAATTTTAACTCATGGAAACCTTTAAAAATAAAATCTTTGGCAAGCGGCACGTTAGTTCTATTTCCTTTTGGCAAATAATAATAGGTAATATGGCTGAATCCAATCCACCAAACTCCAACCATAACAAATGAAATTTTCATTGCCATTTTAGGTGTTTCAATTCCGAAAGTATTTGGAAACATCACCATTAACAAGTTTATTATCAATAAAATAGTACTTCCAATGTAACCCATTGAAAAACCTTTGGCACTAATTCTATCCTGTTGTTCTGGGAAAGCAATATCTGGAAGGTAAGAGTTGTAGAAGACTAAACTAGACCAAAAACCTATTAATCCGAAGAAATAGGCAGTATAACTCAAGAATAAATTATCTACATCAAACCAATACAGGCAGATACATGACAATCCGCCTAGATAACAAAAGAACCGCATAAAAGCTTTTTTATTTCCTAAATAATCTGAAATCCCTGATAAAATTGGAGAACAAATAGCTACAATTAAAAATGCAAAAGCTGTTACAAAGCTTATCATTGCAGTATCTTTAATTTCTTTTCCAAATAAAAGAACATAATTTTTACCGCTTTCTTTAAAAATCATTTCATAGAAAATAGGAAAAACCGCAGATGCAATGACTAGACTATAAACAGAGTTAGCCCAGTCATAGAAAGCCCAAGCATTAAGTAATTTAGGATGACCTTTTGGTAAGTTTGGCATGATATAATAGTTTTAAAATAAAAAAGCCGTCTGCCAAAATTTTGGAAGACAGCTTCAAATATACTCTTTTTTTATAATTTGGATATTATTTAAATGTTACGCCAAATTTTGCCGCTTCAGCTTTCGCTTGCGGAACCAATTCTTTAAGCTGTGCAATTCTGGTTGCATCGGATGGATGTGTACTCATAAACTCTGGTGGCGCTTGACCTGCAGAACTAGCAGACATTCTAGCCCAAAATTGAACTGCTTGATCTGGATTGTAACCAGCAATTGCCATCAATGTTAAACCTATTTTATCTGCTTCACTTTCGTGACTTCTACTAAAGGGTAACATTCCTCCATATTGCGTAACTGCACCATAAGCGGTCAATGCGATTTGTTGTGTTTGCTCACTTTTAGTACCTACAATTGCGGCTGTACCTGCGGCGCCAAGTTGTTGTAACATTCCGGCACTCATTCGTTGTTGACCATGATTGGCTAACGCGTGAGAAACTTCATGCCCTAAAACAGTAGCCAAACCTGCATCATCTTTAGTAATTGGAAGAATTCCCGAATATACTACGATTTTTCCTCCAGGCATGCACCAAGCATTAACTTCTTTACTATCAACTAGTTTGTATTCCCATTTATAATCATTAAGATAACCAGTATATCCATTTGCATTAAGCCATTTTTCGGCGGCAACTTTAATTTTAGTTCCTACCATTTCAACTTTTTTAGCTTCTGCAGTTCCAGTAATTACTTTGTTTTCTGACAAAAACTGTCCGTATTGCTGAAATGCCGAAGGTAAAATTTCACTATTTGGCACTAATGCCAAAGTATTTTTCCCGGTAAATGGATTTTGTGCACAAGAAAACGCTAATGCTACTGCACAAAAACTGATGGTGATTCTTTTATAACTCATAACTATTGTTTGTTTACTATCAAATTTACAAAAAATTATACTCCTATGAAGTGTAATTCGGTAAAATCTTTATCAACAACTAAGCCATCATGTAAATCTAGTGAGTCTTTATCAAATACTATTTTTTCATTATCAATTTCAATTCCTTTAATTTCAAATGGTAAACCTTTAATATTTAACTTTATAGTTTGGTATTGTGTTTCAAACGTTCCTTCTTTATGTTGTGTTATAAAAAGTTCATTTTCTTTACCGTTCAAACTAAAAGTTTTATAACTATATCTTCCTTTATTGTAATCATAACCATCGTGCGCATCTTCATATACATACGATTTTTCTTTCCCTAATTTAAAATAAACATCTAATGATAATTCAGGATTTTCAATTTGTCCAACATATTGTTGTATTGGATATTTTGGTACAATTGCGCCTTCTTTTATAAAAATTGGAATTTGATCAAAATCTGTTGGAACCCAAAGTTCGCGTTTTCCTTTAGAAACTTCGTTTGTCCAGAAATTATACCAGTTTCCTTGTGGTAAATACATTCTTCGTCCTAAAGCATTTGGCTCAAGAATTGGGCAAACTAATATTTGATTTCCAAAAATAAATTCGTCAGTTCTATAATGCGTTTGCGGATCTTCTTGATCAAAATATACTAAAGGTTTCAGCATTGGAACACCATCATTGACATATTGCCAAAACATAGTATATAAATAAGGTAACAATTGGTAACGCAATTCGACGAATTTTCTAGTAATATCAATTACTTCTTCGCCAAAACTCCATGGTTCTTGTTCGCCATGATGACCAGAAGAATGTGTTCTACAAAACGGATGAAATACACCCAATTGAATCCAACGAGCATATAATTCGGCTGATGGTTGTTCGGCAAATCCACCAATATCTGAACCTGTGAAACCCATTCCAGAAATTGACATTCGTTGCATTTGAATGTTTGCAATCCATAAATGTTCCCATGAAGCTACATTATCGCCAGTCCAAGATGAAGTATAACGTTGTGCTCCAGAATAAGCCGAACGAGTAATTACAAAAGGTCGTTTTGGATAAGCAAATCGTTTTACACCTTCATAAGTTGCTCGTGCCATTTGGGTTCCATAAACATTATGTGCTTTTCTGTGGCTGCAATTGTTTCCATCAAAATTATGTCGAACGTCTAGCGGAAAAGTTTTGGTTGGAACTTCCATAACTGCTGGTTCGTTCATATCATTCCAAACGCCTTTCACTCCTACTTCGGCAACTAATTCTTTAAATAATCCTGCCCACCATTCTCTAACTTCTGGATTTGTATAATCTGGAAAATTACATTCGCCAGGCCAAACTTTACCTTTCATATAAGGTCCATCGGCACGCTTGCAGAAATAATCTTTTTCTAAAGCTTCTTGATAAACCGAATATTCTTTATCTATTTTAATTCCGGGATCAATAATTACGACAGTTTTAAAACCATCTTTTGCCAATTCGGCAACCATTCTTTTTGGGTCTGGAAAATATTCTTTGCTCCAAGTAAAACATCGAAAGCCTTCCATGTAATCGATGTCTAAATAAATAGCGTCGCACGGAATTTGAAGTTCTCGAAATCTACCTGTAATTTCTTTTACCTTACTTTCTGGAAAATAGCTCCATTTGCATTGATGGTATCCTAAAGTCCAAAGTGGTGGCAATTCGGGTTTTCCAGTTAAATGAGTGTAAGTTGTAACTACATCGCTCATTTTTGGACCATAAATAAAGTAGTAATTCATTTCGCCACCATCAGCCCAAAAACTGGTTACACCTTTTCTCTCATTTGAAAAATCAAAATACGAACGAAACGTATTGTCAAAGAAAATTCCGTAAGCTTTGTTGTGATGCAATCCTATGTAAAACGGAACAACTTTGTATAATGGTTCTTGATCTTTTTGGAAAGCATATTGATCGGTTGCCCAATTTTCTAATCGTTTTCCTTTTAAGTTTAGATGTGTTGCTTTGTCTCCAAGTCCGTAAAAACTTTCTCCGTCGTGAGACATTTTACTCATTTTGACAATATTTCCACCAAATTCGTAGCTTTCTTCCCAATGAAAACCAATTTCATCCTCAAGAATTGTAGTTCCGTCAAGTTCATAAATTCCGATGCGCAAGTCATGTTTTTGAATTACAACATAGACTTTGGAAGTCTTAATTCTGTAATGATCAATTTCCTCTGTAACTTCGAGTACATTATAACCATGCGATTGAGATTTATCAATTGCATACGAAAAATCATTGCTAAAATATCCTTTTACCGTGTATCTAAAACGAATCATACTGTCGCGAAGAACAGTAATTCTTAGAATAACATTGTTATCTGTTTGAAAGTCTATTGAGTCAACTTCTTGTTTAAAAGATATAATTTTGGAAGGAAATAAATCGCCTTTATATTCGAGTTCTGTGTTTGTAATCATGTGGTTAGTTTTATGATAATTTGCTAAAATACAAATGTTGCAACGAATTTTCAAAAGTAATTTTAGATGTTTTTAACGATAACGTTTGCGGTTGTTTGTATTAGCTACAAAGACACGAAGACACAAAGTTTATATAATCCTATTAAAAAAATGAAAACATAATATTGAATTTAAAAATTTAAATTTTCTTGGAGACTTTGTGTCTTTGTGGCAAAAGACTATCCTATTTTAAAAACACAAATTCCTAGTGGAGGCAGCACAATCTCGGCTGAAAACTCTCTTCCGTTCCATGCTTCATTTTCTATTTTTATTGGTTTTGCATTGGTTACTCCACTACCGTTGTATTCTATTTTATCTGAATTAAAAATTTCGGTTAATTTACCTTTTGTTGGTAATCCAATTCTATAAGTTCCATGAACTACTGGTGTCATATTGCAAACAATAACTAGATTTTCTTTGGCAGTTTTTCCTTTTCGGATGTATGAAAAAACAGAATTTTGACTGTCAGAATAATTTATCCATTCGAAACCTTCGGCTGAAAATTGTTTTTCGTACAACGCTGGATTGTTTTTGTATAAAGCATTCAAATCGGTTATACATTTTTTAATTCCATCGTGGTAGCCAAATTGTAATAAATGCCAATCTAGACTTCCTTCAAAATTCCATTCGGATGTTTGCCCGAATTCTGATCCCATAAACAATAATTTTGTTCCTGGATGCGTAAACATATAACCGTAAAGTAAGCGTAAATTTGCGAATTTTTGCCATTCATCACCAGTCATTCTTCCTTGAATTGAATGTTTTCCATAAACCACTTCATCGTGTGAAAGTGGCAACATAAAATTCTCTGTAAAGGCATAGGTCATCGAAAAAGTCAAATCGTTTTGATGGTATTTTCTATACACACTTTCTTTTTGAAAATATTGTAAAGTGTCGTGCATCCAACCCATCATCCATTTCATTCCGAAGCCTAATCCACCAAGGAAAGTTGGTCGAGAAACCATCGGAAAACTCGTGCTTTCTTCGGCAATGGTTTGTACATCTGGAAAATCGGCATAAACTGCTTCGTTAAAATCTTTAAGGAAACTTATGGTATCTAGATTTTCTCTTCCGCCATAAATATTTGGTTCCCATTCGCCTTCTTTTCTTGAATAATCTAAATATAACATTGACGCCACAGCATCAACACGAAGTCCGTCAACATGGTAATTTTTCAACCAAAAAATAGCATTACTTATTAAAAACGAACGTACTTCATTGCGACCATAATTGAAAACCAAACTCTTCCAATCGGGATGATATCCTTTTCTTCTGTCGGGATGTTCGTATAAGTTAGAACCGTCAAAAAAACCTAAACCGTGAGCATCATCTGGAAAATGTGATGGAACCCAATCCAAGATTACTCCAATTCCTGCTTGGTGCAATCTGTCAACCAAAAGCATAAAATCTTGTGGTTTTCCAAAACGTGATGTTGGTGCAAAATAGCCAACCAATTGGTAACCCCAGGAAGGATCGTAAGGATATTCCATAACTGGCATGAACTCGACATGGGTAAAACCAGTTTCTTTTATGTACGAAACCAATTGGTCAGCCAATTCTACATAGGTTAAGAAATTACCTTCGCCATTGCGTTTCCATGAACCTAGATGTACTTCGTAAACCGAAAAGGGTTTGTCTAGCGCATTTTTGTCTTTTCTAGTTTCCATCCATTTGGTGTCTTTCCATTTGTAATCTAAATCCCAAATTACGGATGCTGTATGTGGTGGATGTTCACAATACAATGCAAACGGATCGGCTTTTTCGGTTATGATGCCGCCGTTATTGGATTGGATTTTATATTTGTAGGTTGTGCCTTTGTCAACATCAGGAATAAATCCTTCCCAAATTCCTGAACCATCCCAACGAACATTGAGTTGATGCTCACCTTGTACCCAAAAATTAAAATCACCAACTACAGAAACCGAACGCGCTGATGGAGCCCAAACGGCAAAGTAAACGCCTTTTACGCCATTAACTTCTATTAGATGTGCGCCTAATTTTTCGTATAATCTAAAGTGTTTTCCTGCTTTGAATAAATCGATATCGAAATCGGAAAATAACGAATGTGGTTGTACTTGGTTCATTTTTTTATTGTCATTGCGAGGAACGATGCAATCTCTTCCTCTTTATTATTATTACTTTATTTTAGAACACAGATTTTAGAAATTTTGGAAATTTTTAGAATTAGTGTTTTACTTATTATAGTTTTCTCCCTTTGTGTTCCCTCGACTGCGCTCGGGATGACAGATTGTGCTATTAATTACTTTTATTTTACTATTTATATTCTGATTTTATAAGAACTATTTAATCCAATTATGAATTTGACTGCAAAATATGAATATTTCCGAGAACTGTCATCCTGAGAAGTTTATGCTGAGCGCAGCCGAAGTACAGTCAAAGGGCTTATGTTTGTATTTTATATTTATGGTTTATACTTATTATGTGTTGCATTTCGGCACTCTGCTAGTGATTCTATCCTATCAAAATCTCCTTTTATCAGTGCTTCTTTTTTTTGTTTTGACCATCCTTTTAATTTCTTTTCAAAATAAATGGCTTGATTGGGTTCAGTGAAATCTTGAAACCATTCTAATACTACTGGTCTTTTTCTAAATGTATATGCGTTTGGTAATTTGCCTTCATTATGTTCGTTTACTCTTCTTTCTAAATCATTCGTAATTCCTACATATAGCGAATTATCATTGCATCTTAATATGTAAACGTAATAGAATTTCATTTTTTAATGTTTTTTTTTCTCTTTGTGTTCCCTCGACTGCGCTCGGGATGACAAATCCTGCATTTAACAACTTTTATCTAAAATTTAAATTTTGTTTTGTTTAGAACACTATTGTCCTCTCAATACAAAACCTAACTAGCCACGATTGCAGTGGAAATCCTTTTTTAAACCTGACAGGTTTCTAAAACCTGTTAGGTTTAAAAAAGATTGGAATGGAAAGCGTGAATATGGATTGCTAAAATGCCCAAGCCATTCGCTTCTAATATCCCATAATGGTTTGAATACCTCGCAACGGAATTACTGCCCATCGCGGACGAGAATTTAGCTCATAACCCAACTCGTAAACTGCTTTTTCAAGGATACAATATTTTAGTAAAAAATTGATTTCGTGACTGTAACCGATATTTAAATTACCAGATTGTGCTTTTTCGATGTAGGTTTCAAGGAACGTTCCAACCATATATTTAAAAAGCAATTCGCCGGCTTTGAAAAGTTCTTCTTGATCATAAGGATATTTATCGGAGTTGTTGAAAATGGTTGCGTAAATGGCGTAATGAAAGGAACGGAACATTCCGGCAACGTCTTTTAATGGTGGTTGTTTTACTTTTCTATCGCGAATGGTACTTTCTGGTTCGCCCTCAAAATCAAGTAGATAGAAATCATCACCGTTGACTAAAACTTGTCCTAGATGATAATCGCCATGAATTCTGATTCGTTCGGATTTCATTTTTGTCCAATCGAAATCTACAAAATGCTTACGGATAAGTTTCTTGTTTTCTAGAAATTGGTGTGCCAAGTCGAGTGCCATACCGTCAAGTTTATGCAAACTGTTTTCGATAATATTCAATCGGTTTTGGAACTGGTACAACAAACGGTTTTTTAACCAAACGGTGTAATCGCCGTTGTAGGTTGTTGGTGTGAATGCTGTTTCGTGAATGTCGCTTCCGAGCGCGATGTGCATTTCGGCAGTTCGCAAGGCTAATGTTTGAATTCGTAAAAAGAGACTCAACCCAACCCAATCAATAATTTCTGGTGGGATTTCGTTTATTTTTAATCGTTTGAATAAATCTACATTTGGCAGTTTATCAATTTTAATTTTTTTCTTGTGTAAATTATCAAAAACACCATCTATTTGCTCGAGCATGAACTTCCAAGCATCACCTTGATTGGGCACCAATTCTTGCATCAATCCCAAAGTTATGTTTCCTTCAGGTAATGCTAAATTGATACTTCCTGTGTAGGCAGGCGTATTTTTAAAGTGCATTCTGTCGGTGAGGAATCGGCTAATTTCGTAGTCTGGATTGGTGCTCACATAAATACGACGGAAAATTTTTAAGACATAGTCGTCATTGTAAATTATGGAAGTATTGCTTTGTTCAACACCCATAAATTTTGAAGATTTATATTCGGTTTCCTCAAGCAACGAACCTTTGTGAAAGACTAATTTATCTGTATTTTTATCTTTGGAATGGATTATTTTTTCAAATAATAATTTTCTAAAATCATCTTGATGAAGTGCATCAACCAAAAAACCACTAATTGGACCAAATTTTACTGGTGCAATTACAGTATTGGTATCCAACTCTTTTTCTTCCATGAAAGCGAGTGGCATAAAATAATGCTGATAGAAGGCTTCTTTGAAATTTACTTCAAGTAAAACTCCGTAATAGGTGTTTTTTTTAGACGTTATTTTAAAATGATCTACAACTTCAATATACTTTAACGTACTTGCTTTTCCTCCATACCATCGCTTATTGATGATGTAGTTTTCGAGTATGTCTAATGAAAATATTTTAATAAATTCGTCGTCTTCAAAAGCATTTTTCCATTCGTTTTTGAAAATAAATGGAGTTGAAAAAGTATCTTGATTATTGTTTTTCATGGTTATATAGCTTTAAGCTTTAGGCTTTAAGCAATAAGCAAGTATAATACTTATTGCTATTTAATAATTTTAAATAAATGGAAAGGTAACGTTGGATGCAATTCGACAAAATTCCATTCTTTGTCCCAAATGTAACTGTTACCTGTAATTAAATCGATTACTCTTACAGGATGACCAGGAGAGATTCCAAGTGATTGTAATGGCAACCTTACCATGGCTTGTTTTACATAATAGGCATCTAAACTTGCTATCATTAGGGTTTCATTTTCTTTGTTATCATCATGTTTATAGAAGGCAATTACTTGATCATTTGTAGTATCACAAAACTCAATATTGTTGGTTTGTTGTAGCGAAGATTGTTCTTTTCTAATTTGATTTATCTTGCTAATGAGCATTGAAACTTTATTTTCTTTGTTCCAATCCCAAAGTCTAATTTGGTATTTTTCACTGTCCATATATTCTTCTTTTCCAGGAATAGCATCAGAAACCATAAATTCAAACACTGGTCCATAAATACCAACAGATGAGCTTAATGTTGCTGCTAGAAAATATTTTTGTAAGTGTGTACTTTCGTTTGCACCTTGTAGAGCAAATGGGTTAATATCTGGTGTATTGGGCCAAAAGTTTGGACGGAAAAATTCCTTTTGATAGGTTTGTGTCAACTCAGTTACATATTCTTGTAATTCGGCTTTTGTGTTTCGCCAAGTATAATAAGAATAGGATTGTGTAAAACCTTGTTTAGCTAATTCATGCATGATTTTAGGACGTGTAAAAGCTTCTGCCAAAAACAAAACATCTGGATGTTTTTTCTTAATTTCTCCAATTAGCCAACCCCAAAAATAGAACGGTTTTGTATGTGGATTATCAACACGGAACACTTTAATTCCGCATTCTTCAACCCAATATAATGCACAATCCAAAAGTTCTTTCCAAAGATTTTTCCAATCGTCACTTTCAAAATAAATGGGTAAAATGTCTTGGTATTTTTTTGGTGGATTTTCAGCATATTGAACCGTACCATCTGGACGCCATTTAAACCATTGTGGAAATTCTTTTACATAAGGATGGTCAGGTGCAGCTTGAAGAGCGAAGTCCATTGCTACTTCAATTCCTAGTTTTTTAGCAGCATTAACTAACGATTTAAAATCATTAATAGTTCCTAAATCAGGATGAATTGATTTATGACCGCCATATTGAGAACCAATTCCCCAAGGTGACCCAACATCACCTGGATTAGCATCGGTTGCATTATTTATTCCTTTACGGTTTACTTCACCAATAGGATGGACCGGAGGAAAATACAACGTATCAAAACCCATTTTAGCAACTCGTGGTAGTAATTTTTCACAATCTTTAAAAGTACCATGTTTACCTAATTCACGTGAAGCCGAACGTGGAAAAAACTCGTACCAAGTACTGAA
Organism: Flavobacterium sp.; assembly: GCF_043778725.1. GTDB lineage: Bacteria > Bacteroidota > Bacteroidia > Flavobacteriales > Flavobacteriaceae > Flavobacterium. Next base: position 2,700 of record NZ_JAYWFT010000164.1, on the reverse strand, counting down.
AAGTGCTTTTTGTCTATCAACATATACTTTTAATTCTTGTGATTGATTGGCTAAAAATTTGGTTGGATTATGTTTAAAAATTGATTTTAATTTATCTGAAATAGCTTCAATAATTGCTTTGTCATAATTTTTTTCATCAGAAAACAATGCGGCTACATCATTCAAATATTTTTTATCTGATGCTGAAACTTTAGATAATAATGGTTTAATATATTCTACACCTTCTAATAATTCTGATTTTACGTGTTGGTTGTCTGCAATTTTCTTTCCAATTCCGTAGTGCCAATTTAAAGCGTAATCTATCCAAGATTCAACAAAATAAGAATAAAAACCTTGTTTTTCAACAGAAAAAGTTGCTTCAAAAGCATCATTTGGTAGAGCATTCATCCTAATTTCACCCCACTTTTTATCTTTTTCATGTTTGTACTGAACTACAGATTCCATTACATCATGACCGTCAGAAATAATATCTGCTGTGACCTTGACATTTTGACCTACTATTCTTTTTATAAAAAATGCCCCATTGTCTAATTGAGGCAAAACATTTTCAATTATTACGCGTCTTTGATTTAACATTTTAAGTTATATTTATGATGTCCTAATTTACAAAAAAAAATAATATATAATAAATTGCATCAAAAATTATTGAAATGGCAAAAAAAATTGAAATTAAAGCACAATCATTGAAAATTCCAAAAGTAATTCTCATTACTGCTAAGTTTTTAGAAGTAATTTCATCAAAATTAGTAACTCAATTTGCAGCAATATTATTTACAAAACCTATAAAATATAAAATTCCGAAACGAGAATTTAATATGAATAAGGAAAGTAAACAACAAATCCTCTTTGTAAATGCAATAAATAAAGAAATTGTTGTGTATCATTACGGACAAAGTGATAGAAAAATTTTGTTAGTTCATGGCTGGTCTGGACGAGGAACACAATTAGTGAAAATTGCTGACGAATTGATTAAAAATGATTTTTCAATTGTAAGTTTTGATGCACCTGCGCATGGAAAATCTAAAGGAAATTCAACTATAATGATTGAATTTATTACGTCAATAATTGAATTAGAAAAACAATTTGGTCCATTTGAATATGCTATTGGTCATTCTTTAGGAGGAATGGCAATTTTAAATGCAATTAGAGAACATTTGAAAGTAAAAAAAGCTGTAGTAATTGGAAGTGGGGACATTATTCAAGATATTATTAATGATTTTATAAAAAAATTAGAATTAAAACCTGAAATTGGTATGAAATTAAAAGAACGTTTTGAAAGAAAGTACAATACCGAAATGGACTTCTATTCGGCATCAAGAGCAGCAAAAGAAATTAAGACTCCAATTTTAATAATTCACGATGAAAATGATGATGAAGTAGATGTGAAAGCGGCTTACAACATTAATAAAAATATGATAAATTCAGAATTAATGATTACTAAAGGATTAGGTCATAGAAAGATTTTAGGAAATATTGAAGTTATAAAACGAATTGTTGAATATATAAAAGAGTAACTATGAATTTATTTGAAGAAGATAATTGGATTGAAAAATTAAAGCCATTACTTGAAAAATACAAAGACAGAAAACATCCATTGGATTATGAAAATCTCTATCAACTAATGATTGCTGTTATTTTGTCAGCTCAAGATTCTGATGCAAATATTAATAAAATTACGCCTACTTTTTATAAAGAATTTCCTAATTTAGAATCACTAACCGATATTGAGCCAGAGGATTTATATCCTTATATAAATAAAGTTAGAAATTTTAGTACTAAATCAAATTGGATAATAGGAATTGCAAAAATTTTAAAAAACAATAAAAATATTCCAGCAAATTTAAATGATTTAATTGCTTTAAAAGGAATTGGTAGAAAATCAGCTAATGTTATTTTGAGGGAAATGAATATACCATCCCAAGGAATTATTACAGATTTACATGTAATTAGGGTTATACCGAGATTTGGTTTAACAAAAGAATCAGAAGATGGCAATAAAATTGAAAAACAATTAATGGCGATTTTACCACATGAAATTTGGGGAGAAGTTGGTATGGCCTTTTCATTTTTAGGAAGAGAAATTTGTAGACCTACAAACCCAAAATGTACTGAATGCCCAATAAATAAAGATTGTTTATTTCATTTTAAAAGCAATTAATTATATTAAAAGTATCTTTTAATTAAAGAGTTAGCATGTCTTTTTTAAATATAAATATTTTAGAAAAAATTTTAAAAAAATATTTCTTTATCCATAGATTATTCTTTTAAAGTTATGAAGAATCGGATTTTATAAAATACTATAATATGTAATCAAAAAAGTAATTTATGATTTGAGGATTCTAATTTCAAAGTTTAAATTATTTTTTTTTGATAACAAAAATTTTTTTTTCTTGAAGACATAAATTTGTTGTATTTATTTTAAAAAGAATAAATCAAAGATTCTCATTCTTGATAAGCAATTCATTGTTGCAACAAATTTAATTTGTATAAATATAAAAAATTTTATTTCTAAATCGCTATCTATAAATTTATTATAAGTTAGAAGAAAACTCAAATTTAAATTTTAAAAAGCATTTTAAAACAAAACACCCTATCCATATTTGGATAGGGTGTTTAAAAGAAAGGCGACGACATACTCTCCCACATAACTGCAGTACCATCTGCGCAATCGGGCTTAACTTCTCTGTTCGGAATGGGAAG
>NZ_JAYWFT010000163.1:0-70010 GCF_043778725.1 Flavobacterium sp. | reverse complement strand
CCAATAATGTTCGAAGCCGTGAAACTTGTAACCATACTGTTCAACATATCACTTGCAGCTTGTGGCGAATTTGGTAACAAAATCAAGTTAGAATTGGTATCGGCACCAATCGCTTGAAGTGTGTCATAATGTTGTGTAATTACAATTAAAGCCGAAGCTTCTTGCGAATTAATTCCAACATGGTTTAACACTTCAACACTTTCTACCAATCCACGAGCAATTTCTCTACGTTGGTCAGCAATACCTTGTCCTTGTAGTTTTTTACTTTCGGCTTCGGCTTTTGCTTTAGCTACAATTCTAATTCGTTGTGCTTCACTTTCAAATGTTGCAGCTGTTTTTTCTCTATCGGCAGCATTGATTCTATTCATCGCATTTTTTACTTGAATATCTGGATCAATATCAGTAACCAAAGTATTGATAATATCATAACCATAAGTTGCCATTGCTTCGTTCAATTCACGTTTTACACCAATTGCAATATCATCTTTTCTTTCGAAAACGTCGTCCAAAATTAACTTTGGAACTTCAGCACGAACTACGTCAAATACATAAGCTGTAATTTGATCGTGCGGATATTCTAACTTATAAAATGCTTCGTAAACTTTATCCTGAATTACATTAAACTGAACCGAAACTTTCATTTTGATAAACACGTTATCTTTAGTTTTGGTTTCAATAATTACATCAAGTTGTTGAATTCTTAAATTTACTCTTCCAGCAATTCTATCAATAATAGGAAGTTTAAGCTGTAAACCAGAATTTCTAATACTCATAAATTTTCCAAATCGTTCAATGACAACGGCACTTTGTTGCTTTACAGTAAAGAAGGAAGAGAATAAAATAATTAATCCGAAGACTGCTAAAATAATAAAAAAGATTTCCATAAATAATTTTTAAGTGGTTATGTAGTTATTATACGATAAAAATGTATGTTTGTTACAAATTAACTTTTTTAATAATGAAGAAATCTTTTTTTACAGTGCTACTTTTGGCCTTTGCAACTTCCATTTTTGCTCAATATCAAAATAAAGACGGAAACCGAATAGGAATTTCAGGTGGAGTAAATCAATCAACACTTTATACTTCTAATTTTACCACAAAACCAGGCAACGGATATGCTGGTGGACTTTCCGTTAGAGGAAATTACTACAACAATTGGAGTATGATTTATGGAATGCAGTTTTTTGTAAACAAATTTTCATTAGAAACAATTTCAACATCGTTAAAGAAAGATACCGAGTTTAATCTTCAAGGAGTTCAAGTACGATTGCTATTAAGTTATAACATTATTAAGGATCATATCTCTGTAGATTTTGGTCCAGTACTTCAAGTAAACGGAAAGTTGGGCGTTGATTCTAGAGACGAAAATAATTTAATTAAAGGAACTCTACTTCAATCGAAACAAATTTTGGATGTTTCTAAAATAAATGGAAATGCTTATTTTGGAATTTCTGCTGGAGGAAAAGTAGTAAGAGCAGTTATTTTCTATGAATACGGATTTACAAATGTCTTAGGCAATCTAAACAGTGTAGAAGGTTTAACATTACTAAACGGAAACAAAAGTTTTAAAGGTAATATAGGAACCATTAGTGGCCAGATAATTTTTAATTTGTAAAAAATAAAACCAAAAATTCGCAAATTACTATACTATAATTTGCGAATTTTCGGTTAAAATATGTAGTTATTTACAAACTAGCAATTGCTTTTTCCAATCGTTTTATGGTTTCGTCTTTTCCAATCAATTCTACAATATCAAAAAGATGTGGACCTTTTAAAGCTCCAACTAAACTCAATCGAAATGGTTGCATCACTTTTCCCATTCCAATTTCGTTTTTTGTCATCCAATCTTTTACAATAGTTTCAATGTTTACCGAAGTAAAATCTCCAATATTTTCCAATACCGAAATCAATTGTTGCATTAAATTTGGTGTTTCTTCTTTCCAATTCTTAGCTGCTTTTTCATCGTAAGATGTTGGAGCCACAAAGAAATAATCAGCCAAATCCCAGAAATCTGAAACGAAATTAGCGCGTTCTTTTATGGAAGAAACTATTTTTGTTAACTTTTCGTCTGTCACACTGAGCGCAGTCGAAGTGCCGTTTTTTTCTAATTCTTTTTTGAATGCTCTCGTCAAACTTTCATCACTTTGTTTTTGTAAATACTGATGATTAAACCATTTGTTTTTCTCTGGATCAAATTTTGCTCCAGCTTTATGAACTCTATTCAAATCAAATTTTTCAACTAATTCTTCCAAAGAAAATAGCTCTTGATCTGTTCCGTCGTTCCAACCCAATAAAGCTAAAAAGTTAACCACAGCTTCTGGAAAAAATCCGTTTTCTCTATAACCAGATGAAATCCCTTCTTCGGTTTTCCATTCTAAAGGAAACACAGGAAATCCCATTTTATCGCCATCACGTTTTGATAATTTTCCGTTGCCAATTGGTTTTAAAATCAATGGTAAATGAGCAAATTCTGGTGCTTCCCAACCAAAAGCTTTGTACAATAAACTATGCAAAGGCATTGATGGCAACCATTCTTCACCACGGATTACATGAGAAGTTTCCATTAAATGGTCGTCAACAATATTCGCTAAATGGTAGGTCGGCATTCCGTCTGATTTGAATAAAACTTTATCGTCTAATAAATTAGTTTCAAATTTAATGTCACCACGAATAATGTCGTGCAAATGCAAAGTTTCATTTACCGGAGTTTTAAATCTAATTACATAATCTTCTCCAGTAGCAATTCTTTTATCGGTTTCTTCTTTTGAAATTACCAAAGAAGTATCTAGTTTTTCACGATTGTGCCAGTTGTAAATGAATGTTTTTCCTTCTGCTTCGTGTTGTTTTCTATGTGCATCCAATGCTTCGGCAGTATCAAAAGCATAATAAGCCCAACCCGAATTTATCAATTGATCAGCATATTGTTTGTACAATTCTTTTCGTTCCGATTGACGGTAAGGTCCAAATTTTTCGTTCTTTTCAACAGTTTCGCTTGGTGCAATTCCCAGCCATTCCAGAGCTTCAAGAATATATTCTTCTGCTCCAGGAACAAAACGATTTTGATCGGTATCTTCAATTCGTAAATAGAAAACGCCGTTATTTTTCTTAGCAAATAAATAATTGAATAGGGCAGTTCTAACACCACCAATATGCAAAGGTCCAGTCGGACTTGGTGCAAAACGCACACGAACTTGTTTAGACATGATTTTTTATTATATTTAATTCAATTTAACAACGAGCTTGTCAAAGTGAGTACAAAGATAATCAGAAGTTGGAAGTTGAAAGCTGGAAGCTGGAAGTTTTTAAAACTAAAATGTTACAAAATAAATCGAAAACCATTACCGTTCTTTTTTATTTTAGAATTAGAGAGAATAGAAGTCTCCAGTTTTGAAGTTAAAGTTTCAACAATGTAATTTTTAATTAAATCTGGTTTTTTATCATAATATTGTTCTACAAGCAAACTGTTATAATTCGAGTTTGGATTATTATAAGTAAACAATGGAAATCCTTCTTTCATCAATAAAAAATTTATTAACAACCTTCCTGTTCGTTTATTTCCATCTACAAAAGGTTGATGTAACCAAATTTCTTGAGCTAAAAAAACAGCTTTTTCAATTACGTTTTTGTCGCTTGAATTTAATTTTTTTATAAGTTCATTCATGTTTTGAGTAGCATTTTCGGGTGAACTTAATGGTATTATTTTTTCAATTTCAATGTTGTTTTTCTTAATTGAAATTACATTCGGACTAATTTTAAAAGTTCCTCTTTCTTGACCTTTTTCTTTAGCATCAAGATAATAATCATCATTCCAAAGACTTCCAATACTTAACCAATTCAATTCTAAAAATAATTCTATTGTCAAATCTTCTTTGTATTTAATAGCAAGCAACATCCTTTTTAAGGCTTTATACATTCCTTTTTGTTCTAAAATATCTGATGTTCTGATGTTGTTTCCTGATATAGTATCACTCTTAAAAAGTTCAGTTGTCTGAATTAAAGTTAATTGATTTCCTTCTAATTTGTTGGTTGCATACACATATTCATATAAAATTCCTTGCTCTTCTTCTAATGAAAGCGGAATAGAAATTGCGTTGTATTTAGAAAGTAAATCTTTTAACTTTTCCATCGATGAATTTTATTTATAATGTAAAAATACAAAAATATAAAAAACAAAATCCGCATAAATTTATAAAGTTGGTGTTTAATAAAGAATTAACTTTTATTCTAACTAGAAATTATTACTTTTATCGGTTATAAACAAATGATTAACAATTTTGGAAAATCAGAACATAATATACAGTAAACTCGAACAGTTTATTAAGAAGTTTTACACAAATGAATTGCTACGTGGAACCATTTTCTTCGTCGGAATTGGTTTACTATATTTTCTTTTTACACTTTTTGTAGAATATTTTCTTTGGTTAAAACCAACTGCTAGAACCATTTTGTTTTGGACTTTTATAGTCGTGGAACTTTTCTTATTGTTGCGATTTATTTTGTTTCCAATCTTTAAATTATTCAAACTTCAAAAAGGAATTAATTACGACGATGCATCCAAAATCATCGGAAATCATTTCAACGAAGTAGGTGATAAGCTTACCAACTTTTTACAATTATCTCAAGACACAAATAAATCAGAATTGCTTTTGGCTTCTATAGATCAAAAAGCAAATACACTTCAACCTGTTCCTTTTGGAAACGCCATAAATTTTGGAACTAATAAGAAATTTTTGCCTTTAGCAATTATTCCAATTTTGTTTTTTGCTTTCTTTTATTTGTCTGGAAACAGCAATTTTATTTCTCAAAGTTTGAATCGTGTGGTGCATTACAAAGAACAATTTTTACCACCAGCACCATTTGAATTTCAACTTTTAAATAAGAATTTACAAACCGAACAGAATCAAGATTTTCTTTTAAAAGTAAAAACCGTTGGAAAAGTTGTTCCAGAAAACGCCATGATTTTCATCGGTGACGAAAGTTATTTTATGGAAAGTAACAAAGCTGGTGAATTTCAATTTGTCATTCCGAAACCTAAAGAAAATTTGGAATTCCATATTGAAGCCAATGATGTTTCTTCTCATGAATATCAATTAAATGTTGTCACCGTTCCATCGATTGCTAATTTCGAAATGGTTTTAAATTTCCCAGGATATTTGAATAAAAAAGCGGAAGTTATTAAAGGAACCGGAAATGCAGTACTTCCCGAAGGAACTACCGTGACTTGGAGAATGAAAACTTTGGCTACACAAAAAGTAGAATGGTTGAATGTTGCTGCAAAGTATGCTTTTGCTAAACAAGACAATCAGTTTTTATTGTCTAAAAATATTATTCAAAACACAGATTATCAAATTGTTACTTCCAATAGTAAAGTTCAGAATTATGAGAAGTTAAATTATCAGATTTCCGTTGTTAAAGATCAGTTTCCAACTATTTCTGTAGGAAACGCTCCAGACAGTCTTAAAATTGAAAAAAACTATGTTTTAGGACAAGTTTCAGACGATTACGGACTTTCTAAATTGCAAGTTATTTATTATCCAAAAGACAAACCTAATTTGGTTAAACGTGGAACCATTACCGTGAAGCGTGATGTGTATGATCAGTTTGTGTTTGCTTTTCCAAGTAATCTTCCTGTTGAAGAAGGTGTTTCGTATGAGTATTATTTTGAAGTTTCAGATAACGATGCTTTACATAATTTCAAAAGTACTAAATCATCAGTATTCTCCAACAGAATCGCAACTGAAACTGAAAAAGAAGATCTAGTATTACAACAACAAAATGACAATATAAATTCATTAGAAAAATCTTTAAAAACCCAAGACAAGCAATTGAACGAAATGGAGAAGTTGCAAAAAATGGGTAAAGAGAAAGACAACTTAGAATTTAAGGAACAACAAAAGGTAAATGATTTTCTTGATAAGCAAAAGAAGCAAGATGAAATGATGAAGAATTTTGCCGAGAAAATGAAAGACAATCTAGACAAAGTTAAAACCGAAAAGAAAGATGAAGTAAAAGAACTTCTTAAAGACCGATTGGATAAAGTTGATAAAGATTTAGAAAAGAACAAAAAACTTTTAGAGGAACTTCAAAAGCTTAATGAGAAATTAGAGAAAGATGAGTTGTTCGAGAAAATGGATAAACTTAAACAACAAAGTAAAAATCAAACTAAGAGTTTGCAACAATTAGTGGAGCTTACTAAGAAATATTACGTTGAAAAGAAAGCCGAACAAATCGCAGATAAATTAGATAAACTTTCTGAAAAGCAAGACAAATTATCGGATAACGAAAAAGAAAATTCTGCGGAAAAACAAGAAGAAATCAATAAAGAATTTGATAAGATTCAAGAAGAATTAAAAGATTTAGAAAAAGACAATAAAGAATTAAAAACACCTGTTGAACTTCCAGATACAGCGCCAAAAGAGAAAAGTATTGATGAAGATCTTAAGAAAGCGTCAGATGAATTAAAGAAAGATTCTAAAGCTGGAGCAAAACCCAAACAAAAAAGTGCTTCCAAAAAAATGAAGCAAATGAGTCAAGACATGCAATCAAGTATGGAATCCGGAGATCAAGATCAGATGGAAGAAGATGTCGCAATGTTAAGACAAATTCTCGATAATCTTTTAGCATATTCTTTTTCTCAAGAAGATGTCATGAAGCAGTTTAAAGGATTAAAAAGAGGTTCACCATCGTTCAATAAAAATCTTAAAATCCAACAAGACTTAAAACAACAATTCAGACATGTTGACGATAGTCTATTTGCGCTTTCATTACGTAATCCAAAGATCGCAGAAGAAGTTACAACCGAAGTTGGGAATGTACAATATAACGTTGACAAAGCAATTGAAACTCTCGCAGACGCTAATGTTCCAAAAGGTGTTTCTCACCAACAATTCGCCACAAGTTCTGCAAATAAACTTGCCGATATGTTAGCTGCAACTCTAAACAATATGCAAATGTCTATGCAAATGTCTGGCTCGGGCAAAGGAAAAGGAAAACCAAAACCAGGTCAAGGCGACGGAATGCAACTTCCAGATATAATAAAGAAACAGGAAGGTTTAGGTGAAAAAGCTAAAAAAGGAATGAAACCTGGACAAAAATCCGGTGAAGGTCAAGGCGGAAAAGAAGGAGAGAAAGAAGGAGGCAAAGACGGCAAAGGAAAAGAAGGAAAGGATGGAAAAGAAGGAAATGGAAAGGACGGAAAAGAAGGAAATGGGAAGGATGGAAAAGACGGCAAAAACGGACAAGGTTCAGGCGGAAACGGACAAGGAAATAAAGACGGTGAAAACGGTCAAGATGGAGAAGGTGATGCCAAAGACATAATGGAAATTTATAAAGAGCAACAACAACTTCGTGAGGCGTTGCAAAACGAATTAAATAAACAAGGTTTGGGCGGACAAGGTCAAAATGCTTTGGATCAAATGAAGCAAATTGAGAAGCAACTTTTGAATAAAGGTTTCAATAATGAAGTTCTTCAAAAGATGCTGAATTTGAAATATGAGTTGTTAAAACTTGACAAAGCGATTCAGCAACAAGGTGAAGAGAAGAAACGTCAATCAGAAACAAACAAAAAGGAATATAATAATTCTACTAATGCGTTACCGACACGTTTACAAGAATATTTAAATAGCGTAGAGATTTTAAACAGACAAACATTACCTTTGCGCTCCAATTTTAACCAAAAGGTTCAAGAATATTTTAAAACAAATGATTAGTTTCAATTACGAAAACGACTTTGAATTGCAAAACGAAGACCAAATAGCTACTTGGATTTCTGCTGTGATTTTATCAGAAAATAAGAAAGAAGGAGATATCAATTATATCTTTTGTGATGATGAATATTTACTCAATTTAAACGAACAATATTTAGATCATGATACGCTAACCGACATTATTTCATTTGATTACTCTGTAGGAAATGAATTACATGGCGATATTTTCATTTCTATCGAAAGAGTTCGCGATAATGCCCAAGATTTCGACGTTACTTTTGAAGAAGAATTAAAAAGAGTCCTAGTTCATGGCGTTCTACATTACTGCGGATATAAAGATAAATCTGAAGATGACGAGCAATTAATGAGAAACAAAGAAAATGAAAAAATCAAAATGTTTCACGTGGAACATAACGATTAAGGCTTTCTGATTCTTTATTAAAAATTAAAAAATAAAATACAAGTTAACGTTCCACGTGGAACAAAATAACAGGAATAGATTTTAGACTTGCTTTTTCAGTGATTTCTAAATTAAATATTCCTAATTCCCAATTAAGAAAATGTTTAATACATACGATGTAATAGTAGTTGGAGCAGGACACGCAGGTTGTGAAGCGGCAGCTGCGGCAGCAAACCTTGGTTCGCAAACTTTATTGGTTACAATGAGTTTGCAGAACATTGCGCAAATGTCTTGTAATCCTGCAATGGGCGGAATTGCCAAAGGACAAATTGTGCGTGAAATTGATGCGCTTGGTGGTTATTCTGGAATTGTTTCAGATAAAACAGCCATTCAATTCAAGATGCTTAATAAATCAAAAGGACCAGCTATGTGGTCGCCAAGAGTTCAGTCAGATCGAATGCGTTTTTCTGAAGAGTGGCGATTGATGTTGGAGCGAACTCCAAATTTAGATTTTTATCAAGAAATGGTTTCGGGTTTAATAATCAATAACGGAAAAGTTGAAGGAATAAGAACTTCGCTTGGAATTGAAATTAAAGCTAAATCAGTTGTATTGACTAATGGAACGTTTCTTAACGGACTTATTCATATTGGCGACAAACAATTTGGTGGAGGAAGAGCTGGTGAAAGTGCTGCATACGGAATCACAGAAGATTTAGTAAAAGTAGGATTTGAATCGGGTAGAATGAAAACAGGAACACCTCCACGAGTTGATGGTCGTTCTTTAGATTATTCTAAAATGAATGAAGAACGTGGTGATGTTCGTCCAGATAAATTTTCTTATTCAGATGAGACGAAGTCTTTAATTCACCAAAGATCGTGTCACATGACCTACACTTCTTTGGAGGTTCATGATATTTTAAGAGAAGGATTTGATCGTTCGCCTATGTTTAATGGAAGAATTAAATCACTTGGACCAAGATATTGTCCATCAATTGAAGATAAAATTAATCGTTTTGCTGATAAAGAAAGACATCAATTATTTGTTGAGCCAGAAGGTTGGGATACTTGCGAAGTTTATGTAAATGGGTTTTCTACATCACTTCCAGAAGATATTCAATTTAAAGCTTTGCGTTCGGTAGCCGGATTTGAAAATGTAAAATTTTTTCGTCCAGGTTATGCAATAGAATACGATTATTTTCCACCAACGCAATTAAAACATACTTTAGAAACTAAATTAGTTGAAGGTTTATATTTCGCTGGACAAATAAATGGTACAACAGGTTATGAAGAAGCAGCTTCTCAAGGAATGATGGCTGGAATAAATGCGGCATTAAAAGTTCAGGAAAAAGATCCAATGATTTTGAAACGAGATGAAGCGTATATTGGTGTTTTAATTGACGATTTAATTACAAAAGGAACAGAAGAACCCTACCGAATGTTTACTTCGCGTGCCGAATACAGAACGCTTTTAAGACAAGATAATGCTGATGCTAGACTAACACCCAAATCATTTGAAATAGGTTTGGCTTCTGAGAAAAGAATGCGAAGAATGGAAAAGAAATTTGCTGCTAGTGATGCAATGGTTTCCTTTTTTAAAGAAACGAGTTTGACGGTTGCCGAAACTAATCCAATTCTTGAAGAGAAAGGAAGCGCTCCAATTGTTCAATCGGACAAAATGTTTAAAGTATTTTCGCGTCCGCAAATAGACTTAGAAGATTTCTTGAAATTTGAAAAAGTTGCTTCTTATGTAGAAGAAAACGATTTGGACAGAGAAATTTTAGAACAAGCAGAAATTCAAGTAAAATATTCGGGTTATATCGAAAAAGAAAGAATTAATGCAGATAAACTAACACGACTGGAAGATTTAAAAATCCCTGATGATTTCGATTTTCACAAAATTAAATCAATGTCAATTGAAGCGAGACAGAAGTTAAGTAAAATTCGTCCTGTAACAATTTCGCAAGCTTCTAGAATAAGTGGTGTTTCACCAAGTGATATTTCGGTATTGTTAGTTTATATGGGAAGATAATATAAAATTACGATTTACGAAGTTTAAGGTACGAAGTAAAATAAACATCAAATTTTTAAATCCTCGTATTTTGTATTTCTTACTTCGTACTTACATTTGTTCCACGTGAAACTAACTTTGCCAACACCTATAAATAAAGAGAATTTAATGAATTTATCAAACACCAAACATTTTTTAAACGTAAAAGATTATTCCGTTTCTCATGAAACTTTTGAGTTACTTTATGATGAAGAATTGGATATGTTAATTACGCATCCGCAACCAAGTTTAGAGAAACTTCCTAGTTATTATGAAAGTGTTGATTATATTTCGCACACCGATGGAAACAAATCTTTATTTGAAAAAATGTATCAATTCGTTAAAGGAATAGCTTTAAAGAATAAATTGAAATTAATAAATTCGGAATCGCAAAAAGGAAGAATTTTAGATATTGGAGCAGGAGTTGGCGATTTTTTATCGGTTGCAAAAAATGATGGTTGGCAAACAATCGGAGTTGAACCAAGTGATAAAGCAAAAGCTATTGCTATAAATAAAGGTGTTTCGTTTGTAGAAAACCTTTCAGAATTAGAAAGCAATTCATTTGATGTAATAACAATGTGGCACGTTCTAGAGCACGTTCCAGATTTAGAAAATCAGATAAAAGAATTAAAACGGTTGATAAAACCAACAGGAACTGTAATTATTGCGGTTCCTAATTTTAAATCATTTGATGCAAAACATTATAAAGAGTTTTGGGCAGCTTATGATATTCCAATTCATTTATGGCATTTTTCGAAAACTGCTATTCAAAAATTATTTGCTAAAGAAAATCTTGAGTTAGTAAAAGTAATTCCAATGAAATTTGATAGTTTTTATGTAAGTTTATTATCTGAAAAATATAAAACTGGCAAAATGAATTTCATCAAAGCTTTTTTCATCGGATTGAAGTCTAATTGGAAAGGAAATCAAAATTCTGAATATTCTTCGCATATTTATGTGATAAAAAACGCTAAAAACTAAAATAAAAGCGAATTTTAAACAGTTTTAGGACTAAAGACGTCTTTTGTTGGGTAAAATGAGAGGTTGCTTTAAAACGCATTGTATGATGTCGGTTTTAATAGGGAATAATTATATGTGTTTCTGTAATGATAGTAAACGATTATAATAGTAAAATCAAGTCAATTTTATAACTTTTTATCTTTTCAGATGAATTTTTTATACTTTTGGCAAATAGTAAAATTAAATATAAAAATAGAATGAAAAAAATTGTAGTGTGCATTGCCTTGGCAGTAGCAATTGTTTCTTGTAACAAAACCACAGAAGCGAAAGATTTTAAAACAGCTTATATTGATACTAATAAATTATTAGAAGAATCTACCGAAGCTAAAGATATCAAAGCCAAATATGAAGCTGTAGCTAAAGAAAAAGGAGCAAGATTGAAAGTAGAAGTAGAAAAATTTCAAGCAGAAGCTGCAAGTTTTAAAAACGATGCTATGAAAAATGGTCAAGCTTGGGCACAACAAAAAGGAGCAGAATTGCAACAAAGAGAACAACAATTGCAATATGCAGAACAGTCTTTGTCGCAACAAATACAAGGTGAACATGGTGTAGAAATGGATTCTGTAGTTGTAAAATATAGAAAAATATTTAAAGATTATGGTAAAGATAAAGGATACGATTATTTATTTGGATCGGGCGAAGCAGCCAATATTTTATACGCTAAAGACAGCTATGACGTTACCAAAGACATCATTAAAATTGTAAATGATAAATACAAAACAGAAGGTAAAAAAGAAGAAAAACCTGCTGTTAAAAAATAATTTTTTAAATTAAATTTTAGAAATCTACTATAAATTCCAAATTCTGATGTGCTTCATTTAGAATTTGGAATTTTTTATTTGGAAATTGATAATCAATATTTTACCTTTGTTTTATCTAAAATTAAAGCCAAATGGAATCAATATCTGCCGAAGCAAATTACGTTTTACGCTTCATTAACCAAACCAATCGCTCCATTTTTCTAACAGGAAAAGCTGGCACTGGAAAGACAACTTTACTAAAAGAAATTCTAAAATCTACTCACAAAAATACCGTTGTTGTTGCTCCCACAGGAATTGCGGCGCTTAACGCTGGCGGAGTTACCATTCATTCTATGTTTCAATTGCCTTTTGGCGGATTTATTCCTGCTACAAATGTGGAAGGTAGTTTTAATGAAAACATAAAATTTGAATCTAAAGATACTTTGCGACGCCATTTTAAAATGAGTGCTGTTAAAAGAGCGGTTATTCAAAACATGGAATTACTTATTATTGACGAAGTAAGTATGTTACGATCTGACTTGCTTGATGCAATTGAATTTATGTTGCAAAGCGTTAGAAAGAAAAAGCAACCTTTTGGCGGTGTTCAAGTTCTTTTTATTGGCGATTTATTGCAACTTCCACCAGTAATTAGAGATGAAGAATGGAGAACTTTGCGAACCTATTACAAGGGAAAATTCTTTTTTCATTCGCATGCAATTCAGCAATTTCCTCCTTTGTATATTGAGCTTTCTAAAATCTTTAGACAAACAGACGAAGTCTTTATAGATTTACTTAATAACCTAAGAAACAATAAGATAACTAAGGAAAATATTAATTTTTTGAATCAATATGTACAGCCAAATTTTGATTTAAAGACCAACAAAGGTTATATTACTTTAACTACTCATAATGCTAAGGCTGATACTATCAACACTAAATCATTGGCCGATTTAGAAGGGAAATCAAAAAGTTATAAAGCTCAAATTGTAGGTGATTTTCCTGATAAAATTTTTCCGGTAGATGAATATTTAGAACTTAAAATTGGTGCACAAATAATGTTTATTAAAAATGATCTTTCATTTGACAAACATTATTTTAACGGAAAAATGGGCGTTATTCTCTCAATTTCCGATAACGAAATTAGAGTAAATTTTCCTGAAGAGAATAAAACCATTGATGTTGAACGTTATGAATGGCAGAATATTCGCTATTTTGTAAACGCTAATACCAAAGAAATTGAAGAAGAAGTTTTAGGAACGTTTACGCATTATCCTATAAAGCTAGCTTGGGCAATAACGGTTCATAAAAGTCAAGGTTTAACATTTGACAAAGCTGCACTCGACGTTTCACAAGTTTTTGTTCCCGGTCAAGCCTACGTTGCGCTTTCACGTTTGCGCTCTTTAAATGGCTTAATTTTGCTTTCTCAAATACAAATGAACGGCATTTCTAACGATGATGATGTTATGGATTATGCTACTAACAAAGCATCGACCGAAATTTTACAGAATGCTTTACAAACAGATACTAAGAATTACATCCATAATTATCTGCGCAACAGCTTCAATTGGAGTGAATTATCGCAAGAATGGCGCAATCATAAATTTAGTTATTTAAATTCTGATTTGTCTGCTAAGTCTAAACACAGCAATTGGGCAACCCAACAAATGGAAAATTGTGAGAATCTTGTTGATCCGGCGTCAAAATTTATGTCGCAATTGGATAAACTATTTCGTGATGAAACGGTAGATTTTAAATTTATAAACGATAGAATTGGTGCGGCTTACAATTACTTTTATGAAAAATTGGATGCGTTAGTTTATGAAATTTTATACAAAATTGAAGAGGTAAAACGCACAAAACAAGTAAAACAATTTTATGATGAATTATTGGTTTTAGAAGAACTGCAAACCAACGCTATCTTGCGGTTGATGAAAGCCAAAAAACTTATAGAAACTGTTCTAGAAGACAAAGTTATTAGTAAAGAAAGTTTGAACAATCTGGCAATTAAAAATTATAAAGCAGAAAAACTTGAACGCGTATATGAAGATTATAAACGGAACAATGCTAATTTAATTGAAGATAAAAAAGACCTTAGCTATTACGAACCTAAGCCTAAAAATACGGATAAAATACCCAAAAAAGCAACTACGCAAGTCACTTATGAACTTTGGATAGAAAAAAATTCGATTGCAGAAATAGCCTTGTTGCGAAAACTTACAGAAGGAACAATCTTGTCACATTTTACCAAACTTATTCAAGATAAAGCAGTTAATGTAAAAGATATTATGCCCGAAGATAAAATTGAAGCACTTTCTAAAGCGTTTTATGGTTATAAAGAAGAATCCTTAAATGCATTAAAAGAGCAGGTTGGCGACGCTTTTACCTGGGAAGAATTGAGAATGTTTAAAGCAAGTTTAAATTAATTTTAAGTTTTTAACTCAACCAAAAAACACCCAAAATGGCAACCATAAAATAAATAGCAATAGTTCGAGATCCGTCAAAATCTTTGGCTAATCTTTGTCCTACAAGCATCATAAGTAAAGTTATACAAGAGTAAACGGCGCCATAAAATCCAAACATTCTACCACCATTAATGTACAATTCAAGGCATCCTACAATGCATAAAATTCCAGAAAGTAGTTCAAAGAAAACTAAAACTCCTGCCGCAATTGGAACAAAATTTTTTAGAATTGTTTTTTCAAAATGGGGTTTCATCCAAGCCATATTATCGTTCCAGTGAAACAATTTGTCGTGAGCCGACATGATAAAAGTAAGAGCAAGAAAAACTAAAACTAAAACCGATGCAGTATTGTTCATGATGTTATTTTTTATGAATTAAACGCGTTAATTTTATTGACAAATCTGTTAAAATTATTTTAGCATTTCCATTGCGTTCAATGTGATAAGAAGCGTCTGAAAGTTCTTTAAAAATTTCGGTAATGTTATTTCCGTTTACAAAAGGCGCAAAATTTTCTAGCTTGAATTTTTCAACTGTTGGCTCCATATAAACCAACGTATCTGCCTGATAATTTAGTAATAATGCTTGACGAAACATATCTATACAATAGTTTAGAAATTTCTTTTGAGCCTCACGACCCAAACCAGCAATTTGATCACTCCAAGCAATTAAATCATGAATTGCAGTAGCATTTCCTTTAGCTCTAAAAGCAGCACGAACCCAATCAACAAACCATTTTTCAAATGGTAATTCGTCGTTGTCTTCTTTTAAAATATGCAATGCTTTGTTATAATTTCCTTGTGCTTGATGCGCAATTTTGTGGGCTAATTTTTGATCAATATTTTCTCTTGCAACTAAAGCTTCGGTAATTACACTTTGGGGTAAACCATTAAAATGCAATACTTGACAGCGCGAACGAATGGTTTGAATAATAGCTTCTTCACTTTCAGAAATTAGAATAAAAACCGTCTTATCTGTTGGTTCCTCAAGTAGTTTTAATAATTTATTAGAAGCAGCAATATTCATCTTGTCTGCCATCCAAATAATCATAATTTTATAACTTCCTTCTAATGATTTTAATGCTAATGCTTTCAAGATTTCTTGGGCATCGTCAACACGAATTTCACCTTGTTTATTATTTACACCCAGTATTTTATACCAATCGGACAATTCGCCATAAGGGTTTTCGTTTAAAAATTTTCTCCAATCCTGAAGGAAATCAACACTTTTAGGTTTAGATTTTACATCTTCTGTAGTCACAGTAGGATACACAAAATGCAAATCGGGATGGGCTAAATGTTCAAATTTTATATTGCAAGAATCATTACCGCTGGAGTTATCGTTACCCAAGTTTTGGCAAACAATATATTGAGAATACGCTATAGCCATGGCCAATGTTCCTGTTCCTTGTGGTCCAATAAAAAGTTGGGCATGAGGAATTCTTCCTTGAGTTGCACTTTTAATCAAGTGATTTTTAATGTGTTCGTGACCTAGTATTTGTGAAAACTGCATAAGCAAAGATAAAAGAAAATACTTAAAAACAGCTAAAAAAGACCAATAAAGCTGTAAGATTTATCATTCAAATATATTTCAAATATAAGAAAAAACATCTTTATACAATATAAAACATCTTTTAATCGGTAAAAAATAACACTTTGTCGATATTTAATTTATTTTTGAATTGTTAAAAATAATTTCATTCTATTGTTTTAAAGTAATCAATCTAAAAAACGTATTGTTATGAATGCTAAAAAGATAATCTCGGTAAATTTTACTATTGCTTTGTTTTTATATTTGGGAGTTTCTTATGCACAACTTCCAGTTCCTTTCAAGATTAGATACCAAAGTTTTGTAAAAGGTGATATGACTGTTATTGCAAACAACATAGTTAACAGAGTAGATTATAACAATGCTGCTAATGATCCCTATTATAATCACACCAATTATGCCAAGTTAAACGATGAGTTTTCTATGGAATATATTGATATTGACGATGATCAATCTACTTTTTCATCAAGTAGCGCCGAGTTAATTTTTGATAATCCATCTAATAAAAAAGTAATTTATGCCGCTCTTTATTGGTCGGCAACTTACAAATATGCTGCAGGAGATAAAAATGATAAGGAAAAATTTATAGTAACCGATCCGGGAAGAGATTCTTTTAATTCTGTAAAATTAAAATTACCTAATCAAGAAACTTATTCGTCCATTTCTGGACAGGTAATCTATGACGGTATAAACCAAAAAGAAGTTAAGGACTTTGCGCCCTATGTTGTTTATGCCGACATTACTAATGAAGTAAAACAATTGGCCAACCCAACTGGAGTTTATACTGTTGCCAATGTAAAAGCCACTCAAGGAATGTTAAGTGGCGGCGTTGCTGCAGGATGGACTATTTTTATAGTTTATCAAGATGAAAAAATGAGCGGAAAGTTCATTACAAGTTTTGATGGTTTTGCAGGTGTAACAGATAAATCTACAGACATAACCTTCAATGGATTTCAAACCTTACCAACAGGAAACGTCACGGCCAAAATTGCTTGTGCAGCACTTGAAGGAGACAATAATCTTATTGGAGATCAACTCCTTTTTAGCACAAACCACAGCAACAGTTTTACCACACTAAGTAATTCTATTAGAAAAGAAAACAATTTTTTTAACAGTTGTATTACAATAGAAAACCAGCATTTTTCTAATAGATTTCCAGACAGTAAAAACACCTTAGGATATGACACTTGTTTGTTTACAATTCCCAACCCAAACAACACTATTATTGGTAATAATATAAAAGAATCAACCTTAAGAATGATGTCTACTGGAGACCGTTATTTCATGTTTTTTACTGCATATGGTGTAGAGGTTACTCCGGCAACAATTTATGATGAATTGCCACAAGACGCTATTGCCGCAATCGAAATCAAGAATAAAAAAGTAATTAACCAAAATAATAGCATAAAGTTTATTCCTGCCAACAACGATTTTCTGGTTGATAATTTTACAAATACTTCAACAACAAACAGATTGAATAAAAATAGCACTATTGATAGTAAAAAAAATAGTATCGAAATTCAAACCCTCAATATCTCTAATCAATCGTCTGGATATTACATAATTGCTAACATTTTTAAGACAGAACAAAAAGCCAAAGAGTTTATTTTATTTTTAAAATCTAAAGAAGTTGAGGCCAATTTGTTTTCTAATCCTTTAAATAATTACAACTATGTTTATCTTAAAAAAACCAGTAATCAAGCAGAAGCACTAGATTTATTCTTGTCAAAAATGGGTGATAGTTATAAAGAAAGAATTCAGATTTTATCAATAAATAAAGACGCTCTTACGCTAGTTGCCGAAGCTAATTCTAATAAAAAAATAAATATTGACAAAGAGAAAATTATTGAAAAAAATATAGAAAAAGCGCCTTTCGAAATTCAATCGGTAACAATTCCTAACGAAGCCAAAGGTTATTATATCGTTGCCAACGTTTTTTCTGTAACAGAAAATTCTTCACATTTTTTAGCTTTATTAAAATCTAAAGGATTTAGCGCAAAGCTGTTAATTAATCACTTAAATAACTTCAAGTATGTTTATTTGCAAAAAGTTGATAATGAAAACGAAGCAATAAGTCTTTGTCTATCTAAATTAAACAATACATATCAAGATAAAATGTGGATTTTATCTGTCAACAACACTAACACATCAATCACAAACAATGACGATTAATATTTTACTTTATGGTCTTTTCAAATCTTTAAAAGAAAGAAAAAACATGTTTCCTTACATCATAAAAGATATTGAATTTAAAAGCAGTATTTTCAATAGTGATAGGGTAACAATCAGTTCTAAAATTGACGAAAATAGCCTAGAAAGTGATAAGTCATAATTAGCGTTTTCTATAAAAAACAAAATAGTTATATTTGCAGATTAATATCAATAAATTCTGTAAATCAAATGAAAACCTTAAACGATTTTAACTTCAAAAATAAAAAAGCTTTAGTACGTGTAGATTTTAATGTTCCATTAGACGAAAATTTTAATGTAACCGATGTCAACAGAATTGAGGGCGCAAAACCTACAATTGATAAAATCCTTGCCGATGGTGGAAGCGTTATCTTAATGTCACACTTAGGAAGACCAAAAGGAAATGAATCTAAATATTCGCTTCAGCATATAGTAAAAACAACCTCAGAAGTTTTAGGAGTTCCAGTTATTTTTGCTTCAGATTGTCGTGGCGAAATTGCTCATAATGCTGCAGCTAGTTTACAACCTGGACAAGTTTTACTTCTAGAAAATCTTCGTTTTTATTCAGAAGAAGAAGCTGGCGATCTTGCTTTTGCTAAAGAATTAGCGTCACTTGGAGATATTTATGTAAACGATGCTTTTGGTACAGCGCACAGAGCACATGCTTCAACTACAATTATTGCACAATTTTTTCCAGAAAATAAATGTTTCGGTTTGCTTTTAGCTAAAGAAATAGAAAGTCTAAACAGAGTTTTAAACAATTCGGTAAAACCCGTAACTGCTGTACTTGGTGGTTCTAAAGTGTCTTCTAAAATTACAGTTATAGAAAATATTCTTGATAAAGTAGATCACATGATTATTGGTGGTGGAATGACTTTTACATTCGTTAAAGCACTAGGCGGAAAAATTGGCGACTCTATTTGTGAAGACGATAAAATGGATTTAGCACTAGAAATACTTAAAAAAGCTAAAGAAAAAGGAGTTCAAATACACATTCCTGTAGATGTTGTTGCTGCCAATTCTTTTTCTAATGATGCTACTACACAAATAGTTGATGTACGTGAAATTCCTGACGGATGGCAAGGTCTTGATGCTGGACCAAAATCATTAGAAAACTTTAAAAAAGTTATAATGGAGTCTAAAACGATACTTTGGAACGGACCATTAGGCGTTTTTGAAATGCCAAGTTTTGCAAACGGAACAATCACTCTTGGAGAATATATTGCCGAATCTACAGAAAATGGCGCTTTTTCTCTTGTTGGTGGCGGCGATTCTGTTGCGGCTGTAAAACAGTTTGGTTTAGAAGACAGAATGAGCTATGTTTCTACTGGTGGCGGCGCAATGCTAGAAATGTTAGAAGGTAGAGTTTTACCAGGAATTCAGGCTATTTTAGACTAATTATGTTACTTTAACAATAATTAAACAAATTTATACGTTATAAGGTAGTAGTTTTGCGTTTAGCATAAAATGCTGATTAATACCTTATTGAGATAAAAAAATATGACTATAAAAAATAAAATAACAACGCTTCTATTGGTCGCTTCGGCTTCGTTCTACGGACAAGAAGGCACAACTCCACTGGATTCGATTGTAAAAAAAGAAGTAAAAGTTTCCTATCTAGATTCTATAAAAGCGACTTTTGTAAATGACGAAATGGCTTCATGTGTAGACAATATGTGGTCGCAAGAACTGGCATCGTTAGATATTTATGATGATTTATTATCAGATATTAAAAACGTAGATCCAGACAAATCGGTAGATTACGAACTTCCAACAGAATTATTGAAGGAACGTCTAAAATTAATGGACGAAAAATCGCCGTTCAATATTGAGTACAACATTGGTTTAGAAAACGTTATCAAATCTTTTTTAAAGAATAGAAAAAAAGGTTTCGAACGTTTAATGGGAATTTCTCAATTTTATTTTCCAATTTTCGAAGATGAATTGGCTAAAAATAACATTCCACTAGAAATTAAATACCTTGCTGTTGTAGAATCTGCTCTAAATCCTAAAGCTGTCTCTAGAGTTGGAGCTACTGGTTTGTGGCAGTTTATGTACCAAACAGGAAAACAATATGGACTAAACATTAGCTCTTATGTTGATGAAAGAAGCGATCCTTTAAAAGCCAGTCAAGCTGCGTCACAATACATGAACAATATGTATAAAATATTTGGCGATTGGGACTTGGTTTTGGCATCTTACAATTCTGGACCAGGAAATGTTGCTAAAGCAATTCGTCGTTCTGGAGGACAACAAAATTATTGGAACATTAGAAAAAATTTACCTAAAGAAACACAAGGATATTTACCAGCTTTTTTAGCAACAATGTACATTTTTGAATACCATAAAGAACACGGTATTGTTCCTAATAAAGCTATAGCAAATCATTTTGCTACCGATACAATTATGATTAAAAAGCACATGACTTTTAAACAAATTTCAGATTTGTTGGATGTTTCTGTAGCCGAAATTCAATTTTTTAATCCGTCGTTTAAGAGAAATGAAATTCCATCTATTTCTGGAGAACGAAATTTCTTGAGATTGCCCAAAGATAAAATCGCAATTTTCACCTCTAACGAAGATAAGGTTTATGCCTATGTGCAATATGAAGCAGATAAAAGAGAACGTCCTTATGAAAGATTGGCTTCTGTAAAACAAAACGATTCTACTAATGTTTCTTACAACGAAAGAGAATTTACTACAAGAACCAGATTTCACAAGGTTAGAAAAGGCGATAATCTAGGCGAAATTGCCGATAAATACAATGTTTCTATTGCCGAAATAAAAAAATGGAACCGATTAAAAAGTAACAATGCGCCAATTGGTAGAAGTTTAAAAATAGTTTCTACAGAAAGAATTGCTTACAAAGAGAAGAAAGAAACAATAAAAGACACCTCATCCGTTAAAGAAGCAAGTGTAGCTAAAGAAAAAACATCTGTAATAGCTGTAAACGAACCAAAAACTGAGAGAGTTTTTAAAACAGAAAAAGTAGTTACTTATAAAGATGTTACCAAATTTCATAAAGTGAAAAAAGGTGATGTTTTAGGAGAAATTGCTTCAAAATATGATGTTTCTGTAGCCGAAATTAAAAAATGGAATAAAATAAAAGGAAACAATATTGGTCTTGGTGATAATTTAAAAATCATTAAAAACGAAAAAGTTACCACAACGGTAAAGAAAGAAATAAAACAACCTCTTTCTGAAAGAAATCAAGACATTGCCGTTGCCGAACCAAAAACTTCTAGAGCAGATAAAACTTCTAGAGCAGAAAAATCAGACAGTACTTCTAAATCAGAAAACTATTATGTTGTAGCCAAAGGCGATAATTTATCGGCAATTGCTAAAAAGAATAATGTTTCACTTCAAAGTATTCAAGAATGGAATAACCTTATTGACACCAATGTAAAAGTTGGAACACAATTAATTATTTCTGGAAGAAATGTTGCCGTAGCTAGAGAAGAAGACACACAACCTAAAGGCGATGCTAAAAACATTGAACACGTTGTGGGTAAAGGTGAGTATCTTGGCACAATTGCAAGAAAATACAATACAACAATTAATGATCTTTTAGAATGGAATAAATTGTCTGACACTAACATTAAACTTGGAGACAAACTAATTGTTGGTAAAGAAGAAGTTGTTGCAGTAAAAGAAAAAGTATCTAAAAAAGATGCTTATGCCGCTTCAACCAAGAAAGCTAAAGAAAAAATGTACCAAGTTAAACGCGGTGATACACTATCAAGTATCTCACAAAAATTCCCTGGAGTTTCTATTGCAGACATAAGAAAATGGAACAATATTAAAGGCGAAAACATTCAACCGGGAATGAAATTAAAAATTAACGGATAATACAAAAATCTTCTATAAATTTGGGCTTTATTTCTAATCATGAATAAAGCCCTTTTTTTATATCTAATTCTTACTTCGGTATTGATTTCTTGCAATTCTAAAGAAGTCAAAAAAATCAGTGAAACTGGTCGAAAAACAAATGAAGTTGCGGTAATAATTGACGACCAACTCTGGAACGGAGAAGTTGGCGACAGCGTGCGAAATAAATTTGCATCACCAGTCATTGGTTTACCTCAAGAAGAACCAGTTTTTACTTTAAATCAATATCCAGTAAAATTGCTTGAAGGTTTCATGAACAACAGTAGAAATATTATTGTTGTAAAAAGAGAAGCTAAAAGTCAGTTCAGAATCGAATACAACGAATATGCAAACCCACAAGTAGTAGTGCATATTTCTGGAAAAACGGTTCAAGAATTACTGGATACTATTCAGGCAAACGATTCTTTAATGATTACTAAATTTAGACAATCAGAAATTAAAGTTTATCAAGATAGAATCAAGCAAGATTCATTGATTGACACTAAAAATCTTTCCGAAAAATTTAATATTAAAGTGGCAATTCCATCCAAATACAAACTGGTAATGCACGGAAAAAAATTTCTTTGGTACAAGAAAGACATCACCAGCGGAAACCTAAGTCTAATTTTTTATCAAATTCCATTAAAAAGTATTAAAGACGACAGCAAAGCCATTAATAGAATTACGCACATTAGAGATTCTATAGGAAAAATTTATATTCATGGTGCAGTTCCCAAAACCAGAATGATAACTGAGCCAGCTTTTTCGCCATACATTTCTAAAACGAAAATTTTCAACAAAGAAACATTTGAAACTAGAGGAAATTGGGAGTTACTTCATGAATCTATGAACGGACCATTCATCAATTATGCTATTGTAGATGAACCCAACAATAGAATTTTAGTCATAGAGGGTTTTTGTTACGCACCATCAAAACAGAAAAGAGATTTAATGTTTGAATTGGAAGCGATAATCAAGTCGATACAATTTTTAAAAAAGAAATAAATGGCATCAACCATAAAATGGAAAATAAAGCGTTTTAACGAACTTTCTCTTCAAGAACTATACAGTGTGCTAAAACTTCGTTCTCACGTCTTTGTAGTAGAGCAAAATTGCGTTTATCAAGACATTGATGGAAAAGATGAGAAAGCAATTCACCTACTTGGCGAGTACAATGACAAAATTGTTGCTTACGCACGCTTGTTCAATGCAGGAGATTATTTTGAAAATGCTTCAATTGGTCGCGTAGTAATTCATCCTGATGCGCGCGATAAAAAATTTGGGCACGAAATGATGCAACAAGCAATTGCAGCAATTGAACTTTACTTCGGTCAAACTAAAATTACTATTTCGGCACAATTGTATTTAAAGAAATTTTACGAAAGCCACCAATTTATTCAAACTAGCGAAATGTATTTAGAAGATGATATTGAGCATATTGAAATGAAAAGAGAACTTTAAATTTTCGTAATTAAAATCTCCACACGCTTGTTTTCAGATTCTATTCCGTCAGGAATAGGAAACTTTCTTCCGTAGCCTATATGCGTCATTCGGTTAGTAGCAATCCCTTTTTCAATTAAATGTTCAAACACTTTTTGAGCTCTAGTATGGGATAAGTTATTTTTGCCAGATAATCGGTCGTGAGCATCACTATGTGCACTTCCTATGCAACATACATGACCTTGAATTTCAATAGTTGTATTAGGATTATCGTTTAGATATTTTACTATTTTATCAAGTTCGATTTGGGCTTCGTCTGGATTTTCAAAAATAGTAAGGCCACCTTCAAAAAGTAAATTTTTGATAATGATTTTATCACCTACAACCAATTTATCTGAGAAAGTTTTGTAGTTTTTATAGCGATTTTCAGAGTCTATATTAGATTTCACATTTTGTTCTGAACTCTTAAAAAAAACAATTTCAATAATAGCTTTTCTATTATTTTTTCTAAATTCATCAACAGAAGAGTTACTTTTTAGAAGAAGTTCACCTTTGCCAAGTACAGAGTTACAATTTAGATTAAATTCCCTTTTTATAAAATTCGCTACCGTTTGCGCTCTATTTGTAGACAAAATTAAGTTGCTTTGCAAAGAACCAACATCGTCACAATAACCTTCAATAGAAACAGATGAAATGACAATAGTCTCATCAGAAAAAAAAGTAGTCAAAATGGTTTCAGCCTCATAAGATATAGAGGATTCGTTTGAATTAAAAAAAACTTCAATTGATTTTTTTTCTTCTTGTGAATAGAGCAACGAACAACAAAAAAGGAACAATAAATGAATTTGGTTCATAAATTAAATCTTGGTAATGACCAACTCTACGCGTCTGTCATATTCTGGATCTTTGCCTAGTGGCACAGTATTTCCATAACCTTTAAAAATCATTCGGGTTTTCAGTACACGTCTAAAGGCCAAATATTTATAAACCGATTGTGCTCTATTAGTAGATAATTGACGTTTTTTAGTGTCCTTATCAATAGCTTCTTTCTGGTTTGGCGGCGTGCAACATACATGACCTTGAATTTCAAATTCTAGTGTTTTGTATCGCAAACACAGCAGCGCTACTTTATCCAATTCGGTTTTGGCTTTGGTAGTAAGCTTGCTGCTTCCTTTTTCAAATAGGATGTTTTCTAGATAAATGTGATCGCCAACGATATGATTTTTTTGAATCATGTTGTAAAATCCTGGTAAAACCAATTTAGGAAGTTCTCTCAAGTTCAAAACAACATCTACTCGACGATTTTTAGAACGTTTTTCGGGCAGATTGTCCACGATATCATCATCAATCAACACTCTTCCTTTTCCCTCAATCGTAACGATAATTTTGTTTTTTACGCCACTTTCAGTTAGTTTACTTTGAATAGTGTTGGCTCTATTAGTAGATAATTTAAAGTTATAGGCATCTTTTCCTATATCGTCTGTATAGCCAAATATTTGAATAGATTCAATTCTAGTCGAGTCGGTGTTTTTAATAAAATCAATAACTTCTTTGGCTTGCTTTTCGTCTAATGAAAATTTATCAAATTCAAAATAAACAGATTTTACTGCTTCTTCTTGAGCATGAACAAAACCAAAAACTAAAAGCGGTAAAAATTTTAAAAATCGAAACATTATTGAAGAATTTTGTTATACTCTGCGGTGTTAGATAGGATAGCGCTTGCCTTTGCAATTTCCTCATTGTTTTTTATGTAATAAAGATATAAACCTTCTTTATACTGATAGCGTTTGATGATTTCATCTAGAATTAATTTCTTAATCTCTTTCTGATTTTTGTCTAAAAGTGCTTCCTCACTTTTTTGTAAAGTGGCAAACAATTGATCGTATTGTACCTTGATGGTTTCGTCAATTTTTTCTTTTTTAGCTTTTTCCAAGGTGTTTTTTAATGCAATTTCTGTTTCGGTATCAAAACTGATTTTTTCTTTTTTCAAAAATGCTTTAAATTCGGCATAATCTCCATCGGTTACTGTCGGAATTTTATCGCCCAAATTCGGATTTTTAAAATAATAGGCAGTTACATAATTAAAAATTCCATCATTTTTTTGAAGTACTTCGGCAATAGTGCTAAGTTTAGAATCTGCCAATTCTATATCAGGTTGAATTCCGCCGCCATCATAAACCGTTCTTCCTTTTTTGGTTTTGAAAGCTGTATATTTAGAAGCATCTGTTCTCACAGCTTTTCCATCTTTGTCTTTATGCCAATAATCTAACGCTTGGATGCATCTTCCTGATGGCGTGTAATATCTTGAAATAGTAACTTTTACTTGAGTTCCATAGGTCATGTCTATTGGACGCTGTACTAAACCTTTTCCAAAACTTCTGCTTCCTACAATTACAGCTCTGTCTAAATCTTGAAATGCTCCAGAAACAATCTCACTTGCAGAAGCACTTTTCCCATCTACAATAATTGCTAAAGGAATTTCTAAATCTACTGGTTCTTTTGTGGTTTTATAAGTAACATTGTATTTAACATTTTTAGATTTTGTTGTTACAATTGTTTCGCCTTTTGGGACAAATAAATTGCACACATTTACAGCTTCATTTAGCAATCCGCCTGGATTTCCTCTTAAATCTAAAATAATTTTTTCGGCACCATCAGCTTTTAGTTTTTCTAATGCTTCTTTGGTTTCTTGAGTTGTTTTTCTGTTAAAAGCTGACAATACTATATAACCAGTTTTGGCATCAATTTTAGAAAAGAACGGTACTGCTTTTATCTCAACTTCGTCCAAAATAAGTTGTGCAGTAAGGGTTTTTCCTTGACGGATGTATTTTATGTCAACTTTAGTGTTTTTGGCACCTTTTAGTAATTGGGAAGCATCGTCTTTAAAATCGGAAAGCATAACATCACCAATTTGTATAATGGCATCGCCAGCTTTTAATCCGGCTTTATCGGCAGGAAATCCTTTGTAAGGTTCTCTTATAATTAATTTATCTTCTTTTCTAGTAATCATTGCACCAATTCCGGTGTATTCGCCAGTGTTGTTTATTTTAAATTTAACAACATCTTGTTCGTTGAAATAATTGGTGTATGGATCTAAATCGGCCAACATGCTTTTGATAGCTTTGTCCATCAACTCGGCCGGATTTATTTCGTCAACATAGTTCTGATTTACGGTTTTAAACAACGTAGTAAAGATTTCTATTTGTTTAGCAATTTCAAAAAAATCATCTTTGAAACTAACGCCAACAAACAAAAAACTAGAGGCTATTACTGGAATTATATATCTTTTTTTAAAGTAGTGAAGCATTTTCTTTTTCTTTTTTTGAATTTTAACAAACGAATTTAACAAACAAAATCAAATATATTACATAAACCACAAAAAACTAACTTTTTATATCTTCCTTAAGATATGAACTGTGATTAATTGTTGGCTTTTTCTTCGGATATAGTAAGCTTCCATTTTTCAAATAACTGAATGGTTTTTTCATTTATTTCTTGATAACTCAACCTATCTTTGGTTTGATAAAAGAACATAATGGCATATTGCTTGTCTAAATTGTCGTGAATTAAGTGTTTATTTAGTCGATAACATTCTCTTAAAACGCGTTTAAAATAATTTCTATCTACTGCGTGTTTAAAATGTTTTTTAGAAACAGAAACACCAAATTTTAATTTTTCATCACCGTCAATAATTTTAGAATACACCAATCGTAAAGGATATTTAGAAACCGATTTTCCTTCGGAGAAAAGCAAATCGATGTTTTTTCTGCTTTTAAGTTTTTCTTTTTTGGGATAAGTAAAATCCATAATAAAAGTTAATTATAGATGTTGTAAACAAATTTTACTTCAGAATAGTTGATGTAAAATTGCATCCTGTTTCCTTCATTTTTTCTTGTAATTACTAAAATTTTGCATTGTGATCCATTGTTATCTACGCAATCAAAAGGAACGATTTTATCGGTTTCGGTTTCAATTTTTTCACCATAAGATTTTATGGAAAAAACCTGAATTTCTGGCGAGTTAACAACAATTCTGTCTTTTTTAGCATCAATTGTAATTAGTATTTTGGCATTTACAAAATCGGTCCAATTGTTCCAACCGCCTTTTTCGTTTTTCTCGGTTATACTTACGCTGCTAGTTTTTAATGTTATTGTTTGTCCAAATGTTATTTGAGTAAAGCTTATTAAAACAAAAAGTATCAGAAATTTTTTCATCATTATAAATTTATCGGTGGTAAAACTACAAATTCTATTCCAAAAATAAAGCGTTCTTGTGTAGAACGCTTTTAGATTTATTTTATTTCATAACTATTATTTTCTGGCTTCACATCGGCCATTAATCCACTTGGGTCGATAGTGATTTTTTTAATGGTAGTTTTTTCTCGGTCAATCTCAAAGAAATAATTTGGATTTCCCCAAGCCCAATCTTTTAATATTGTTCTTTTAACATCTGATGTTGGATTTTCTTTTTCAAAACTCATCATGCGCAACGGAATGTAAAATGTTTCTTTTGTTCCATCGGTATATTCAACCAAAATATCAATTGGCATTGGTGTTCTTCCAATTCTTTCTAACGAAACTCCAGTTTTTTTAACACCATCAGTTGCACCTTCAACATTTTTAATTCCATAATCTATAGTATTCAATGTTTTGGTCCAATCGGTTAAATACCAGTCAAGATTTGCTCCAGAAACGCGTTCGGCAGTTCGCTTAATATCATTTGGAGTTGGATGCTTAAACTTGAATTCAGAATAGTAACGTTTTACAGTTTTCATTAAATTCTCTTTTCCGATAAGGTATTGCAATTGTGTTAGAAAAACTTCGCCTTTGCTGTAAGATGCAATGCTATAACTTCTGTTTTCATCATAACGATCGCCATGAGTGGTAAGCGGTTGTTCTTTTCCAGAACTGGCTAAATTAATATAGCCTTTGTAGGCACTTATAAAAGGGTTTTCTGCCTTTTTTTCTGTCAATTCATTTATACCTAAATCTTCAATGAATGAGGTAAATCCTTCGTCCATCCATGGGTTTTTACTTTCGTTAGATGCTAAAACATGTTGAAACCAAGAATGTCCCATTTCATGAGCAATTACGCCAACTAATCCGTCTAGAGTTCCTTCGCCAAGAATTAAAGTACACATGGCATATTCCATTCCGCCATCGCCACCTTGAATCACAGAATATTGTTGGTAAGGATATTTACCTACAATTGTATTGTAATATTCCATCAATTGAACCGTTTTGGGTTGCGCCAATTTCCAGTTATCAATTATTTTAGGATTGTTTTTGTATATAAAATGTAAGGTCGTTCCAAAATCGGTTTTTACTACATCGTGAATGTAATTTTTATCGGCAGCCCAAGTAAAATCATGAACCATTGGCGCTACAAAATGCCAAGTAAGCGTTTTTTGTTTCTTAGGAATTTTTACTTCAATTCCAGAATCTTGATAATTGAAACCAATTTCGTTTGGGTTTTGAAGATAACCACTTCCGCCAAGAAGATAATTTTTATCAATTGTAATGTTTACATCAAAATTTCCCCAAACTCCGTGAAATTCTCTTGCTACATAAGCATCGGCATGCCATCCTTCAAAGTCAAATTCGGCCATTTTTGGATACCATTGACTCATTGAAAGCTCAACACCTTCTTTATTATTTCGTCCCGAACGACGAATTTGAACTGGAACTTGTCCGTCAAAATCTAAAGTAAATGTAGTTGATTTTCCCGGTAAAATAGGTTGTGCAAGCGTAACTTCTAGTATAGTTTCAACTTCTTTTGCAATAGCGGAAATACCATCTTGTTTAAAATTGGAAATGTGTAAATAACCAATTTCATTGGGTTGCAATTTAGAAATTCTGCTTTCTTTTACATCTTTGCCATCAACTTTTATTTTATTTACCATTCTGCCATCAGGATCTTTTACATTTTGCAAACGCATGTCCATTTCGCTTCCTGGTTGAAAAGCGTTATTGTACAAATGATAAAAAACACGACGCAAAGTATCGGGTGAATTATTAGTGTAAACTAATTCTTGTTTTCCTTTGTATTGATAGTTTTTTACATCCATCGTTACATTCATTTTATAATCTACATGTTGTTGCCAATAAGAAGAACTTTGCGCATAAATAGTGGTGAAACCAAAGCCTAAAAATGATAATAAAAGTAATTTTTTCATCTGTATTTTTTAAATAAAAAAATGGAAGAACTAGTGTCCTTCCATTGGTTTTATGGTTTAATCTATTATTTTTTTGACATTTGTTCTGCCATTAATAACGCATTGTAAGCATTCACAATTTTTCCAGAAACACAAGTTGTAGTAAAAGCAACGTTTTCTTTTTTTTCGCCAATTGCAACTGTTGTAGAAATTGGTGTTCCAGAATCCATCAAGATATGTTTTACTTGAGAAGCAGTAAGTTTAGGATAGTATGATCTTACCAAAGCAGCTACTCCAGCAGCATTTGGTGATGCCATTGATGTTCCGTTTTCAAATACATATTTATTGTTTGGTATTGTTGCCCAAATTTTTACTCCAGGAGCAAAAACATCTACGTTCTTCTGACCATAATTAGAGAAATCTGCAACTAATTTAGAACCATATTCATAGTTTAAAGCACCAATTGTTAAAACATTATCAGCAACGGAAGTTCCGTTATTTGTATCCGTTGGAAAACTTGGTTCTGTATCTACATCTTTAGCATCATTTCCTGCGGCAAAAACGATTAATACATCTTTGCTTTCTGCATATTTTATTGCATCCCAAACCCATTGTTTGTGAGGAGAAAAATCTTTTCCAAAACTTCCATTAATTACTTTTGCGCCATTATCAACTGCATAGCGAATTCCCAAAGCAATATCTTTGTCATATTCGTCACCGTTAGGAACAGCTCTAACCGACATAACTTCTACATTATTAGCAACAACACCATCGCCACCTTTTCCGTTTTCACGAATTTGAGCAATAATTCCTGCAACATGTGTTCCGTGAAGTGCATCTACAACATCTGGACCTTTTACATTTCCGTTTCCGTAGAATTTCATGTCCATAGTATCTGGATTGTCACCAGTTTTTCTACCGCTAAATTCTACATTTAAATTGTAGTTTAATTGACCATAGATATAATCAATATAAGATTTAATTTCATCTTGAAAGCCTTCGCCAGCTTGAGTTGCAACACTAGTCATGATCATCTTACTTTTGCTAAGATTTGCATCAGTAGTAACAATAGCTTTCAAATCAGCCATTGTGTATTTTTCTTTTTTTAAAAAATCTTTGATGTCTTTATCAGCCTTAGAAATCATATCAACCTGAGGTTTTTGTTGCATCATTTCTGCCAATTTTGCATCCAATGCAGCTTTTGCCTCTTTGTAAGTTGCCGAACCATCATCGCCTTTTTTAACAATACGAGTTAATTCAAGATTTTCGTTGGTTGCTTCACCTAGAAAATTCCATCCATGAACATCATCAATATAACCATTTTTATCATCATCAATATTGTTTCCTGCAATTTCTTTTTTGTTGGTCCAAATTTTTCCTTTAAGGTCTTCATGGTCAATATCCAATCCAGAATCTACAATTCCAACAATAATTTTTGTTCCTTTTTTAGTTTTCAAAAACTCATTGTAAGCCTTGTCAACACTCATTCCGGGAACGGTATCTTTTACTAAATCTAAATCACTCCAGCGTTTCAAATCTGCATCTTTTAAAGGTGTAGTTTTTAATGGAGTTTTGTCAATGTTTGCAGGATTTGTAGCAACAATTGGAGCTAATGCAGGACTACAACTTGAAAGTGCAAGTGCAACAACTGCCGAGATAAAAAGCGGTTTTATTGATTTCATTTTATTAATTTTAAGTAAAATATGGGTCTAAAAGTATCTAGTTTTGTTACAATTTAAAAATCATTAACATTAGATTAAGATATCTTCACACTTGAAAACGTCTTTCAATCGGATGCCTTTTTCAGTTTTTTCAACCGTTATAATTTCATTATGAGCATCATGTTCTAGCAATAAATAAAAATTATTCTCGGCACAATTTTCTAAAAATTTAGATTTTTCGGGCATGGTTAAAAGTGGTCTTGTGTCATATCCCATAACATAAGGCAAGGGCAAATGACCAGCTGTGGGAATCAAGTCGGCACAAAAAACGATAGTTTTATCTTGGTATTGAATGTGCGGAATCATCATTTTTTCGGTGTGTCCATCAACGAAGAAAATCCCAAAATCCAATTCCGATTTTTCTAAGAAATCTCCTTCGGGTCTTTTGATAAAATTAAGTTGTCCACTTTCTTTCATTGGCAAAATGTTTTCAGATAAAAAAGATGCTTTTTCTCTCAAGTTTGGTTTAGTTGCCCATTCCCAATGATTTTCGTTAGTCCAAAATTTTGCATTCTTAAATGCTACTTCGTAACCAGTTTTGTCATTATTCCAATTTACGCTTCCGCCACAATGGTCAAAATGCAAATGTGTCATAAAAACATCGGTAATATCATCTCTGTGAAAACCATATTTTGCTAGCGATTTATCTAACGAATGGTTTCCCCAAAGCGAATAATAACTAAAGAATTTATCCGATTGCTTGTTTCCCATTCCAGTGTCAATGAGTATCAATCGATTTGCATCTTCAATTAATAAACATCTTGCGGCAATGTCAATAAGATTATTTTCGTCTGCCGGATTGGTTTTGTTCCAAATGGTTTTTGGGACAACGCCAAACATTGCACCACCATCAAGTTTGAAGTTACCAGCTTCAATAGGATATAGTTTCATTTTTTTATATTTCTAAAATCGGTGCAATTTACTAAATCAGTTTGTTTTGATTGCATCGAAATCGATTTTTTCTATCCTAACATTCGTTATAAAAATGTTATTGATTGTTGATAAAATAGATAAATGTAGTAACTTTGTACTTTATTTAGACAAAATCAAAATAAGCAATGATAAAAGTATCTGATACAGCAAGCAAAAGAATCATCGACATGATGAAAGATGACGGTTTTGACGCTGCCATAGATTACGTTAGAGTAGGCGTAAAAAGTGGTGGTTGCTCGGGTTTGTCGTATGAATTAAAATTTGACAAACAGCTAGGCGAAAACGACAAAGTTTTTGAAGATAATCATGTAAAAATAGCCGTAGAAAAGAAATCCTTCTTGTATTTAGCAGGAACAATTTTAGAATTTTCAGG
The DNA here is from genome assembly GCF_043778725.1 of Flavobacterium sp. Taxonomy (GTDB): domain Bacteria; phylum Bacteroidota; class Bacteroidia; order Flavobacteriales; family Flavobacteriaceae; genus Flavobacterium. The sequence goes on along the minus strand of NZ_JAYWFT010000163.1, from coordinate 37,413 downwards.
CGGATTGAACGGAAAAGGATTTGTATTTAATAATCCAAATGCAAGTAGAACTTGTGGATGCGGAGAAAGTTTTTCACTTTAAAATAAACTAAAAGAGTTAAACCATTAAGATGTTAAATTTCGTTAAGTCTTAATTTTCTTAATTTCTTAATGGTTTTAAAAAAAATAAAATGTCAAAATACACAGAGGACGATTTAAAAATAGAATTAGAAACTAAGGAATATGAATACGGATTTTATACCGATTTAGATTCTGAAACGTTTCCTATTGGTTTAAACGAAGATATAGTTCGTGCGATTTCCTTGAAAAAAGAAGAACCGCAGTGGATGACCGATTGGCGTATTGAAGCTTTTCGTGCTTGGCAAGAAATGGTGGAACCAGAATGGGCAAATGTACATTACGTGAAACCAGATTTTCAGGCAATTTCTTATTATTCAGCACCTAAAAAAGCCGATCCAAATAAAACGTTAGACGATGTTGATCCAGAATTGTTAGCCATGTACAAAAAGCTAGGAATTAATGTTGATGAACAAAAAATGATGAACAATATCGCTATGGATATTGTAGTAGATTCAGTTTCTGTTGCAACAACATTCAAAAAAACATTAAACGAAAAAGGAATTATTTTTTGTTCAATTTCGGACGCAATTAAAGAACATCCAGAATTAGTTCGTAAATATTTAGGAACTGTTGTACCGCAAAGAGATAATTTTTATGCGGCATTAAATTCGGCTGTTTTCTCTGACGGAAGTTTTTGTTATATTCCAAAAGGCGTTCGTTGTCCGATGGAATTATCAACATATTTTAGAATTAATCAAGCAGGAACAGGACAATTTGAAAGAACACTTTTAATTGCCGACGAAGGAAGTTATGTGTCTTATCTTGAAGGTTGTACAGCGCCAAGTCGTGACGAAAATCAATTGCACGCAGCAGTTGTAGAACTAATTGCTTTGGATAATGCCGAAATAAAATATTCAACAGTTCAAAATTGGTATCCAGGTAATAAAGAAGGAAAAGGTGGTGTTTATAATTTTGTTACCAAAAGAGGAATTTGCGAGAAAAGCGCCAAAATTTCTTGGACGCAAGTCGAAACTGGTTCTGCAATTACTTGGAAATATCCATCGGTTATTTTAAAAGGCGATAATTCAATTGGAGAGTTTTATTCGATTGCAGTTACCAATAATTTTCAGCAAGCCGATACTGGAACAAAGATGATTCACATCGGGAAAAACACAAAATCAACGATTATTTCGAAAGGAATTTCGGCAGGAAAGTCTCAAAATAGTTACCGTGGTTTGGTCCGAATAGGAGCAAATGCCGATAATGCCAGAAATTTTTCACAATGCGATTCACTTTTGATGGGAAATAATTGTGGTGCGCATACGTTTCCTTACATCGAAAGCAAAAATACTTCTGCCAAAATTGAGCACGAAGCAACAACAAGTAAAATCGGTGAAGATCAGGTTTTCTATTGCAACCAAAGAGGAATTCCAACTGAAAAGGCAATTGCGTTAATCGTAAATGGTTTCAGTAAAGAAGTTTTAAATAAATTACCTATGGAATTTGCTGTGGAAGCTCAGAAGTTATTGGAGATTTCGCTAGAAGGAAGTGTTGGATAGTTTAACATGGAGGATTAAAAAATAATTGTATTTTTACAAAAAACATTTTATGAGTTTTATACATTCTAGTTTTTTTAGTTACAGAAGAAATTCAGACGACATCAATTTTATTTATAATTTGAAAAATATTATTCAGTCAGAAGGAAAGTATGCGACAAATTATGATTCTGTTTTTTTTGACGAAAAATGTATTGAATTAGGTAATGATTTTGACGAAAAAATATATGATGGAATAAAGAAATCTTGTTCATTCACTTTAATTTTTTCTCCAATTTACATAAATAAAAATAATGATTGGTGCGCTAGAGAACTATTTACAGCAATAAAATTTGAAAATTATATTAGAGAAAAAATAGGCAATAATAAATTTTGTTTAATTTTTCCATTAATACACAGGGGTAAAACGGAAGATTTGCCTAAAAGCATAGCAAAGAAAAACGCAAAATTTCTTTATGAATATACTGCTGATATAAAAAACTCCTCAATAACAGGAACCCCAACTACTCCAAACTTTGAAAAATTTAAAGCTTATTTAGGAGAAGTGTTTACAGAAAATTATAAGTTAATAAAAGACTTTGAATTTGATTGGGACGATATTGAAAAAAATGTTTTATCTCCACAAGATGAAGAATTAAAAAATTGGATAATAGAACAAAATCAATTATACAGAAAGAACGAAAGTGAAAACCTTCCGAAATTAAAATAAAATGAAAAAGATAGAAACATTCAAAGGAAAATCTATAACTTTTTATTCTTACAAAGGTGGAGTTGGACGCAGTATGGCATTAATAAATATTGCATGTCTACTTGCAAAACAAGGTAAAAAAGTTTTAATGATTGATTGGGATTTAGAAGCGCCTGGTTTACATACTTATTTTAATGGTGACGTTAAAAAAACTGATTTAGGATTAGTTGATTTAATAATTGATTCTAAAGAATATCTAGATATTGAAAAGAACAATAATGAAGATAGAATTAATAAATATTTTAAGGATAATATTGGTCGATTTATAAAAAGTGATTTAGTTTTAAAAGAACAAAAAAAATTAAAACTAAAACAAGGTTTTACTCTTGATTTACTAAAAGCAGGGAACTTTGATAAAGAGTACACATCTAGGCTTTCAAGTATTAATTGGATAGATTTTTATTCACATTCTCCAGAATACTTTAGAACATTTGCAAAACATCTAGAAGAAAAATACGATTATATTTTAATTGATAGCAGAACAGGTTTAGCAGACTCAAGTGGTGTTTGTACTATGCTTATGCCTAGTGTTTTGGTTTTAGTTTTTGCTTTAAATCAACAGAATATTGATGGTGTAATTAATGTTTGTAAACAAGCATTAGAATATAGATTTAGTTCACACGATGAGCGAAATCTGAATATTTTTCCTTTACCTGCAAGAATAGATAATAATTCCAAAAATTATCAGCATTGGGAAGATATTTATAAAAAAGAATTTGAAACACTTTTTTCTGAAATTTTTAAATTAGAAAGATGTGATTTAAGAAATTACTTTGACATTGCTCAAATAAAATACGATTCAAGTAATTCATATGGAGAGAATATACCAACGCTAACCGAGAATGTAAACAACAGGAATTTTATTTCATATGATTACAACCAACTTGCTAATATTTTAGATAGAGAAATTCCAATATGGGAATATTTATCAGATGATGAAATAGAATCAATAGAGGCCAAAGTAGAAGTTTATGAAAAACAAAAAAATCACAAAGAAATAGTCAATTTATTAGAATCAATTTCCCCATTTAAAAAAGGAGACACAGCATATCTTGCAAGATATTCACATAATCTAATTGAATATTCAAAAAAAATAAAAGATGATAAATTTAGAATAGTGCTTTTTGAAAAAGCATATGAATTGTCATCAATCCAAAATAATCTTACAGGAGATAGTTATAATTTGGCTTGTGCATTGTCTTTATTAAACAAAAAAGAAGAAGCTATTCAATTAATATCTGAGTTGTTTAATGATTCTGATAATATTGAATATTATATTGAATTGATAAATAAGGATTTAGATTATGATTTTATAAATATTAAAGATGACCCTAAGTTTGATGCTTTAATAAAAAAACACCACATAGATTTATCAGAAAAAAACACTTAAAATTAAAGTCATGGATATAGTTTTAAAAAACGTAAAGAAAAAAGATTTTCCAGTGTTAAAATCATTGGCAAAATCACTTGGTTTTGAAATTGTACAAGAAGAAAAACCATACAATCCTGAATTTGTTAAAGAAATTTTGGATGCTGAAAAAAGTATTAAAGATGGCAAAGGAGTAAAAATAAAATTGGAAGATTTGTGGAAGTAATCTATTCAGATAAGGCTCAAAAGGATAGAGAGTTTTGGAAAAAATCTGGCAATAAAGCAATTATGTATAAAATAACTGCTTTGATAGAAGATATCCAATTGCATCCTTTTGAAGGAATTGGAAAACCAGAGCAATTAAAACACCAATTATCAGGAAAATGGTCTAGAAGAATAAATCAAGAACATCGAATAATATATAAGGTTACAGAAGAAAATACAATTGAAATATTAGATATTTTGTCATTAAAAGGACACTACGAATAAACAAAACAACAAATGTTAAAAATTAGCAACTTACACGCTTCAGTAGAAGACAAAGAAATATTAAAAGGAATCAATCTTGAGATAAACGCAGGAGAAGTTCACGCAATTATGGGACCAAACGGTGCAGGAAAATCGACACTTTCTTCCATTATTGCAGGAAACGAAAACTACACTGTAACAGATGGAGAAATCCTTTTGGAAGGCGAAGATATTTCGGAATTGGCTCCAGAAGAAAGAGCGCACAAAGGCGTTTTTCTTTCGTTTCAATATCCTGTTGAAATTCCGGGTGTTTCGGTTACCAATTTTATCAAAACATCGATAAACGAAACAAGAAAAGCCAACGGAAAAGAAGACATGCCAGCAAACGAAATGCTGAAATTAATCCGTGAAAAATCGGAATTACTGGAAATTGACCGTAAGTTTCTTTCTCGTTCGTTAAACGAAGGTTTTTCTGGTGGTGAAAAGAAACGTAATGAGATTTTCCAAATGGCAATGTTAGAGCCGAAATTAGCGATTCTAGATGAAACAGATTCTGGTTTGGATATTGATGCGCTTAGAATTGTTGCAAACGGTGTAAACAAACTTAAAAATCAAAATAACGCTGTTTTAGTAATCACGCATTACCAACGTTTGTTAGATTATATTATTCCAGATTTTGTTCACGTTTTAATGGACGGAAAAATCGTAAAATCAGGCGGAAAAGAACTTGCTTACGAATTGGAAGAAAAAGGATACGACTGGATTAAGAATGAAGTAGAAGTTTAAAAAAAGTTATCAGTTTTCTGTTATCAGTTTCAAACTGATAACAAAAATAACTGACAACTGACAACAAAAACATATGGAATTAAAAGAAAAATTAATCTCGTCTTTTATGGCGTTTGAAGAAAAGATTGACGTGAATTCCGATTTGCACGATATCCGAACTTCGGCTATAAAAAACTTTGAAAATAAAGGTTTTCCAACCAAAAAAGAGGAAGCTTGGAAATATACATCACTGAATTCAATTTTGAAAAATGATTTTTCAGTATTTCCAAAACATGAAAATACAATTGAATTTTCAGATGTAAAAAAATATTTTATCCACGAAATTGACACCTACAAAGTCATTTTTGTAGACGGAATTTTCTCTTCGTTTTTATCATCAACAACGCACGATGGTTTGGATGTTTGCTTAATGTCATCGGCATTATCAAAGCCAAAATATAAGTTGGCAATCGATGAATATTTCAACAAAATTGCCAGCAAAGACGAATCGTTAACAACATTAAATACCGCTTTTGCAAAGGAAGGCGCGTACATCAACATCCCAAAAAGTAAGGTTGTAGAAAAACCAATCGAAATCATTTATTTCTCTACAGGAAAGGAAAATGCGCTTTTGGTTCAGCCAAGAAATTTGGTTATTGTGGGTGAAAATGCTCATGTTCAAATAATTGAAAGACATCAATCGTTGAACGAAAATCCAGTTTTGACCAATTCAGTAACCGAGATTTTTGCGAAGAAACGCGCCATTGTAGATTATTATAAAATCCAAAACGATTTACAATCTGCCAATTTAATTGACAATACGTACATCGCTCAGAAAGATCAAAGTCATGCTTCGGTTCATACATTCACTTTTGGTGGAAATATTACCAGAAACAATCTGAATTTCTTTCATCAAGGCGAACATATCGATTCAACTTTAAAGGGAATTACAATTATTGGCGACAAGCAACACGTAGATCATTACACGTTGGTGCAACACGCAACGCCAAATTGTGAAAGCCATCAAAACTACAAAACCATCTTAAACGATAGCGCAACAGGCGTTTTTAACGGAAAGATTTTTGTAGAAAAAGAAGCGCAGAAAACGGATGCTTTTCAGCAAAACAACAATATTTTGTTAAGCGATAAAGCAACCATAAATGCAAAACCACAATTGGAAATTTTTGCTGACGACGTAAAATGTTCACACGGTTGCACGATTGGTCAATTGGATGAAAGCGCCATGTTCTACATGCAACAACGTGGAATTCCAAAGAAAGAAGCCAAAGCATTATTGATGTACGCCTTCTCAAACGAAGTGATTGAAAGCATCAAAATACCAGAATTAAAACAACGAATTACCAAAATTATCGCTACAAAATTGGGTGTTAATTTAGGTTTTGATTTATAAGATTTAGAAGCGAATGGCTTGGGCATTTTAGCATACCATTTTCCATCTTTACTCTACAATAAAAAAGTCCCGATCCGAGCTTTTGCGAATTAGCGAAGCAAACACTCGGGACTTTTTTATTTTCTCTTCAAATGAAATTCATCGAATACCACTAAAGATATTATTTCAGTGAGATAATCTGGGCTAGATTGGTGATTGCATCGGTTACGGTTAATCTTTTGAATTTCAATAAGAAAAAGATTGTGGTGGAGTTAAATTATAATCATCTTTAAGACTTTATAGTTTTTCACAAATAAAAATTCATTTTTTACTAAATGACCTAATCTAAAAAAAACATATAATTTTCAATTATTAATGTTTTATCGTCTATGAATTCAAATTTGATTACATTTGACTACAATTAACATTTGTTTATAACAACAAGTTTAGATTGATTTACTATTTCCCTAAATAAATTATGGCGAAAATGAAATCAGCACTTCCCAAAAGTAGTCCTTTAACACTTTCAAAATCGGATAAGTTAAAGCCAAATCAAAATTCTGACAAAGACGATTTACCAACCGATTTAACTTCCAAAGAAGAACTTAGCAAGGCAACTCATGGGTTTCCTATAGTTGCCATTGGCGCTTCGGCTGGTGGACTTGAGGCGGTTACTCAGTTGCTGCAAAATCTTTCGCCAACTACAGGAATGGCTTTTATTTATGTGCAACATTTAAGTCCAGATCATAAAAGTATTTTGCCTTCTTTGTTGTCTAAAGCAACCCAAATGGAAGTGCAAGATATTGATGATATGGAAAAAATGATTCCTAATAATGTTTATGTAATTCCATACAATAAAGAAATTGAAGTCATTGACGGACATATAAAATTAACGCCAAGACCCAAAAACAGGACGTCAAATCTTTCTATTGATTTGCTTTTTTCGTCGTTGGCAGAAACCCATAAAGAAAATGTTATAGGTGTCGTTTTATCAGGAAACGCCAATGATGGCACTCGTGGTTTAAAAGATATAAAACTTGCTGGAGGAATTACTTTTGCTCAAGATAAATCGGCAAAATTTAGTAGTATGCCAAATTCTGCAATTGCCGAAGGTGTTGTTGACTTTGTTTTGTCTCCAAAAGAAATTGGTCTAGAAATAAACCTAATTAGTGAAAATCCATTAGCAAGAAGCGATGCAATAAAAAAAACACCCGAATCTGAAATAGAAAATAATGACCCCAGTTTACAACTCATTTTGCAAGTTCTTCACAAGAACAAAAATGTAGATTTTAGTCATTACAAGATGAACACCATCAAGAGAAGAATTATTCGTAGAATGTTGATTCATAAGATAAAAACGCTAAATGAATATGCGTCACTACTTCTTAAAAAAACTTCTGAAATTGATTTGCTTTATCAAGATTTACTCATTAACGTAACCGATTTTTTTAGAGATACCGATGCTTTTTTACTTTTAAAAAATACAATTTTACCCAAAATTGTAAAAACTAAAACTTCAGGTGAAAGTATAAGAATATGGGTTGCAGCTTGTGCTACAGGTGAAGAAGTATATTCTATAGCCATGTTATTATTAGAAATTCAGGACAACAAGACCAATAATATTCCTTTTCAAATATTTGCATCAGATTTAAGTATTGAAGCTATTAATTTAGCACGTATTGGCGAATATTCTATACATCAATTGGCAAACATTTCTCCTGAAAGATTGCAGCGATTTTTTACCAAATCTAAAGATAAATATCGAATTTGTAAATCATTGCGTGATGTTTGTGTTTTTGCGCAACACAACATTTTGCGCGATCCGCCATTTTCTAGAATGGATTTAATTAGCTGTCGCAATGTGCTTATTTATTTAGATACAATTGCCCAGAAAAAAGCCATAGCCACTTTTCATTATGCGCTAAATGACGGTGGTTGTTTAATGTTAGGAAAGTCAGAAACTATAGGTGCATCCGGACACTTGTTTGGAATTACAAATAAAAAATATAAATTTTATTGCCGAAAAAATTATTCGGGATTAAATACCATTCCCAATTTAAACTCAAGAATAGCAAACAGTATTATGCCAAATAAAAACATCAATCCAGCTTTAACAATTAAAAAAACGATTAGCTCTGCAAATGGAAATATTGGTTTAGCTTTCGATTCAGTTTTGCTCGAAAATTATGTTCCTGCAAGTGTAATTGTTAACTATGATTTAGACATTCTTCAATTTAGAGGAACAACTTCGCTTTATCTGCAACATTCTTCGGGAAAAGCTAGTTTTAATATTTTGAAAATGGCACATCCAGAAATCACATTTGAGTTGCGTAATGCCATCCATCATGCTATTAAAACCAAACAAACGGTTATAAAAACTGGTATAGAAATGAACCGCGATAAAACTGGTAATGCGTTCAGAATCGTTAATTTAGAAGTTACGCCTATTAAGATTGAAGGCGAAGAACCACTATTGGTTGTTGTGTTTACAGGTCAACAAATTTCAGAAGTTGAAGAAGATCCAATAAAAGCATCCAAAAATATTTCAGTTGCCAAAGACCGACGTATCAAAAAACTAGAAGAAGAATTAGCAGCAGCAAGATCAGATATGGGATCAATAACCCATGACCAAGAAGCTGTTAATGAGGAATTGCAAAGTTTAAACGAAGAAATTGTTTCAAGCAACGAAGAGCTACAAAGTTTAAATGAAGAACTAGAAACGTCCAAAGAAGAGATAGAATCTACTAACGAAGAACTTACCACTAGCAACCAAGAATTGTATGCTCGTAACCAACAAGTAGAAGAATTATATTCTTATTCTGAAGCGATTATGTCAACCATTCATGAACCGATGCTTATTCTTGATAAAGACATGAAGATTCGTTCTGCCAATATATCTTTTTGTAAAACATTTCAAGTGTCTGAACAAGAAAGTATTGGAACATCACTTTATAAATTAAATAACAATCAATGGAATTTTCAAGGATTACGTGAACTTCTTGAAGATATTGTACCCAATAATATAAGATTTCATGACTTTGAGGTTGAGCACACTTTTCCAACTATTGGACATAAAATATTATTGTTAAATGCGCATAGAGTGAGTCAACCAAGTCAAAATGAAGAGCTAATTGTACTTACTATAATTGATATTACGGCGGTTAGAAAACTAGCTTTGGAAGTTCAAGAAAACGAAATGAAAATTCGTGAAATTCAGTCAGAAGCCGAAAAAAAAGAATTAAAAATCATTGAAGACAGCAATAAACGCTATGAAATGATGCTTATGCAATCGCCATTTGCTTTTGCTATTTTAAAAGGAAAAGAAATGAAAATTTCACTTGCTAATGATAGTGTAAAAACTCTTTGGGGTAAAGGAAATGACATAGAAGGCAAATCATTGATTGAAGTTTTACCAGAAATTGTAACTACCACAATACCAGATTTACTTGATGAAGTATTTACAACAGGAAAACCATTTAACGGTTATGAACTTCTTGTACCGCTGTTGCGAAAAGGAAAAATGGAAGATGTCTATTTCAATTTTGTTTACCAACCTTATATGGAAGCCGACAAAACTATTTCGGGCGTTGCAATAATTGCTTATGAAGTTACAAATCAAGTACATCTAAAAGACCAATTAATAGAAGCTATTGCCAATGCTGAACACAAAACTAAAATTGCCGAAGACGCACTAAATGCCAAACAGCAATTTTTGTCCAATATGAGTCACGAGATTCGAACACCAATGAACGCCATTATTGGATTTACAAATGTGCTACTTAAATCAGAATTAAATAGCCAACAAAAAGAATGTGTCAATGCAGTTAAAACCTCAGGAAATTCTTTAATTGTAATTATTAATGACATTCTTGATCTTGCTAAAGTGAATGCTGGGAAAATGAATTTTGAAGAAACCCCATTCAATTTAACCCAAACAATTTGCGAAATTTTTCACTTATTTGAAGTAAAATGTGAGAAAAAAAAATTAAAATTAGTAAAACACATTGACAGTACTATTCCAAAAATAGTTTTGGGCGACGACATTAGATTGCGACAGATATTTTTGAATTTAATAAGCAACGCCATCAAGTTTACTGAAAAAGGTACAATCACTTTAGATATAAAAATTCTTGAGCAAGATGAAGAAAAAACTACTATAGAATTTGCACTTACCGACACCGGTATTGGTATTCCAGAGAGTAAACTCAACACTATTTTTGATAATTTTGAGCAAGCATTCGATGAAACATCAAGATTGTATGGCGGAACAGGATTGGGACTTGCCATTGTTAAACAGCTTGTTGAACTTCAAGGCGGAACGCTGTTTGTAAAAAGCACATTGGGAAAAGGTTCCACTTTCGGTTTTTCAATGGGTTTTAAAAATACCAATCAAGAAATGCCAGTGGAGGTAGTAATTGAATTAAATAAAAACAATAAACTCACCAATGTAAAAGTCTTGGTTGCAGAGGACATGCCACTCAATCAGCTTTTAATAAAAATCATATTGGATGATTTTGGATTAGAATGTGATATTGCCGAAAACGGAAAAATTGCTATTGAAAAACTCCAAAACAACACTTATGATATTGTGTTAATGGATATTCAAATGCCAGAAATTAATGGCTTTGAAGCAACAGAATTTATTAGAAAAAACATGAAATCTAAAATTCCAATTATTGCTCTAACTGCTGATGTAACTACTGTTGACATTAAAAAAGCCCTGGAAGTTGGCATGAATGATTACATCTCAAAACCAATAGATGAAAAATTATTATACAATAAGATTAAAGATTTATTAATGCGATAAATTTTCATGATTAGAACGAATGTTTTGGGCATTTTTGCCATTCATTTTTCAGCTTTCTGTTATAATAAAAAAAGCTTTCCAACACGGAAAGCTTTTTTATTTTCTCAGCAAATGAAATTCATTGAACACCACTAAAAATATTATTTTAGTGAGATAATCTGGGCTAGATTTGTTATTGTATTGGTTACAGTTAATCTTGATTAAACAAATCTAGATAATCTTTAAAAACATAGAGCTTATTTCGCTCTGCACCAGATATTTCTTTAATTATATTTAATTTTTCTAAATCTGCAAGTAACTTATATCCTGTGACAGCGGATTTTTGAATTAATTCTGCTACTTTGTTAATTTCAATTATAGGTTGTGTATAAAGATAATTAACCACTTTTCTAGCATCAACATTTCTGTTTCCTAACGTTTTAAGTTTTTCTTCTAAATTTTTTTGAAGCTGAAGAATTCCATCAAAAGTTGTCACGCCTTTTTTTGCTGTTTCAATTACACCAGTCAAGAAAAATTTAAGCCATTGATTAATATCATTGTGTGTTCTTGTCCGCATAAGATTATCATAATACAACATTCTGTTTTTCTCAAAAAAATCAGATAAATATAAAATAGGTTGTTTCAATATACCCTTGCTAACCAAATAAATAGTTATAAGCAATCGTCCAACTCTTCCATTACCATCTAAAAATGGATGAATTGTTTCAAATTGATAATGGATAATTGCTATTTTAATTAAATCAGGTAATGGATTAATTTCATCATTAGCAAAAAATTCTAAATCAGAAATCAAGTCATTAATTATGCTATGAAAAGGCGGAATAAAAACAGCATCATTTAGTGTTGCTCCACCAATCCAATTTTGACTTGTTCTATATTCTCCTGGTAATTTATGTTCGCCTCTAACTCCTTGAAGTAAAATTTTATGTGTTTGTTTTATTAATCGAGACGAAAAAGGCAATTTATGTAACAATTTAACTGCTTCATTCATTGCACTAATATAATTTTGAACTTCTTCCCAATCATCTCTTTTCTCGTATGCAATCTCTTCTTTTTTCAAAAAAGCTTCTTCTATATTGGTTTGTGTACCTTCTATTTTTGAAGACTGAGTAGCTTCTTTTGCTATGTGCATTCTAATAAATAAATCTATATTTACATATTCTGAATACATATCTAATCTACCTAGATGCCTATCTGCTTTGCTTAATAACTGAATAACTTCCATGTTGTTTAAAACCCAATCTTTATTGATAAGACTTGGTTGAAAACTTTTATAATAACCTTGGTTTATGTATTGACCAGAAATAAATGATTCCATTCTATTTTTCTTTAAACTTAAACAAAGATAACCTTATTTAAGAAAATGACAAAAAAACTTAAATAATAAATTTATTATTTAAGAAAAAGGAAGTCTTATTTATTGATAGATAATACAACCTCGCTCAAAAATCCATTAAAATCAAAATCTGGATTTTCTTTCAATCCCATTCTCACAATAACCAAATCTTGACTTGGAAAAACAGCTACCATTTGACCTTGAAAACCGCTTGCATAAAACATATCTTTTGGAACATCTGGCAAATATCCGCCGGCGTTTAACCAAAATTGTCCGCCATATCGTCCGTTGGAAGTGTTGGTTGGCGTTGCTACAAATTTTGCCCAACTTTCATTAAATAATTGTTCGCCGTTCCAATTTCCCTTATGTAAATAAAGTAATCCAAATTTTGCCCAATCTCTTGTCGTTGCCCAACCGTAAGACGAACCCACAAAATTTCCAGCCATATCACTTTCAACAATCATAGAGTTCATTCCAATTTTATCAATTAGCGACGCATACCAAAAATCTAAATATTCCTGATGTGTTTTAAACTGATTTCGTAGAATTTTAGACAATAAATTGGTAGTTCCAGACGAGTAATTCCAATGTAAGTTTGGTGGAAATTTGGCTGGTTTTTCAAGTTGCACTTGTCCCATATCTTCGGCTTGAAAAAGCATTTTCGTAGCATCACAAATTTTATCATATTTTTCTTCCCACTCCAATCCAGAGTTCATGTGCAACAAATCACTTGTTCTAATTATGGCACGTTCATCTTTCTGCCATTCTTTTATTGGAGCAGGTTTGTTGATGTCAAATTTGCCTTGTTTTTCGAGAATTCCAAAATAGGTAGCCGTAATACTTTTCGTCATCGACCAACCTAAAATTCTCGAATTTTTATCGAAATCAGTATCGTATTTTTCTGCAATTATTTTGTTTTTGTAAATCACAATTACCGAGCGTGTTCGCTTCTCTTTTTCACCTTTTTCATCAAAAGCATTAGCAACAGCAGCATTTAATTTTGCATAATCAATGTTTGAAAAAACAGAATCTTTAGGTTCATTATTACCATAAGGAAAAGGTAAATTATTTTGTAATTTGTTACGTTTAGGAACTTCATACGGTTTAGAAACATCAAAATTATCGTTTATTAAAGTCGCACCAAGTCCTTCACGGTAAATTGCTTTACGTTCTTTTAATCCAAAAACGGTTGAGGTTACAAATTTTCCAGCATCGTTAATGGTGTTTGATGCCCAATCAATTTTCGGAATATCGTTGTCGCCTTTTTCTATAATTTCCAACGAACGATTGTCATTAAAATGTCCAGAGGCAACACTTTTGGCAGAAAATCCAGAAATTAAATCGAGTTGCGGATAAACTGCAATTCGTAAATAAACTAAAAGTACTAGTACTACAACTGTAAATATTTTAAGGAATTTTTTCATAAAAAGTAATTTTTAAGCAATTTATAAAATTTGAACCATATAAGTTATTTAAGTTCCTATTAGTTTTTTCAACTCTTATGTTTTCTTAAATGTCTAAAGTAGTTTTATATAATATTATTAACAAACGTTTGATAAAATTCCACTGCAATTTGTGTACTTTTGTATTTAGAATTTTTATAAATAAGATGTTAGACATAAATAAAATAAGAGCTGATTTTCCGATACTTTCACAAAAGGTAAATGGAAAACCATTGGTGTATTTCGATAACGGCGCAACTTCGCAAAAACCACAAGTTGTGATTGATGCCATCGCCAAATATTATCAGGAAATTAATGCCAATATTCATCGCGGTGTTCACACATTGAGCCAATTAGCGACTGATGCTTATGAGGTTTCTAGAGGAAAAATCCAAAATCATATCAATGCTAAATTTTTGCATGAAGTGATTTTCACATCAGGAACAACACATTCTATTAATGCGGTTGCTAACGGATTTGCTTCTATTTTGAAAGTTGGCGATGAGGTTTTGGTTTCTGCTTTAGAGCATCATAGTAATATTGTGCCTTGGCAGATGCTATGCGAGAAAACCGGAGCAAAATTAGTTGTGATTCCGATGAATGATAATGGCGAATTGATAATTTCCGAATTTGATAAATTACTTTCAGATAAAACTAAAATTGTAACTGTAAATCATATTTCAAATGCTTTAGGAACTTTGAATCCGATAAAGTATATGATTGATAAAGCACATGAATTTGGTGCTGCAATTTTAATTGATGGCGCGCAAGCAGTTCCGCATTTAAAGCCAGATGTTCAAGAATTAGACTGTGATTTCTATGTTTTTTCAGGTCATAAAATTTGCGGACCAACAGGAACTGGAATTTTATATGGAAGAGAAGAATGGCTTAGAAAATTACCTCCTTATCAAGGTGGTGGCGAAATGATTGCAACGGTTTCGTTTGAGAAAACTACGTATGCAGATTTACCTCATAAATTTGAAGCTGGAACGCCAAATATTGCTGGCGGAATTGTTCTTGGAACCGCAGTCGATTATTTGAACGAAATTGGTTTTGATAATATTGCAGCCTACGAACACGAATTATTAGAATACGGTACCGAAAAATTACTGGAAATTGAAGGTTTGAAAATCTTTGGAACAGCTAAGGAAAAAACTTCGGTAATTTCATTCAACATTGAAGGAATTCATCCGTACGATATTGGAACGATTATTGACAATAAAGGAATAGCAGTACGAACTGGCCATCATTGTGCACAACCAATTATGGATTTCTTTAAAATTCCGGGAACTATAAGAGCAAGTTTTGCCTTTTACAATACCAAAGAAGAAATTGATTTTATGGTTGATGCGATTAAGAAAGCTAAAGCAATGCTGTTGTAAAAAATTAAAATTATGAGAGTATTATCTATTTTATCGGTTTTATTTATAACTTTAATAAGTTGTAATTGTCAGAAAAAAGCTGTTGAGGCAAC
The DNA here is from genome assembly GCF_043778725.1 of Flavobacterium sp. GTDB lineage: Bacteria > Bacteroidota > Bacteroidia > Flavobacteriales > Flavobacteriaceae > Flavobacterium. The sequence goes on along the minus strand of NZ_JAYWFT010000163.1, from coordinate 21,998 downwards.
TACTGAAACTTCAGTAAATGCCAAAGAAGTCAACGCCAATATGGAATTAATTTACACTGCAAATACAAGAGGTTTTTATCAAAAAATTACGGTGAAAAATCAGGAAGCATTTGTTTCTAGCGATAGAAATTCTGCTGAAAAAGGTGAAAGTATAAAAATTTCTGATGCTGATTGGAAAGAACTTTCGGGTTACATAAATAGTTTAAAATTAGACCAATTGGCAACCTATAAAGATCCAACCCAAAAGCGTTTTTATGACGGTGCAGCAATTGCAAATCTAAAAGTTATTTCAGAAGAAAAAGAATACCAAACAGTTGATTTTGATAACGGATTTCCTCCAGTTGAAATTGAAAAGTTGGTAAACAAAATAACATCACTTGCTAAAAAAGAATAATGAGCATAAAAGAAATACAAGACGAAATTATTGATGAATTTTCAATATTTGACGATTGGGACGAACGTTTTCAATATGTAATTGATTTGGGAAAAAACCTTCCACTGATTGATGAAAAATTCAAAACGGACGAAAATACCATCAAAGGCTGTCAATCGAAAGTTTGGTTAAATGGAGAGAAAACCGAAGGTAAAATTGTTTTTACTGCTGATAGCGATGCCATCATTACAAAAGGAATCATCGCCATTTTAATCAGAGTTTTTTCAAATCAGAAACCTGCCGATATTTTGGAAGCCAACACCGATTTTATTGACGAAATTGGATTAAAAAGTCATTTATCGCCAACACGCGCCAACGGATTGGTATCGATGATTAAACAAATAAAAATGTATGCTTTGGCATATCAATCACAGAATTAAATATAAAAATGGAAGAATTTAAAGACGAAATAAACTTAGGAGAAGACGTAGTAAAAGTATTAAAAGGAATCTACGATCCAGAAATACCAGTTGATATCTACGAATTGGGATTGATTTACGACGTAATGATCAACGAAGACAACGAAGTGAAAATTCTGATGACATTGACTTCACCAAATTGTCCAGTTGCAGAAACTTTGCCTCGTGAAGTTGAAGAAAAAGTGACTAAAATAGAAACCATTAAATCATGTGAGGTTGAAATTACTTTTGATCCGCCATGGAGCAAAGATTTAATGAGCGAAGAAGCAAAACTTGAATTAGGAATGCTTTAATTAGTCACAAAGACCAAAGTCTTAAAGTCGAAAGCTGTAGTGTTTTCAAGACTTTAAGACTTTCGACTTTTGACTTTAAGACTCCAAAAAATGGCAAGAACACAACCCAAATCCTTAAACGACAATCAAAAAATCGGATTCAGAACATCTTTCGGTTCGCTATCCTTTATACCTCGTTTTTTTAAGGAAATTTGGCGCACCAACAAGAAATTATTTCTGGCGTCGGCTTTTTGTAGATTGGTTGCTGCGTTATTGCCAGTTTCGATTTTGTGGGTTGGAAAAATCATTATTGATGCTATAATTAAGATCACATCACACGGAGAAACTGATTATTCTAGACTTTGGAAATTCGTTGCTTTAGAGTTTGGATTGGTTGTACTTTCCGATTTAGTTGGTCGTGCTATTTCATTAACCGATGGAATTCTTGGCGATCAATACAACATCAACAGTTCGGTTAAAATCATCAAAAAGACCAATGAAATAGACATCAGTTTATTAGAAAATTCTGAATTTTATGATAAATTAGATAGAGCGCGAACGCAAACTGCCGGTCGTGTAGATTTGATGTCAAATGTTTTAGGTCAGGCGCAAACTACTATTTCGATTATTTCGCTTGTAGTCGGATTGATTTATTTTGAGCCGTATCTTATAGTTTTACTGGTTCTTAGTATCATTCCGTCGTTTATAAATGAAGTTCGTTTCAGTCAGCAACAATATTCGTTGGCAAGAAGTTGGACATCAGAACGACGCGAATTGGATTACCTTAGATTTATTGGTGCGAACGACAAAACGGCCAAGGAAATTAAGCTTTTTGGCCTGACCGATTTTCTTGTAGAACGCTTTCAAACCTTGGCGACACGCTATTTTAAATTAAATAAAACGCTGGTAGTAAAACGTTCCAGTTACGGATTTCTGTTCAACGTTTTGGGTTCTATAAGTTATTATGCAGCATATATTTTTATAATTTACAGAGTACTTTCGGGAGTAATTACGCTTGGAGAGTTAACCTTTTTATCAGGAAGTTTCAACCGATTAATGAACAGTTTACGTGACTTCTTTTCAAAATTTACGCGGATTTCTGAAAGTTCATTATACTTGAAAGATTATTTCGATTTTCTCGATATTTCATCGGAATCCAATGCAAAAGAAGATGTGCCGTTACCTGAAAAAATCAAAATCGGATTCGAATTCAAGAACGTTTACTTCGCTTACCCAGAATCGGACAATCAAATCTTAAAAGATGTAAGTTTCGAAATTAAAGCTGGAGAAAAAATTGCATTTGTTGGACAAAATGGCGCAGGAAAAACCACGCTTACCAAATTAATTCTTCGTTTTTACGAACCAACATCTGGTGAAATTTTGTTGGACGGAATAAACATCAACCGATACAATAAAGCCGATTATCAGGAATATTTTGGCGTACTTTTTCAGGATTTCTTCCGTTATGAATTTTCTGTAAAGGAAAATATCGCAATTGGAAAAATTGATGAAATTGACAACCAACAACGCATAGAAAAGGCAGCAGAATTGAGTTTGGCAGACGAAGTAGTTTCTGAATTAAAATACGGTTACGAACAACAACTTGGCAAGCGGTTTGTAAAAGGTCAGGAATTATCGGGCGGACAATGGCAAAAAATTGCATTGGCACGAGCGTATATGAAAAATGCTGAGGTGATGATCTTGGACGAACCAACATCGGCACTTGATGCCAAAGCCGAAAGCGAAGTTTTTGAACGATTTATAGGATTAATAGAAAATAAAACCAGTGTTATAATCTCACACCGATTCAGCACTGTTAGGCAAGCAGACCGAATTATTGTTTTAGAAAACGGACAAATTTTAGAATCTGGAACTCACGAACAATTGATGGAAAACAACAAGTTGTACGCACAATTATTCACGCTGCAAGCCGAAGGTTATCAATAAATAAAAGTAGTATGGAAGACGAAATTATAAATAAAGTTGCCAATTCTGTTCTTGAGGTTTTCGATTTGGAAGATTATTATCAATCGGGAATTCGAACACAAATTGACATTTCACAATGGCTATACGAAGGTTTTCTTTTAAAAGAAAAAGACTTTCGTGAAGCGTTGAAAAATCACGATTGGTCGCAGTATCTAAATCATTATGTTGCCATAAATTGTGCTACCGATGCTATAATTCCGGCCTGGGCAAGTATTTTAGTTACTGTTTGCGTTACGCCATTTGCAAAGAAAGTAGTCTCGGGAAATTTCAATGATTTAGAAACTGCTTTATACGAAGAAACACTGCCAAATATTGATTATACAATTTATCAAGATAAGCCAGTTATCTTAAAAGGTTGTTCTAAAAAACCAGTGCCCGAAAGTGCGTATATTATTGCTGTTCAAAACCTTCAGAAAGTTGCAAAAAGCATTATGTATGGCGAAGCTTGTTCGGCAGTGCCATTATTTAAAAAAAGGAAAGTAGTTTAAATTCTACAAAATCAGTTAGTTATATTCGTTTTAAAATTTGTTGAAACCAAATGTATTTTTACCTTTGCACTCGAATTTTTAAAACTAAAAAAATGAAAAAAATTGTACTTACACTTACAATGATTTTATCACTAACAACTGTTTTTGCTCAAGAAAACGAGAAAGAACTTCTTAAAAAAACAGAAGAAGCAGTTGCTAAAATAAAAGAAGACAAACCAAACGGTTGGGTAAAAAAAGGAACCTTTACCTTTTTAGCAAATCAAGCTAGTTTCAACAATTGGTTGGCTGGTGGACAAAGCAATATCTCGGGAAATATTGGCTTAAACTATGATTTCAATTATAAAAAAGACAGTTGGAACTGGGACAATAAAGTAATTGCAGGATATGGTCTTACCAAAATTAAAGGGCAAGAAATGCAAAAATCTGACGATAGATTTCAATTCAATTCTTTGTTAGGTAAAAGAGCATCAGCAACTGGAAATTGGTATTACTCTGCTTTCTTTAATTTTAAAACACAATTCGATTCTGGTTTCGATTTAGCTTCTGGAATTAAAACTTCGCATTTCTTCTCGCCAGCTTATTTTCAGTTTGGACCAGGCATGTTATGGAAAAAATCGGACAATCTAAAAGTGAATTTTGCGCCTGCAACTTCCAAATTAATTATTGTGCATCCGCATTTTACCGATTTAGGATCATCTTTTGGCGTAGAACAAGGAAAATCAACTCGTTATGAATTTGGTGCAGCCATCAACGGATACTATAAATTCAATATTATGGAAAATGTTTCTGTAGAAAACATCTTGAATTTATATTCCAATTATCTAGACACACCACAAAACGTAGATGTAGATTATACTTTAAATATTGCCATGAAAATTAATAAATACATGTCAACCAATTTTGCATTTCAGGCCATTTATGACGACAATGCATTCTCAGGATTTCAAACACGTCAAGTGATAGGAGTAGGCGTAAACTTTGGGTTTTAATACCTCATTACATTTATTTAAACCGCTATTCGTTAGCGGTTTTTTTTTGGCGAATGGCCGCGCTTTACATTACAAGTCCTCACAAAAAAGCGGTGGTTCTAAGGTTTAAAAAGAGCTTCCGTTGGTCGCTTTTTTAAACCAAGAACCACACGCTTTTTTTGTTCCGGGCTTTTCATTTCAGTCGCTATCGCAATCGTAATTACTCAACAATTATATCTTTAAAATCTGGATATAAAAATTTATTATAAGGAAAACGAGTTATGTGAATTTCACGTACTTTCTCATAAATACGTTCTCTAAATTCTTCAAAATTTTCCTTTTCTAGCGCCGATATAAACAAAGCATTTTCAGTACCAACTTTATGCATCCAAGTTTGTTTCCATTCATCAAGAGTATTGTGTCGGTTTGTTTTTTCGGTCATTAAATCATCCTCCTCAATAGTCAAATGTTGGTAGGCATCAATCTTGTTAAAAACCATAATTACAGGTTTGTCATTACATTTAATATCTTGCAAAATTTGATTTACCGATGCAATATGCTCTTCAAAATCGGCATGCGAAATATCAACAATATGAAGCAATAAATCGGCTTCACGAACTTCGTCAAGTGTACTCTTAAAAGATTCAATTAATTGAGTAGGCAATTTTCTTATAAAACCAACAGTATCACTAAGTAAAAAAGGTAAATTTCCAATCACAACTTTTCTAACAGTTGTATCTAGTGTTGCAAAAAGTTTGTTTTCTACAAAGACTTCACTTTTACTAATTACATTCATTAAAGTCGATTTTCCAACATTGGTGTAACCAACAAGAGCTACACGAACCATTGCGCCACGATTGCCTCGCTGAACAGATTGTTGCTTGTCTATAGTCTTGATTTTTTCCTTTAACAATGCAATTCTGTCACGAACAATACGTCTATCGGTTTCAATTTCAGTTTCACCTGGACCACGCATTCCAATTCCACCTTTTTGACGTTCAAGATGCGTCCACATTCCTGATAATCTTGGTAATAAATATTGGCATTGCGCCAGTTCAACCTGAGTTCTCGCATAAGAAGTTTCAGCGCGTTGCGCAAAAATATCTAATATAAGATTGGTTCGGTCTAGTATTTTGGCATCAATAATAACTTTCGAAATATTTTTTTGTTGCGAAGGTGATAATTCATCATCAAAAATCACAGACGAAATATCATTTTCTTTGCAATATAAAGCAATCTCATCCATCTTTCCGGTTCCCAAGAAGGTTTTAGGATTTGGCTTGTCCATTTTTTGCCAAAAACGCTTCACCACTTCACCACCAGCTGTAAAAGTTAAAAATTCTAGTTCGTCAAGATATTCAACTAGTTTTTCTTCACTTTGGTTTTGAGTTACAACACCAACGATTACAGTTTTTTCAAAATTCGTTTTTTCTATTTCTAACATAATTTATATTTCTACTGCAAAAATAGATAAAAGGCATAAAAAATCGACTATCTGCAAGTTAAATTATTATTGGTAATTTTATTTAGTTAAAAAAGGCAATTTTATCACTTTATTTATAAATTTTGTTAAATTTGGAGATTAAAACTAAACAAACACAAAAAAATTAATTAACTTAAATTTCTACGTTAATGAAGAAAATTACTTTACTAATCATTACTTTATTGTTTTCTTTGATGGGTTATTCTCAATTCCCAACAGCAGGTATAGAAGGCTTTGAAGGAACAACAGGAGCAGATTTGCCAGCTCCAACAACACCTTCTGCTTGGACATTAGGAACAGGTGCAACTGGAAACCAATGGGCAGTTTTTGACAACGGCGTTGGTCTTACGCGAAGATGGAATATTACATCTGTTGCCGCAAATGTTTATTCTGGAGCGAATTCTGCTTACATGGACAGAGAAAACATTGGATTAGGAAACTCCTCCGAAGATTATCTAGCAACTCCTAGAGTGACAGTTCCTTTAAACGGTCAATTACGTTTTTGGACTAGATCAACTCAAAATGGTGCTAATCCTGACTCTCAGTATATTGTAAAAGTTAGTACTATAACAACTGCAGGTTCACAAACAACAATAGCAAATTATAATGCTAACCCAATTGTTGCTCAATGGACAGACGTAACTTTATCTACAGCTTATAATGTTTATGAAGAAAAAGTAGTTGATTTATCAGCGTTTGCAGGTCAAAATGTTTTCATTGCTTTTGTTCTTAAAAACAATCAATCAACTGGTGCAGTTACAACTTTAGATAGATGGTTAATTGATGGTGTTAGGCTTGTTCAAAGATGTTTAGAGCCAACCAATCTTACTGCAGGAAGTATTACTCAAACCTCGGCAAGTCTTAGTTGGACTAATCCAAGTGGCTCAACCTCATGGGAAATAGAAGTTACAAATACTGCTCCAACAGGTTCTGGAGTTATCTATAACGGTTCATTACCTTACAATGCAAGTGGTTTATTGCCATCTACTGGTTATGTATATTATGTAAGATCTTTATGTACCGATGCATCTAGTAATTGGGTTGGACCATTTAATTTTACCACTACAACACCAGGTTTGTCATGTGTCGCTCCAATAACCATATCATCCTTACTTTACACCACTACAGATAACACTTCTAACTATGGTGATACTACAGATACTACTCAGCCATCGGCTTGTGCAGGAACTACAACAAATTACATGACAGGAAATGATGTTTTTTATTCTTACACGCCTACAACTACTGGTGCTATAAGTATAACTATGACTCCTGGAGCAGCAAATACTGGTATTTTTGTATACCAAGGTTGTGCTAATGTTGGAGTTACATGTTTAGCAGGTGTTGCTAATGCAACAAGCGGAATAAGAACAATTCCAAGTTTAAACGTTATTGCTGGACAACAATATATTATAGTTCTTTCTTCAACAACAGCATCACAAACTTATGGTTACACTTTAGTAATTCAGCAGTTAAATTGTGCTCAACCTGGTGCGTTGGCAGCTACCAATATTTCTTTGACTGGAGCTCAACTTTCATGGAGTAATCCAGGAGCAGCTACTTCATGGGAATATGTGCTTCAACCAGCAGGAACAGCTATTCCATCTGGAGCAGGAACTCCAACAAGTTCAAATACAAACACTCCATTGTCAAGTCTTACTCCCGATACTGCATATCAATATTGGGTGAGAGCATCTTGTGGTAATGGAACATTTAGCGCGTGGTCTGGTCCTTTTCTTTTTAATACTTTAGTTCCACCACCAGCTTGTGGAGCAGTATTTACAGATGCTGGAGGATCGTCTGCCAATTATGCTGATAATGCTGACTCAACAGTAACTATTTGTCCAGCAACAACTGGCGATGTTGTTACAGTAACTTTTACATCATTTAGCACTCAAGCTACTTTTGATGGATTGTATATTTTTAATGGAAATTCTACATCAGCTACGCAATTTTCAAGTTCAAATCCATCGGGAAGTGTTCCTGGAGGTTTGGCAGGATCTTATTGGGGTACAACTAGTCCTGGTTCATTTACTTCATCTAGTCCAGATGGTTGCTTAACTTTTAGATTTAGAAGTGATGCAAACACAAGTGATACTGGTTGGACGGCTAATGTAACTTGTGGTTTACCGCCTGTTTGTCCTAAACCGATATCCTTGACAGCATCGGCTGTTCTTTCTGGATCGGTTAATCTAGCATGGACTGAAGCAGGTTCAGCAACAGCTTGGCAAGTGATTGCTTTGCCTTGTGGTTCTGCAACACCTACTGCCGCAACTACTGGTTGGGTTAATGCACCAACAAATCCATATACTTTAACGGGATTAACAGGTGAAACTTGTTATGATATTTATGTAAGAAGTATATGTTCTGTTACTGATTCAAGTAATCCTACAGGTCCAGTTACAATTACTACAACTGTTACTCCACCAGCTTGCGGAGGAACATTCTCAGATCCTGGAGGAATAGCAGCTAATTATGCAAACAGCACAGATTCTACTGTAACTATATGTCCATTAAATGTGGGAGATTTAGTTACTGTAACCTTTACAACATTTTTTACTGAAGCAAATTGGGATGGATTATACGTTTTTGATGGAAATTCAATTTCTTCGCCACTATTAGCCACTAATAATCCAGCAGGTTTTGTTCCTGGAGGATTACCAGGATCTTATTGGGGTGATTTAACAGGTAATTTACCTGGTCCATTTACATCAACTAGTACTGATGGATGTTTAACTTTTAGATTTAGAAGTGATGGATCAGTTACAAATCCAGGATGGACTGCAAACGTAACTTGTGCTCCAGCTCCAACATGCCAACAACCCAATACATTATCTGCAATAAATGCTACTGATACAACAGTACAGTTATCATGGACTAGTCCAGGAACAGCAACATCTTGGCAAGTAATTGCAGTAGCAGCTGGTTCACCAGCACCTTTAGATACAGCAACAGGATGGACAACGGCTCCAACAAATCCATTTACATTAACAGGTTTAACACCTAATTTTGAATATGAATACTACGTTAGAGGTAATTGTGGTACAGTAGATGGTTTAAGCCTTTGGTCTGGACCAATCGCTTTTACAACATTACCAACTTGTGCAATTCCTACTACATTATCGGTAACAACATTGACGACTTCTGCCACAGTAAGTTGGACTCAAGGTTTAAATCCAAATGGAACTACACCAACAGCATGGGAAGTACTAGCTTTACCATGCGGTTCAGCTTTGCCTACAGCAACAACAACAGGAGCGATTAGTGCTCTAAGCAATCCATTTACAGTAAACGGACTAACACCAGATACTTGTTATACATTTTATGTAAGAGCCGTATGTTCAACTACCGATTCAAGTCCATGGTCGCAATCTATTGAAGAAAATACACAACAAATACCACCAGCTTGCGGTGGAGTATTTACAGATTTAGGTGGTGCCAATGCCAATTATACTAACGGAACAGATTATACAGTTACAATTTGTCCTACAATACCAGGTGAACAGGTTACAGTAACTTTTACCGATTTCTTTACCGAAGCAAATTGGGATGGATTATATGTTTTTGACGGAAATTCAATTACTTCACAACAATTAGCAACCAGTAATGGCGGTGGAAATGTTCCTGGTGGATTGCCAGGTTCATATTGGGGTAACTTGACAGGAGCAAATTTACCTGGACCTTTTACCGCATCAAGTTTAAGTGGATGTTTGACCTTTAGATTTAGAAGTGATGCTTCTGTTAATAATCCGGGTTGGATAGCAAATGTTACTTGCGCACCACCACCAACATGTCCTAAACCAACAGCTGTTGTAGTTACAAACGTAACACAAACAGGAGCAACGATTTCTTGGACAGAAATTAGTACAGCAACAACATGGGAAGTATTAATTTTACCTGCAGGTTCTCCTTTGCCAACAGCGTCTTCTGTAGGAATTATAACAACTTTAAATCCTTATGTAGCTACAGGTTTAACATCAGGAACTCCTTATGTAGTTTATGTTAGATCAATATGCAGTTCGTCAGATATTAGTTTGTGGTCTAGTGTAGTTGCGTTTACAACTTTAATAACAAATGATGAGTGTGCTAATGCAATAGTTGCTCCGGTTAATACTACTACTACATGTACACAAACCGTTGGAGGAACTGTTATTGGCGCAACTCCATCATCGCAACCTAATGCTTGCGGTGGAACAGATGATGATGATGTGTGGTTTCAATTTACTGCAACAAGCACTACGCACACTATTAATTTATTAAATATTACAGGAAGTACTGCCGATTTATATCATGTTTTATACTCTGGTACATGTGGAGCTCTAACACAATTATATTGCAGCGATCCAAATACAAGTACTGCCAATAATCTTGTTGTAGGACAAACTTACTTTATAAGAGTTTACACATGGACAGGAACAGGAAATCAAACCTCTACCTTTAATCTTTGTATAGGAACACCAGTGCCACCACCAAGTTGTATCACAAATACACCAGCAGGAAATACATGCGCAGTTGCAACACCAATTTGTAACTTGAATGGATATTGTGGTAATACTTCAGCAACTTATACATCAGACTCTTGGCCTCAATTAAGTACAGCTTTTTGTGGCTCTCTTGAAAACAATTCCTTCTTAACCTTTACGGCATCGTCAAGTACCATCTCATTTGATGTTTGGGTTACAAGTAGTCAAGACAATAATGGAATTCAAATTATGATTTTTGGTGCTGCAACATGTGGCTCAGGTCCAGTTACAAGTTATACTTGTTGGAGTCCAGGTTTTGTCCCTGCAGGTTCTACAAATATTTCAGCAACAGGTTTAACACCTGGTAATACTTATTATATAATGATTGATGGATTTGCTGGAGATGTTTGTGATTATGTTATTGCAACCAATTCTGGAATTCAAACACCAATTGTTATTAATACATCAACATCTACTACGACTTCTACAATATGTTTAGGTCAATCGGCATCTTTAACTGCAAGTGGAGGAAACGGAATTTATTCTTGGTCGCCAGCAACTAACTTAAATACTACTTCTGGAAGTACCGTTGTTTTCTCTCCAACAGCAGTAGGTTCTTATACATTAACTGCTACTTCTACAGATAATAATCCATTGTGTCCGCAATCTGGATCAAGCTCTCAAACGATTATTGTTACTGATATTGTTCCATCACAATTTACTCAGGTTCCTTCTTTTTGTGAAGGATCTACAGCGCCTGTACTTCCAACTACATCAAATAATGGTATTTCTGGAACTTGGTCGCCAATGCCAGTAAGTAATGTTGCAGGTACAACAACGTACACTTTTACACCAAGTATAACTCAGTGTGCATACCCTACAACTATGGATGTTACTGTTAATTCGGGAGTAATACCAACATTTTTGTCGCCAGCTCCTATTTGTGTTGGAGCACCAGCGCCAATTTTACCAACATCTTCAAATAATTTAACTCCTGTAACTGGATCATGGTTTCCAACAACTGTTAGTAATACTGCTTCAGGAACTTATACATTTACACCAAATCCAGGGCAATGTGCATCAACTACAACTATTAATGTTACAGTAAATAATAATTGTGATTTTGGAAGTTATGCGAATGCTGTTTGGTTAACAAATTGTTCAACATCAGACTTTTTTAATACTGTAGGCTCTGGAACTGATATTATAGGACCAATTTCAAATGTTTTTCCAAATTCAGATTTAGGAACTTATATTCAAAATTCTAGCGCATTAATATTGAGAGGTGCAGAAGTTAAAACATTCAAGAATGCTAGTGCTAACGTATGTAGTGCAAGATTGAACTATAGAATTTATCCACAATCTGGAGTTCCTGGTGCTTTTCAAGTAATGAACTTACCTTTCTTTGACAATTGTGGAGGAACTTCTTTTCCAACTGGAGGTTCTTGTCAAACAGGAGATCAAAAATGGCAAATGATTTTAAATAATTCGCAATCGCCAATTGATTTAACTTCTTACGCGCCTGGAAATTATGTTATAGAGGTTTATTATGATGTTACAGGTGATATTAATTCAACAGTAGATTGTGATGACAATGTAATTATAAATAACAATGGAGCAAATTATAGTGCTACTTATACAATACAATCACAACCAATTTATACTAGTACTAATCCTACTATGTGTAATGGAGTTAATGGAACTATAACAATTTCAGGATTAGCTCCTGGTGAAACTTATGGTACAAGTTATCAAGATGGTTCTGCCACGGTTGGACCTATTAATTTAACTGCAACTTCTAATGGTGAAATAATTATAAACTCATTAAACTCTGGTACCTATTCTAATTTCTTATTATCAGTTAATGGTTGTTCTTTCCCTTACTTAACTCCAATAGTATTGTTTGATCCAAGCATACCAACGGTTTCAGTTAATAGCTTAACCGTTTGTCAAAGTTCACCTGCTACTGTAGTTGCAACACCAATACCTGCCGGAAATTATGTTTACACATGGACTGTTCCAACTGGAGCAACGAATCCAGGAAATGTATCAAGTTTTAATGCATTAGTTTCAGGAACATACGCCGTAGTAGTTACGAGTACTGTTACTGGTTGCTCAAGTAATTCAGCATCGGGTACAATACTTATAAATCCAAATCCTACAGTTACTGTTAACAGTCCTTCATTTTGTGTAGGAAACTCAACAGCTGTAACCGCTACACCGGGAGTTGCAGGAACTTACAATTATACTTGGACAGTTCCAACAGGCGCAACTGATCCAGGAAATGTGGCTTCATTTATTCCAACAATTTCAGGAAGCTACTCGGTGGTTATTAATGATGTAGCTACAGGTTGTGTTAGTTCTTCTGTAACTTCAATTGTTATAATTAATCCAGTGCCAGTTGTTACACTTAATAGTCCAACTGTTTGTCAAGGTCAAACGGCTACACTTACTGCTAATGTCGGTTCGCCAGGCGTTTACACATATACATGGACAGTTCCTGCTGGAGCAACAAATCCTGGTAATGTGTCTACATTTAATGCAACTGTATCTGGTACTTACAGTGTTGTTATAAGTAATACTAATAGTTTATGTAACCAAGATTTTGAAACGCCTTGTGGTGTTCCAGCTGGTGGTATGTCTTTTGTAAATCAAACAAGTTTCTCTTGTTGGAATACAACGGCAACAGACGGAATAATAGAAGTATGGTCAAGCGGTAATGAAGGTGTTACTTCTTACTCAGGAAATCAATTTGTTGAATTGAATGCAAATCAAGTTTCATCTTTATATCAAAATCTGTCGGTTCTTCCCGGATCTACTGTTAACATTGCATTTGCACACAGAGGTCGTTTTTCTGGAACGGATGTTTTAGAATTACAAGTAGGACCAGTTGGTGGACCATATACAAGTTTAGGTCAATTTTCTGCTCAACCAGCAGCATGGGTTTACAATAATGTGATGTACACATTCCCTAATAATGGAGTTTCTAATTATACTGTTCGTTTTGTATCTATTAGTTCAGGATCTGGTAATAATACTGTTGGTAATTTTATTGATGCTGTGTCAATAAACTCTATCAACTGTCCATCAATTCCTGCTATTGGAACTGTAACTATCAATCCTACGGTTGTTCCAACTTTCAATACAATTGCGCCTCTATGCTCTGGCATAGTTGCTCCTTTATTGCCTAGTTCATCAACTAATACAACTCCTGTAACAGGAGTGTGGTTTCCTTCTAGTATAGATACATCAGTTGCTGGAAATAGTACATACACATTTACACCAGATGCTGGTCAATGTTCAAATCCTATTTCTATTGTTGTAACTGTTAACTCTGTAGCAACTCCAACTGTAAATGTTCTTGTTCAACCAACATGTTCAACACCTACAGGAACAATTGAAGTAACATCACCAGTTTCAGGTTCATCAACCGTTGCAACAGACTTGTTTATATCTGAAGTAACTGATTCTAATGCTGGATCTTTATCTTACATAGAGTTGTATAATGGTACCGCGTCTGCAATAAATTTATCTACATATTCTTTAAAAACTGCAAGTAATGGAGGAGTTTACTCCTTTACGTTGCCTCTAAATAATGTGAGTTTACCGTCGGGTAGTACTTATGTTGTTGCATTGGGTAATGATAATTTTTGTCCCTCAATTACTGGAGGAAACGGATCTTTAGCAGCACAAACAAATACATCTGGTTCGGTTAATTTTAGTTCAAATGGTAATGATCATTTTGGTTTATTTAACGGAACAGCTCTTGTAGATAGTTGGGGAATTTTTGGCAACAATAATTGGGCTCCATCTATTGTTGGTACTGAAGGTGCAGATTTTAGAAGAAAAAATAATGTTACACTTCCAAGTGCAACATATAATAATAATGATTGGAATGTGTTAGACTATGCAGGAAGTGGAGTTTGTGCAAATAATGACTATTCTAATATTGGAACATATACAACAGTAACTTCATCTACATACCAATATAATGTTGATGCAGGAACTTACCAGACTAGTCCTGTTTTTGCAGGTCTTGCACCTGGAAGTCACGTTGTAACTGTGTTAGATACTTTAACTGGCTGTATTTCTTCTAGTGTGACAGTTGTTTTAAATGCAATTGTATTGAATCCTTCGGTAACTACTATTAGTTATACTACACCAGTTTGCTCTAATGTTTCTCCAACATTAACACCTAATACGTCTGCTCTAGGGTTCACTACTGGCGGAGTTTATACGGCAACTCCAGCAGGATTATCAATAAATTCTGTTTCAGGTATTGTAGATTTAACTCTTTCTAGTCCGGGTACATATATTGTAGATTACTCTGTAAGTCAAAATAATACTTTATGTTTATCTGCCGGAAATTCAACATTCACTTTAGTAATCAATGGAGTTCCTACAGTTAGTGTAAACAGTCCAACCGTTTGTCAAGGATTACCTGCTATTATTAATACAGTAACAAATCCTTCATCGGCAACTTACTCTTATGTATGGACAGTTCCTTCTGGCGCAACTAATCCTGGAGATGTCGCATCATTTACTGCAACAGTTTCTGGAACTTATTCAGTCGTTATTACTAATACAACAACAGGTTGTTCAAGTATAAGCGCGTCGAGTACAGTAACCATAAATACTATTCCAACAGTTTCTGTTAATAGCCCAACAATATGTCAAGGAATTGCGGCAAATGTAGTTGCAACTACAAGTGCAGGTAGTTATTCTTATACTTGGACTGTTCCAGCTGGTGCAACCAATCCTGGAAATGTAAATTCGTTTACAGCTACAGCCTCAGGAAGCTATTCTGTTGTAATTACAAATACTACTACAGGTTGTTCTAGTACTAGTGCTACAAGTATCGTAACTATAAATTCAAATCCTGTGGTTACCGTGAACAGTGTTACAGTTTGTCAAGGATCACAAGCTACAATAACAGCTTCGCCTGCAACTAATGGAAGTTATTCTTATCTTTGGACTGTTCCAGTTGGAGCAACCAATCCTGGGAATGTTTCAACATTTAATACATTAATTTCAGGAACATATAGTGTAGTTATTACTAATACGTTAACTGGCTGTTCAAGCCTTAGTGCTTCTGGTACAGCTACTTTTATTCCATCATTTGATTTTACTATTAATGGAGAATGTGTTAACAATAATTATACCTTGGAGGTTATTCCATCATCAGGTTCGTTTGATGTTAGTACTTCTAATTTTTCTTGGCAGTTGGTTTCAACTTCCAATATTAATGTAGGAACAAATAGTCCAACGTTTGATGTTACTTCTTATTATGGTTCAGCAACAGCAAGTCTTCCAGCTACTTTTGCTGTTAATGTAACAACTGTAGACGGATGTGTTCAAAGTCATACAATAATTTTAGATAGAATTTATTGTCAAATTCAAAGAGGTATTTCTCCTAATGGTGATGGCGACAATGAGTATTTCGATTTAAAAACACTAGGAGTTCAAAAACTGAGCATCTATAACCGATATGGATCTAAAGTATATTCAAGATTTGATTATACTGATCAATGGGTAGGTCAAGCAGATAGTGGAAATGAACTTCCTGATGGAACCTATTATTATGTAATTGAATTTAAAAACAATCAGTCAAGCAAAACAGGTTGGATATATATTAATAGAGAAATAAAATAACAAACTAATTATAAAATGATAAATTTCAAAACGATGAAAAAATTATATTTCTTAACTGCGTTTGCTTTGATGACATTCTTCAATGTCAGTGCACAACAAGATCCACACTACACTCAATACATGTATAACATGAGTGTTATCAATCCTGCTTATGCTGGTTCTAAAGAAACCCTTACAGGAGGTTTGCTTTACAGAAAGCAATGGGTTGAAATTGAAGATGCTCCTAAAACAGGAACATTCTTTATAAACAGTCCAGTTGGGAAAAACGTTGGTCTTGGTATATCTGCAATTAACGATAAAATTGGTCCTGTTGAAGAGACAAATTTATATGCCGATTTCTCTTATACTCTTAATCTTGGTGGCGAACATAAACTAGCTTTTGGATTAAAAGGTGGAGCCACTTTTCACAAAGTTGGTTTATTTAGTGAGATTTATAATAATGTTCCCGATGCTAATGATGTTGCTTTTAAAGAAAATTCTAATAGAACATTCTTAAACCTTGGTACAGGTTTGTTTTATTATACTAATAAATATTATGTAGCACTTTCTGTTCCAAATATGTTAAAATCTAAATATTTAGATTATAACGGAAGACAATTTGGTACAGAGACATTACATTATTTTCTTACTGGAGGTTATGTGTTTGATTTAAATCCTGCGTTGAAATTTAAACCTTCTGCAATGATTAAATCTGCTTTTAATGCGCCAACATCTTTAGATCTATCTGCTAATTTCTTGTTTAATGAGAAATTTGAAATTGGAGGAACATACAGACTTGACGATTCCTTTGGAGCAATGGTTAATTATGCAATTACGCCAAGTTTAAAAATTGGATATGCTTATGATCATATCGTTTCAGATTTAAAAGTAACAACGCCATCGTCTCATGAGATTATGTTGTTATTTGATTTGAATTTCCCGAAAAAAGTATCACAATCTCCAAGGTATTTCTAACATAAAACAATAGTAAAAATGAAAAATCTATATATAGTATTAAGTTTTGTTGCAATAAGTGCTTCTAGTATTGCTCAAAACAAAGACACAAAAGCAGCCGATAAATTATTCAATAGATATGAATATGTATCTGCGGCTAAAGAATATCAAAAAATTGCAGAAAGTGGTAAAGGCGATGGTTATGTATATAAACAATTAGCAGATACTTATTACAATATGTTTAATACTGCAGAGGCTGTAACTTGGTATGCAAAAGCTACACAAACACCTCAAGATGCAGAAACTTATTTTAGATATGCACAAATGCTTAAAGCAAATGGTAAATATGAAGAAGCAAATAAACAAATGAATAAGTTTGCTTCAATGTCACCTAACGATTTAAGAGCAAAAGCATTTAAAGAAAACCCAAATTATGTACCTAAAATTTTAGGTAAAGATGTAAGTTATACGGTAAACTCACTACCTGTTAGTTCTGATAAATCAGATTTTGGCGCTGTTATGTATGACAATACTTTGTATTTTACTAGTGCTAGAAACGGTGCCAGAAAAAATTATGGTTGGAACGAAGAACCTTTTTTAGATATTTATAGTTCAACTATGGGTGATTCTGGAACTTTTTCTGATGCAACAACTGTTTCTGAATTAAACTCAAAGTTTCATGATGGACCAGTTACAATAAGTGCAGATGGATTTACTATGGTTTTCTCTAGTGATAGTTTTAGAGAACATCTTTTTGAAAAAGATAAAGTAAACAAACTTAAATTAGGAAAAAACAATCTTTATAGTGCTACTAAATCTGGTGACACTTGGGGTACTATTAAACCACTTCCTTTTAATAGTAAAGAATATTCATTAAGCAATCCAAGTTTAAGCAGAGACGGAAAAACACTTTATTTTTCTTCTAACATGCCAGGGAGTTTAGGCGGAGTTGATATCTGGAAAGTTTCTGTTAACGGCGATACTTACGGTACTCCAGAAAACCTTGGAAATAAAGTAAACACAGAAGGTAATGAAAGTTTTCCTTTTATTGCAGATGATAATTCTACTTTATATTTTGCTTCAAGCGGAAAACAAGGCCTTGGCGGATATGATATTTACATGATTGATCTAGCTAAAGGAACAGAAGCTGTAAATATGGGTAAACCAGTTAATACAGAAAAAGATGACTTTGCTTTCACATTCAATAAAGCTAAGAATTTAGGGTTTCTTTCTAGTAATAGAAATGGTAATGATGATATCTTTAGCGCTACACCAATTTGTGCAGTTTATCTATTAACTACTGTAACTAATGCTAAAACTGGAGCTATTTTAGCCGATGCAAAAGTGGCTATTCTTGATGATAAGAAAAACATTATTGCTACAGAAATGTCTGATGCTAAAGGTGAAGTTAACTTTAAAATTGAATGCGATAAACCTTACTCTATTCAAGCTTCCAAAGATGGGTTTGAAGGAAATGTTTTTCCTGTTGCTAAAAGTAAAGGACCAACTGCCAAAGTTGATGCTGCATTACAACCAATTGATGTAATTGTAACACCTACTGAAATTATTTTAAAACCTATCTATTTTGAATTTGACAAAAGTAACATTACTCAAGAAGGAGCTTTTGAGCTAGATAAACTTGTACAAGTAATGAAAAATAATGATGCATTAGTTATTTTTGCTAAATCTCACACAGATAGAAGAGGAAGTGATGATTATAATTTGACTTTGTCAGATAGAAGAGCTAAATCAACAGTTCAGTATATCATTTCTAAAGGAATTCCTGCCGAAAGAATTTCTGGTAAAGGATTTGGTGAAACTGAACCAAAAGTTGATTGCGATAAATGTACAGAAGAAGAACATTCTCAAAACAGACGTTCAGAATTCTTGATTGTTAAGTAATCTGTCGTAACCAATATATAAAAACCTATGGAGTTAGCTTCATAGGTTTTTTGTTTTTAAGGTGGTTTAAGGCGGTTTAATTTTTTAGCCGACTTGTACTTGGATTTTGATAAACGAAGTGTTTAACGGACGCTAAATGCCTTAAAAATCAAACAATTGATGTGTCGGATAAATTATTCATATTTGTTTTATAATCTGTGTAAATAATTTAGAATAAGACACTTTTAAAAAAAGCTAATCACTATTGTTGTTCTAATTAAACATAATCTTTAAAAAGCATATTAAAAAAAGATGAAAAAAATAATTTTAATTATAATAATAAATATAGTTTTACCTCTTGTGCTCAAAACTATGAACAAAAGGGTTTAGCTTTACAATTTTAAAGAAACGCCTTTATGGGAATTAGCCAAAGAAACTCGTGGCGAGAATGTTAGTGGTATTAATTATTTTATTAAATCTAACAATACAAATATCGGTGATAAAGACCCTATTATTAATCAGACGTTATTGGCTTTGTGTATTCAGAATAAGAAAAAAAAGTCTTTCATTACGTTATTAAAAAACTGAGCTAATCCAAATGAATTATTAGGTGAACTTAAAGATGTTTCTCCCTTAATTTATGCTTTAGAAAATAAAGATGATTGTGATTTATTTTATGTAGAGAATTTGTTAAAATATGGTGCAAATCCAAATTTTGAAATAATTAATACTAACATTGAAAGTTTCTTTTTAAATAGTTTTCCTTTACTTGTTGCTATTCGTAACGATGGTAATAAATGTATTGAAACCATAAAATTATTAATTGAGTACGGAGCAAATATTGATTGTTGTTATTTAAATCCAATGTCGCAAATGTGTGAAGGAGTTATTCATGAATGTTTAACTAATAATAGTATGTTATTATTGAGGTATTTTGTAATTGAGAAAAAGATACCACTACCTAATGTAGTTTATATAGAAGGTTTTAATGATAAGTCCACTCAAAAAAAGTTTAGTTTGTTGCAATACTTAAATCTTGATGATTTGAAATATAAAAATACTCCATCAGAAGCCTATATTAAATCTAAATAGGATTTTATAAATTATTTAAAAAAAGTGAAATGGTCTATTTAATTATCTTTTTTTTATTTAAAAACAAGCACAAGATTTTATTTTAATCCTTGTAATCGATCTAAAATGAAAAATAATCAACTTTTTTGACCACATTGCCTTAAATTCCTAAAAGTATTATAAAACAAAGTAAGGCGATGTTTGTCCAGAGAGTTGATAATAATGATTTCGGTTACTCAATAGTTCTCATCGATTTTTAAAGCACAATAAAGCATGAAATACCTAACGATAACAATATTTCTCCTTTTAGTAATTAGTAGCATGACTAAAAAGAATTCTGAATCAGATAAAAAATATTATATTTTCAAGAAAGAAATAATTAATCATTACACGCTCATTCATGCTGTAAATGATAAGGATAGTATCTTATTTATATCCAATAATAAAAAAGTCATTAAATGTTTAGAACATTATAACTATATTCTAAATGATAAATTAGATCAAGTTTCTTTTTTTGTTTCTAACAATGATTCCGTCTATTTTAGATATAACACTAGAGATTTAAATAATGTAATGAATATAGCTACTGGATATGGAAAACCTGGTCAAAAAGTTAAAACTATCTATTCTTATAAATCTTTTCCTTATCTTTTCGTAAATTGTTCTAATTTTAGATGAGAAAGGAAATGTCGGTAATGTTCCATAATTACTGATGATATCACAGAAGGCGAAAACATGTTGCTAAAAGTATAACGTGGAACCGTATCCGTGCATATAAGGAGAATCAAGACATAAAAACATGTAGTTTTTTATTAAATTGCAGGTTTGTATAATGATTTAGAGATCATTGTATTAAGTTTGTTTTTGATTATGGTCATAGAATGCAAATCCTTGCTATTGGGAATTAGTATTAGAAATTATAAAAGAAAGAATGGAGCAACGAGCGCATCAATAAAAAGAATAAAATAAAAAATCTTAAAAATAAATGATATGAAAAAAATAAAAGTATATATGTTTTTTTTACTTTGTTGTTTATCATGCGAAGCACAAAACATTAAAATAGACTCAACTAATTATAGTAATTTTTACGATTATAGTGCACATTATAAAAAGTCAGACGTAAAATCTTTTTCTTTATCAGAAACAATGATAATAGACATCGTTAGTGAAGAAATGCAAAAATTAGGGTTTAAATGGATTACTAAATTTAGAATTATAAAAATAGATGAAAATAATTATATTAATTCAATTTGTTATTCTGATAAATCAAATTGTGGTTTTTTATTTGATGAGATCTATGAAACAGAACATAATCAAGAAGATAGGAATTGGAAAAGCTTAAATAAAAAATATTCTGGTTATGATTACGTAGAGAAGATTGTTTCTTTAGATGGCAGTTATAAATTTGTAAATATTAAAGAGGTTCCAAATAACTTGTATATTCTTAAGATGAACGATTATTGTTATCAACAAAGCACAAATCCAGAGAAGAATAAGAAATTAGTGTCCAAAGAGTTTATAGTAAACTTATTAAGGGAAGATGTTCGTTCGTTCTTGAAGAATAAAAAACCATAATGTACTTCATAAAAAATAGTTATAAACGGATTATGTTTTTGGAAAATTTAATATACACAAAAGTACTATACGTTTTATTAGCATAATTTTAAAACGTCTAAATTGCATGTTTATAAATTAGGTAACATTATGTTTTAATAACAAAAAAAGAGCTCCCGATCGCTCGGATATGAGCAAACTTGATTCGTTACGATAGCGCGGATTTGCATCCAGATGGCTCGGATATGTAAATTTCCCTCGTGAACGATAGCGCGGATTTGCAACCTGATGCAGAAGGATATGTAAGTAATACAGTTGTAAACAATGTAAATGTTTATAATTATGTATTTAATTACGTTGACCATTTGGGAAACAATAGGTTGAGTTACACCTAT
>NZ_JAYWFT010000162.1:0-8043 GCF_043778725.1 Flavobacterium sp. | reverse complement strand
GGCATTGAACAGTGCCTAACTCTTGCATACTCTAAGGAGGAGAATGCAATTGTAGAACGATTCAATAAAGAAATCAATAGACACTTACGTGCGTTGACATTTGAGAAGCAGATATCTTTAGTCTATCAGAATGATTAGAATTCAGAATTCACTACACGAAAGGCAAAGATTTTCTCTAATCTCAAATATTGTGAGGTATTTGATTTAGATTTCATGTCAATTACTTTTCCATGTTTCAATTGTAGTTTAGCTTTAATTTTCTCAAAGTTGTCTGCCGAAATATTCGGAGAAAAACTACTTGATAAATTTAGTATAGCTTTTTCAATTGAAATTATTTCACTTTTCATAGCCGGACTAGCATCTGCTAATTCGCTAATTTCTTTAGTTTCACTTTCGTTAAGTAATCCATAAACGTAAAGTTCTAAATTTCCAGATTCTATAGTTTCCTGTGTCGTCATTATACTTGTAAATAAGTTCTTAAATCATTGATGCAATTTCTATTTTGTGTTTTGACAGTGCCAAGCGGAATTTCAAGTTCATCTGATGCTTCTTGTTGTGTATATCCTTGAAAAAATAATAATTCAATTAGTTGTATACACTTTGGTTTTAATTTCTTCACGAATTCTTGAATTCCAATAGTATCGATCCTATTGACTAACTTGTTACTGTCATCCAACAGATGTACGAAATTATCAGATGAAAGGTTTTTTTGGCTGTTGTTAAATCCTTTAGAACGCAATTTATCAATAGCGGTGTTTCGGGCAATATTTAGCATCCAAGTGTAAAGTCTGCCTTTAGTTGAATTGTAAGATTCAATGTTTTTCCAGATTTTTACAAATACTTCTTGAAGTACATCTTCAGCTTCTTCAGTTTCTTTTACCAAATTAGAAATTACAGAAAATAGACTTTTCGAATACATATCATACATAATAGTAAACGCTCTGTCGTCTTTTTGTAAAATTAACGGAATGAGTTGTTCTTGTGTCATAAGCTTTTTTTTTCAAAAATAATTAAAAATTGTTTAGAGTAAAATTAATTTACGTAGTTTTTAAGACCTTGGTTTGGTTAAAAAACCACATTTAACATTTGTTTATGTAATGATGCACAAACTATTCTTGATTTTATTTCGTAATTTAGTACATTAAATTATATAAACATGAAAACTAAACTTATTGCACTGGCGGCTATTTTTTCTCTTTTTAGCTGTAAAAATGAAGCCCAAACTGCTGCCAAACCAGACTTAATTGCAAAAACAGAAACAATGAACAAAGAAAACATTTACCAATTTAAAGTTAAAGATTTAAGCGGAAACGATTTTGATTTTGCTACTCTTAAAGGAAAGAAAATTTTAGTGGTTAATACTGCTTCCAAATGTGGATTGACACCTCAATACAAAGATTTAGAAGCAATTTACGAAAAGTATAAGGATAAGAATTTTGTAATAATTGGTTTTCCTGCCAACAATTTTGCATCGCAAGAACCAGGAACAGATAAAGAAATTGGTGAATTTTGCCAGCTTAATTATGGTGTTTCTTTCCCTATGATGAGTAAAGTTTCTGTAAAAGGTAGCGACATGTGTGAAGTCTATAAATTTTTAACTCAAAAATCTAAAAATGGCCTGCAAGACAGTGATGTAGAGTGGAATTTCCAAAAATATTTAATTAATGAAAATGGCGAATTAGAGAAAGTTATTGCACCAAGAGTGCTACCAACTGACGCTGCGGTTGTAGATTGGATAACAAAATAATTTTGAAAAAAAATAAAATTAAACTCATTGTTACTAACAGTGGGTTTTTTTTATGGGTTTCAAATTCTTAACTTCAAATAATTTTATTTACTTTTACACTCCAAACATCACTTCATTATGAGTCAAAAAATATTGCTCACAGCAAAAGAAGTCAATATCATTCTACATCGTTTGGCCTGTCAGTTAATTGAAAAACATCTTGATTTTTCGAGCACTGTTTTAATTGGATTACAACCAAGAGGAAAATTCCTTGCCCAACGCATTAAACAAATTCTTGAAGAAGAATATCAAGTAAAAAACATTCAACTTGGATTTTTAGACATCACTTTTTTTAGAGACGATTTTAGAAGAAGCGAAAAACCATTGGAAGCCAATAAAACCCAAATTGATTTTCTTGTAGAAGATAAAAAAGTAGTTTTTATTGATGATGTTTTATATACAGGAAGAAGTATTAATGCGGCATTAACTGCAATTCAATCTTTTGGACGACCAAGAGAAATAGAACTTTTAACTTTAATAGACAGACGATTTAGTCGTCATTTGCCCATTCAGCCCGATTATAGAGGTCGCCAAGTTGATGCTATAAATAACGAAAAAGTCAAAGTTTGCTGGCATGAAAATGATGGTGAAGATGCCGTATATCTTATTTAATATTGATGACTAACGATTTTTGATTTTTAAAGCTAAAAACAACAAACAACAAACAACAAACAACTAACAATAAAACAAAAATGGGTGAATTAAGCGTAAACCATTTATTAGGCATAAAATACCTTGTCAAGGAAGACATCGATTTGATATTTGAAACCGCAGATCATTTTAAAGAAGTCATCAATAGACCAATTAAAAAAGTACCATCACTTAGAGATATTACTATAGCAAACATCTTTTTTGAAAATAGTACACGAACCAAATTATCCTTTGAATTAGCACAAAAAAGACTTTCTGCAGATGTTATTAGTTTTTCTGCAGCACAATCGTCGGTAAAAAAAGGAGAAACACTTATTGATACAGTAAACAATATTTTATCAATGAAAGTAGATATGGTAGTAATGCGACATGCCAATCCTGGAGCAGCTTATTTTCTTTCACAAAATGTAAAAGCAAGTATAGTTAATGCAGGTGATGGTGCGCACGAACATCCAACACAAGCTTTATTAGATAGTTTTTCAATAAGAGAAAGACTAGGAGAAGTTGCCGGGAAAAAAGTAGTTATTGTTGGTGATGTATTGCACTCACGTGTGGCACTTTCTAATATTTATGCTTTGCAAATGCAAGGTGCCGAAGTTAAAGTATGTGGACCTAAAACATTAATTCCAAAGTATATAGAAAGTTTAGGTGTTCAAGTAGAATCTAATTTAAGAAAAGCGTTAGAATGGTGTGATGTTGCCAACATGCTTCGTGTGCAAAACGAACGAATGGATGTAAATTATTTTCCATCAACCAGAGAATATGCACAACAATATGGTGTTGACAAAGCTTTGCTTGACTCACTAAACAAAGAAATTATAATTATGCATCCCGGACCAATAAATAGAGGTGTAGAAATTACATCGGATGTAGCCGATTCTGGACAATCAGTAATTTTAGATCAAGTTGAAAACGGAGTAGCTATTAGAATGGCAGTTATTTATTTATTAGCATCCAAAATTAAGCAGTAAATAACAGAAACATCATTCTCACAATCGTATAAATAATTTGTATCAAAATGAAAGTAGAACAAAAAGGACATACCACAACAATTAAAGATACTCAAGGCGATATTCAATCGTTTCTTGAAAAAGTAACTAATCAACACAACAGTTATAAATCACAAAACTTAATCCTTGATGTATCTTATGATACTAATGCAACTTTAAAGGATATTAAATTATTTGCAGATTTGTCAAAAAATCATAAAAAAGGAAAAAAATCATTTATAGTAGTTGCTTCTGCTATAGATTTTAATGCAGTTCCTACAAAGTTACTTGTTGTGCCAACACTTCAAGAAGCAAACGATATTATTGATATGGAAGAAATAGAACGCGATTTAGGATTTTAATATACCAACATGAAAATAAACAATAAAACAATATTTTATATATACGTAGTTGCACTATTTATATTAACTTTTCTATTTGCAAGTAGGTTATTCACTAGTCTTAAAACACAAGAATTTGACTATATTAAATTATCAGTAAATATGGTACTCTTAATATACATCATTATTAAAGTAGTTAAACTTGCAAAAATTGAAAACGATAAAACAGAATAACACTTTATGATCAATATTAAATTAGCCTATTTACTTTTAAGTGCCTCACTTATTCTTTTGGTTCTAAACCTTATTAACGGTATTAATGAGAAAAATTTTAATTATTTTGGTGTGAGTTCCAATCTGCTATTAATAATATCTATGGGTTTAACAATTTATAATAATAAAAAAGATAAAAGTTGAAATTAACCATCTTAGGTTGTTATGCCGCAACTCCTCGCACATTGTCCAATCCAACATCGCAAGTATTAGAAATAAAAAATAAAGTATTTCTAATAGATTGTGCCGAAGGAACACAAGTACAACTTCGCAAAAGCAAAGTAAAGTTTTCTAAGATAAGTCACATTTTTATTTCGCATCTTCATGGCGATCATTTTTACGGGTTGATAGGATTAATTTCAACCTTTATGCTGCTCAATCGCGAAAACGATCTGCACGTTTATGGTCCCAAAGGAATTAAAGAAATAATCTTATTACAATTAAAATTTTCGGGTTCCTACACAGGCTATAATTTGTATTTTCATGAACTAGAAGCAACCCAATCAGAAATAATTTATGAAGACGAAAAAGTACGAGTAAAAACCATTCCATTAAAGCATCGCATTTACACCAACGGATTTTTATTTGAAGAAAAAAATACCGAACGTAAACTCAATATCGAAGCAGTAGAAAATTTCAATATCGATAAAGTATATTTTAACAAAATTAAATCTGGTGGCGACATTACACTCGATAACGGAACCATAATTCCCAATGCTCAATTAAGTTTCAATCCAGAACCAGCTAAAAGCTATGCCTATTGCAGCGATACTATGTACAACGAAAATATTATTCCCATAATTGAAAATGCCAATTATCTTTATCACGAAAGCACTTTTCTAGAAAGCGAAGCACATCTTTCAGAGCGAACCATGCATTCTACAGCCAAGCAAGCAGCCACAATAGCACTAAAAGCAAATGTGCAAAACCTTATCCTTGGTCATTATTCAACGCGCTATGGCAACCTACAATTGTTTAAAGAAGAAGCCCAAACCATATTTTCCAACGTGCTTCTTGCCGATGACGGAAAAGAATTTGAAATAGAGTAGGAGCGAATGGTCAGTCTTTTATCTGCAATCCATATTCCTGCTTTCCATTACAATAAAAAATGTCCCAAAACAACTGGGACATTTTTTATTTTCATTGCAATCAGGGCTAAACAGCATTTCATTTTTACATTTATATTCAATTAAAAAATAAAAACTCAGTAACTTTACAATTCATAAATTATGAAAAACAAAAGACCATGAAAGATTTATCCAATTACAGAAAATCATACCAAAAGAGCGAACTCTTAGAATCAAATATCCCAGAAGATCCCATCAATCTATTCAATAAATGGTTTTACGAAACCGAAGATTTTGGAGGTCAAGACGAAGTAAATGCCATGACAGTTTCTACAATAGGATTGGATGGATTTCCTAAAGCAAGAGTAGTTTTATTAAAACAATTCAACGAAGAAGGATTCATTTTCTACACCAACTACACTTCCGAAAAAGGAAAAGCAATAGCCAACAATCCACATGTTTGTCTTTCCTTTTTCTGGTCAACCCTAGAGCGACAAGTAATAATAAAAGGAATAGCCGAGAAAACTTTAGATACAGTTTCCGATAATTATTTCAGCTCACGGCCAGACGGAAGCAAGCTAGGAGCAATAGCATCGCCACAAAGCGAAGTAATACCCAACAGAGAATTCTTAGAAAATAATTTAAAACAATTAGAAGAAGAATTTAAAGACAAAGAAATTTCAAGACCATTAAATTGGGGCGGATATTTAGTTAGACCTCAAGAAGTCGAATTTTGGCAAGGAAGACCTAACCGACTTCATGATAGAATACGTTATCAACTTCAAGATGACTTTAACTGGAAAATAGAAAGATTGTCCTCTTAAATGTAAGAAAATAACTCCACAAAAAATAAAAAAGATGTATTTCATCGATTTTATTTGTTAGTTTATCGGTATAGTAGTAGTATTGTATAAGAAATCAGAAACACGTTCTTACAATATAACATAACCCGAAGATATTTGCCCCACATCTACCTTCAACTAGTTTATAATTAAAAGATTTTTGCCCCACATCTATCTTTAAAACTTAACCTACTACTATGAAAACAAAATTACTAAAATTGTTAGTACCAATGGTCTTGGTATTCACTATGGTCTCTTGTTCAACAAATTCTAAAGAAGAAGATGTTATTGATCAACAACTTGTAACTAATTATGACTATTCTACAGATGAAGCTAAATTAGGTCAGATAATTAACGAATATAGAGTTAGTCATGGACTAAATTCTTTACAAATGGTTAATCATATTTCCTATAAATCTGAAGAACATAATGAATATATGATTGATAATAATGTTGTTAATCATGATTATTTTGAAGAAAGATCCAACAACATAATTCAAGTTTTAGGAGCTGTAAAAGTAGGAGAGAACATAGCCTATAATTTTTCAACACCGAACGCAGCTTTATATGCATGGCTAAACAGTCCAGGTCACAAAGCAAATTTAGATGGTGATTATACACATTTTGGTGTATCAATTACTGTAAATCCTTCAACAGGAAAAAAATATTACACTAATATGTTTATGAAAAAATAATTGATTTATAGTTTGTTTGATTTTGAATAAAAACCATCTGTTCCTGCAGATGGTTTTTTTATTCACTAAATTATCTTATCTATTTGAGTATTCTTCCATATCTAGATTTTTATCAAACGGACTTTTAGTAAAAGGATAAATCATTTGTTTAGCATATCCTTTTGGGAAATTAGCTTCCAATAATCCAGTATCTTTTGGCCACTCATTTTTTGGTAAATAGTACGTTCCAAACACTTTGTCTATAAAAGGAAAAATTGTAGCAAAGTTTTTACCATAATGCTTTGGGTCTTTACAATGATGCCAATGGTGGTATTGTGGTGTTGCAATAATATATTTTAGAAAACCAAAATTTATTCTAGTATTTGCATGAATCAGTACAGCATGAATTGCCATAAAAATAACATATACATTAAAAGTAATTGTAGAAAAACCTAATACATATAAAGGAATGAAAGCCATAGATCGAGTGACAAAAATATCTACAAAATGTGTTCTTGATCCTGCCAACCAATCCATGTTCTCTGTAGAATGGTGAACCGAATGAAATCTCCATAAAAAATGATGCGTATGAAAAAATCGGTGTGTCCAGTATTGAAATAAATCGGTTATAAAAAAAGCAAATACTAACTCAATAGGAAAAGGTAAACTTTGTACCAATTGATGAACATCCGAAAGTCCCATCCATCCAAAAAAAACTTTTGCTGGTTGTTGTGTTATTGTGCCAAAAAATTGTATCAATAAATGACTTATTGTAAAATACATTAAATCTGTTCTCCATTCTTCATGAAAAGTACTTTGATTTTTTCTTTTAGGAAAAACCATCTCTATTGGAATAAAAATTACTGCCATTAAGAATAAATCTAGCAACAACCAATCTAGTCCTAAATGCCAACCAGTTTTATCTACCATTCTTGGATCTACATCAAATCCGCCTAAAATTATTGTTGTTGCAATTAGTAAAATACCTAGTAGTGACCATTTTTTATTTTTGCTAGCAATGAAACTTATTATTGCAAAAAACATTGCTGCTAGTATAGAACCAGTCAACAACATTTTCATTGATTCTCCTGTGTAAACGTCTCTAAAAGCAGGTGTAGTTAACCATTCAGGATATTTAAAACAAATTACGCCTAACAAAGCTGAAACTCCTAAGAATACAGAAACATAGCCACTTATTTTACCTTCTCCAAATTTTACATTTTCCTTAATTTCCATGATTTATTTTTAAGTCTACGAATATATAAAAGATCACATTATAATTCTCTCTTTTTGCTGTTATATTAAGACTAGCAATATTTAATTATAAAAAAAAGAAACACCCAACTAAGTTGAGTGTTTCCAAGGGTTTAAACAATTGTATATTAAGGTAATCTACAATTTCGTAATAATAAATTCACTT
>NZ_JAYWFT010000161.1:0-3212 GCF_043778725.1 Flavobacterium sp. | reverse complement strand
TTCCTAAAACAATGAGCTTTTGCTCCTAAATAATTAAAATAAGTGACATCGCCAATATAACTAATAGTGAAATCACCATATTCTTTTTTCATACTTTTAAATTGAAAAAGCAACAAAAACAAGCTAAAAATTAGTAAAAAACCATATCTATTAAAAACTATGTTTTTGATTTTGCTGATATAAAAAATTATAAAAATAAAAGCAATTCCGATTGAAATTGGTTTTACCAAGGCATTTAAAATTAAAATCGAAATAGCGATTGTAAGATATTTTGCGTCATTATTTGCATAATATTTACTTACAAAATAAATGGCTAAAACCACAATAAATACAAATATCGATTCTGATAAAAACCTGAATGCTGGCGCAAGATTTCCTATTAAAAACACAAATAATAGGGAGTAAATAAATGCTTTTTTTCTACTGTTTGTAATAGTAACAATGATTTTGAATAAAAATAGAATTGTCAAAAACCAACAACAAAAATTCACAAAAAATCCCCAATGAATAACTGCATTATCTGATAATTTAAAAAAGTAAGGCAAACCGAAAATTGCAGCGATCAAAAATGGTCTGATGCCATCAGGTTTATGTTCAAAATACAACAATTTTGCAGCTAGTAAATAGCTTGCATCATCGCTTGTTGTTGAAAAATAGGGCATTAATTGTAAAACGAAAGAGAAAAATAAAACCCAAGCCAGTGCAAATATAAAAAGCAAATACTCGTATTTTATTTTTGAAATCATTATTTTATCAAAGAAATTAGGGTTTATTTAAAAGTTTACACAACCATATTAATAACTTTTCCTGGAACAATAATCACTTTTTTGGGAATATTTCCTTCCAATTGTTTGATTGTTCGTTCATCATTCATGATGATTTCTTCTATTTGTTTTGGCGATAAATCTAATGGCAAACTTATCGTAAAACGCATTTTCCCATTAAAAGAAACGGGATATTCTTTATCAGATTCTACCAAATAGGCTTCATTACAAATGGGAAAATCAACATTGACAATAGATTCTGTGTGACCCAATTGTTTCCATAATTCCTCAGCAATATGTGGCGCATAAGGCGAAATCAAAACCAATAATGGTTCAAGAATCAGTTGTTCATGACAATTTTGCGCTTGCAACTCATTCACACAAATCATAAATTGAGAAACCGATGTATTAAAAGAAAATTTCTCTATATCATCAGTACATTTTTTGATGGTTTTGTGCAAACTTCTGTAACTGTCTTTTGAAGGTTCATTATCAGTGACAACAAGTCCGTTTTCATCAAAATACAAACGCCAAAGTTTTTTCAAGAAACCAAAAACACCTGATATTCCTGCGGTATTCCATGGTTTTGATTGCTCAAGTGGTCCTAGAAACATTTCATATAACCTCAAAGTATCAGCACCATATTCATTGCAAATATTATCAGGATTGACAACATTATACTTAGATTTTGACATTTTTTCGACTTCGCGACCGACCATAAAAGTCCGTCCCGACATCCCAGAAGGGGACGAGCCCGCAACGTAAAGTGATCCGTCTTCTAAAATGAATTCAGCATTTTTATAATCAGAATATAAAGGATGATTTCTAAATTCTTCAATATCTAATTCATTGGTAACATCATTGATCACTGATAAATCAACGTGAAATTGGTCAAAACCAATACTTCTTTCAGTATTTTTTGAATTTTTATATTCATGCGATTCGAATTCTTTATTAAAAACAGCTTCAATTTCATTAAATAAGTTATTATTTACTTCTGATAATTTTTTATAATTATCCTCTAATTTTTTTCTCAAATCATTTGAAACAAGAACATTATAAGAAATTGAATTCCAACCCGTATTCGGATTTGGTCTAAAATTAAGTCTTAACTTATAAACAAAAGCACTCATTCCTAAAATCATTCCTTGATTGATCAATTTTTTGAATGGTTCTTCAGTTGGTGCAAATCCTTTGTCTTTCAGGAATTTATTCCAAAAACGAGCGTATAACAAATGACCCGTTGCATGCTCGCTGCCGCCAATGTATAAATCTACACTTTCCCAATATTTTATGGCTTCGGACGAAGCAATTTCGTTTTCGTTTTTTGCGTCCATATACCGCAACCAATACCACGAACTGCCCGCCCAGCCTGGCATTGTATTCATTTCCATTTGGAAAATTGAAATATTGTCAATCAATTCGCAACTTACAATTTTGTTTGTTTCGGTGTTCCAAGCCCAATTAGTGGCGTTACCCAAAGGCGGCTGACCATCTTCTGTTGGCAGATATTTCTCGACTTCGGGCAGTTTTATTGGCAAATATTTTGCGTCAATCAATTGCGGCAATCTATTGACATAATAAACTGGAAAAGGTTCTCCCCAATATCTTTGTCTTGAAAAAACAGCATCTCGCAAACGATAATTGGTTTTACCCGAACCTTGATTTATTTTTTCTAATTCGTGAATTACTTTTTTAGTACCTTCTTTATAATCCAATCCGTCGAGGAAATCAGAATTTTTTAAAACAAAACCTTCTTTTGAAATGAAAGCTTCTTCAAGAATTTCATTTTCAGTGCTTTGTATTTCAGTTCCACCTTTGGAGGCTAGGGGGCAAATAATATTTTTTACGACATGCATTCCAACTGTTCCTTTGAAAAAATTTGCGAAAGCAAAATCCCGCTCATCGCCACAAGGCACCGCCATTACTGCTCCCGTGCCATAACCCGCAAGTACATAATCGCCAATCCAAACAGGAATTGATTCTTTTGTAAATGGATGTTCGGCAAATGCACCTGTAAAAACACCAGAAATTGTTTTCACATCTGCCATTCTTTCTCGCTCTGATCGTTTGGCGGTTTTTTCGATATATGCTTTAACCGCAGACTTTTGTTCAGATGTTGTAATTAATTCAACCAATTCATGCTCTGGTGCGAGTGTCATAAATGTAACTCCAAAAATTGTGTCGGGTCTGGTGGTGAAAACTTCAATACTTGTTTTTGCTATACTCAAAACTCTAAATTCAACCCTAGCCCCAACGCTTTTTCCAATCCAATTTCGTTGCGATTCTTTTATGCTTTCTGACCAATCTATCGTTTCCAGTCCTTGCAATAAACGCTCAGCATAAGCAGAAATTCGCATTGACCACTGGGTCATTTTTTTTCTAATAACGGGGTGTCCGCCACGCTCTGAAAGTCCGTTGATGATTTCGTCATTTGCCAAAACTGTT
>NZ_JAYWFT010000160.1:0-8054 GCF_043778725.1 Flavobacterium sp. | reverse complement strand
TCCGAAGTTCGCCACTTCTTGTAGCCGCGAAACGTTAACTGATAGCTTTGAGCTACACAAGACTAATAGAAAATATTAACTTTTCTTATTAAAAGATTTTAGAACAATAGTATCATTCTTAATAAAATAAATATCTTTATTATCTATGGAAACAAAAACAAATTCACCTGAAGACTTAAACCCAATAAATTTAATTATTCTTAATTTTGAACGTGCTGTTTTATTTACTTTATTTTGGACTTGGCTTTGGGCTATTTCTGCATATTTAAAAGAAATATTATACTCTATTAAAGATGAGTCTTTATATCCTGTTAGTGCAGAATCAATACCTATGAACATACAAGCACAACTTATAATAGTTTTACTCATTGTTGTTCCAAGCTCTTTGTTATATATAATCTTATTAAAATACCCAATTGAACCAGCTGTAAAAGAAATAAAAAAAGATAAAGCTAATGACCAAAACTTAATGTCTATAAATTTAAAAAATACTACAGATATAATTATTACAACAACTATATTAAGGATGAAAGTTTTAGGATAAAATGTTTTATATTCTCTATCGTGTTTTGGGTTAATAAATATAAGTAATTGTATACATCCAAAACTTAGTAGACAAGATAAAAATGTCCAACTTAGCCTAATCAAAGTAGTTTGTACAATATCAGAAAAAGAAATCATTTCTAAACCGTTAATACCAAACGGATACCAATATAAAATTTGATAAACACAACAGCAAAATGTTAAATAAGCTGTAAAAACAAATAAAGCGTTGGATTTACTAATCATATTGCAAACGTAAGAAATAAATTAATAACTTTGACAAGTAAAACAAAAAGCCATCAGTTAACAGCGATTTCCCAAAATGTGGGTTTTGGGTATAATTAAAAAGCAATCTTGTACTTGGAAAGTCCATTTACAAATCAAAACAAAAGGTTTCTCTAATCCCACACTTCGGGAAGCCACGAGACGTTAACGGCTATACTACCAAAAAACAGCAGAAAAATAGAATTAAACAAACTAATTTATATTAAAATATGAAAAATTTAGAAATTATAATTACAACTTTTTTTATAATCGAAAGTATCATAATCTGCTACTTTTTCTATGTTTACTCAAATAACGAAAAAAAGAATAAAATTCAAAGAGAAAATGAATTAAAGGAACTGCAAAATTTAATTTTAACCAAAATTACAGAAACTGAAAAACAACAAGACATAAAAAATTCTGAAAATATAAAAGATCAGCAAATCAAACTAAAAGAAATTTCAAAACATCTTGAAGAAAAATTTGAACAGTTAGGTAAAGATGTTAAAAATTTTCAAGAACAAGCAAATTCAAAAATTAATTTAGGGTTTGAACAATTACAAAAAGAAAATACAAATATTCAAAACGATGTAAATAACAAAATTTCTGATATTAAAAATTCTTTCAAAGATTATTCTCAAAATATTGACAATACAATATCAAAATATTCGGAAGACAATCATAGTACGAAATTGGATGCTAACAAGTTTAAAGAAGAAATGCAACAAGATTTAAAAAGCATATTAATAGAAATTAAAGCACCGCTTGATTTGGAATAATTATGAGTAAAATATCAAATCATTCCCAAAACACAAAACGAATTATTGCGTATCTTTCATATTTGAGAGACATTAGCAGAAAAATCATTTCAAGAAATGGTTTTGAAAAGTGCTTACTCAATAAAACTCTTGGTTACGCAACTCAATTCGAAAATATCGAACTTGAGATTAAACCAAATGAAAATAACTTTAGTGAACTAAATAATTATTATAATTTTTTACAAAAAAATCACGACAAAAAATTATTTATTGGACTTGGAACCGTTGCAGGAACAAGTAAAAAAATATTTGCATCACCAATTTTAACAATACAATGCGAATTATCAAAAGATGAAACAACGAATTGTATTTTTATTGAACCTGATATTAGTACATTAACAATAAACTATGATTTTGTTTCGTCGTTATCTACAAATTATTTCAATGAAGAGGATGATGTTTTAAACTCTCTAACAGAAGATGAAAACACAACATTAGAAAATATTGAAAGTCTTTTGAGAGAAGTTTATGAGTTTGACTTTCAATATCTTTCGAAATTTGCCAATGAAATATTTAATGATTTACAAACTAAAATTGAACAATTTAAAAAAATTAAATTAATTCAGAAATCAGAATATAACTTTAAAGATGAATTAAAAAAATATACATATCGTCCAACTAAAAAAAGTGGAGAGCAACGTAAAGAAAAATCAATATTTGAAAAGGAATTAATTTTTGTAAACGCAAATCATTTTTTTCTTAATGTAATCCCAAATGAACTTTCTACTTATGAAGCATTAAACAGTTTTGTACAAAGTATTGATGAGGAAGGAGATTTTAAAAATCCAGTCGTTGAAAAATTATTAATAAATGCTTTAACTGACGAAAG
Source organism: Flavobacterium sp. (assembly GCF_043778725.1). GTDB lineage: Bacteria > Bacteroidota > Bacteroidia > Flavobacteriales > Flavobacteriaceae > Flavobacterium. The sequence continues at coordinate 5,600 of NZ_JAYWFT010000160.1, read as the reverse complement.
AGTTCCAATAAACAGAAATCCCATTGAAGACGATATTCAAAAAATTATAGATAAACATATTCCTATTTCACTGTCAAACTGTCAAATTCAAGGATTAAAAAACGCTTGGTCAAATGAAATATCTTATATTCAAGGACCACCAGGAACTGGAAAATCTCACACAATATCTGCAATAGTTTTATCAGCAATTGCAATGAATAAAAAGGTTTTAGTATTATCACAAAAAACAGCCGCATTACAAGTTGTAAATAAGAAAATTGAACCCTATTTATCTGACGGTGATGGATTATTGGGAGTTTGTTACTATGATACAAATGCGAGAAAAAAAATCAAAGATTATTGCAACTATTTGAAAAATGAAACATCAAACTCTACTCAATTTAAAGGAAAATATGCAATATTTGAAGCCAAATTATTAGAATATCAAAATATTTTGGCTAAAGATTTAGAAGACATTTCAATTGAAAAAATTAAACTTAATAAGATTTTAGAAAAACAAAGATTTTTTAAAGACGTAAACGAACGTTTTCTAACTGAACTGCAAAGAATTGATAAGGATTTTTTTGAAATCCCTACGGGATTTCAATTTAAAAAAATTAAAGACGAAAATAAATACAAAAAAGTTATTGAAAAAATAGAAAAAATATGGGAAGTAAATTCAAATAATTTATCTTCAAAACTTTACATCCACAAGTTTAAAGAACATTTAAAATTAAAATTTAACACACCAAATAAGTGGCTGAATGAAAATACTTTGCCAAATTTTAGCAAGTCATTCATAAAAGTAAATGTTTTATTTTCAGAAGTACAAATCAAAACTAACGAATTAAACATTGATGCAAACAGTATTCGAAAAGGCATTAAAAATTTGCAAACAGATATTTTAAAACTTCAAAAACAAATTACAAAACTTAAATACAAAACAAATGTTTTTGAAAAAGTAAGTGATATAACTTATCAACGTGAAATTGAAAAGTTTAACGGAATGCTAACAAATGTAAACAGCAAATTAATTGAAAAGAAAATGAATGATATTGATTTTAAAAAAATCACTGACGTCATTCCTTTTTGGACTGCTGAAATTAGACATTTAGGAAATTTATTTCCTTTAATACCAGATTTATTTGATTTAGTAATTGTTGATGAAGCATCGCAAGTCAATCTTGCTGAAATTTTGCCAGCATTTTATCGAGGCAAAAAATTGTGTATTGTTGGTGACCATCAACAATTAAGTTTGAAAGCAGCAGGTTTAAATTTTTCATTGGGCAAGAATTTTGATGAATTAACTTGGGAAAAATATAACCGTGAATTGATGCGTTATCAAACTGCCACGAAGAAAAAATTAACGGTTACACAATCATCAATATTAGACTTTATTAAAAGCGATGATTATAATGTTATGCCAACAGAAGTGATGCTTGACGAACATTTTCGTTCATTACCAAAACTTGCAAAATATACAAGTAAGCAATTTTATAAAGATGAAGAAAATCCCGAAGGAAAATTAAAAATAATGACGGAAACACCTGACAAAGTTTCTATTGAATGTTGCAAAGCAATAAATGTAAATGGCAAAAGAGAAACTGACACAAATAGTAAAGTTGTTCTCGCAGAAGCAGAAGAAGTGGTAAAAATAATTCAGGGTCTGACTTCGTCAAACCAACCTGATTTATTTTTTACAACAAATTTACTATATAAATTACCGAACCACATTGATAAAAAAGATTTTACAATTGGCGTTATTTCTATGATAAGAGATCAATGCAAGAAAATTGAAGAATTAATAGAGGAACATTTACCAAACTTGGATAGCAATTATGATTTAATGATTGGAACGCCTGAAGAATTTCAAGGTAATGAACGAGATATAATGATTTTTTCGCTATGTCTTGATACGGATTGTAAAGGCGGACAAGGTCATTATCAAGACCAAAAAAGATTAAATGTTGCTACAAGTAGAGCCAAATCATTTACATATTTTGTTTATTCACCATTTCCAAAAACGTTTAATGTTATTTATAACTATTTGTATTACATAAATGGTACAGTTACAGAAAATGATTTAACGCCAGTTAAAGATGCAAATCTTAAACCGAATTTACCAAAATTAGACTTTGATTTATTTGAAAGTGATTTTGAAAGATATGTTTATTCATTTTTAGAAAAATTTGTAGAAACAAATTCCAAAGGAAATAAAATAACATTACATAATCAAGTAAAAAGTTGTGGACAAAAAAGATTAGATTTTGTTATGTTTAATCACAACACAAAAAAATCTGTTGCTATAGAAGTTGATGGAGTTCATCATTTTACAAATAACGGAATTGCTGATAATTACACAGTTGAACATATTGAAAGAATGGAAATTCTAACTCGTGCTGGCTGGAATATAATTAATACACCATATCATAAATGGTATAAAGATGGTTGGTTATCCGAAGAGAAAAATAATAATTTTAAAGAAGAAATTAATAGAATTTATACCGAAATTAAAGAAGCAATATTTTAAAAGTAATAGAAATAAATAAAAGTACAGCCGTTAACAGCGGTTTGGCGCAATTGGGGTTTTGGGCAAACTTTAAAGTTGGTTTTGTACTTGGAAGTTGGTTTTTTAATCGATACATTTGGCTAACCAAATCCCCAACTGACGCCAAGCCACGAGACGTTAACTGCTATTGCCGAGCGACACGAAACGCAAATAAATGGCACAAAAATTGAGAATATATATGTGGCTAAAAATTAACATAATAAATAATAAGAAATTAAAGTTGGTTTTGTACTTTTGTACAAATTAATTCAAATAATAAGGTTATGAACGAGAAAACATTATTCAAAACAAATGACTACATTTCTTTTATAAAAGATAATGGGTTTACGGTTACTGTGGATAAAGACCCAAGCAGTTCAACTATAGAAAGAATTAAACAAATGATTGCTTACAAAAAAGCACTATTTATATCTTTACAACGACTTTTTAACTAAACAGAGGATTTCTATTTATGGATATTATTGAGGAAACCACTGCATTAGGTGTGCATTTTTGTCATTTTCGTACATTACAGTCAAGAAATCAATATAATTTGACTTATACAAAAACAGAAAAAACTAATCTTTACGAAATTCATCTAACACCTTTAGTTATAATGGATTTAAATAATAAAATAATTTACGATAAAGATTTAAGAGCATTTATTTGTAATAAGGTTTATCAATTTATGACTGAAATAACTTTAATGTTTACTTTAACATAAATTGCATTGGATTAGGAAATGAGTTTCTTGTTTGGAAATTTTTAAGATGGTTAAGGACTTTTAACAACAAAATTAATGTTGAAATATTAATAACCGAAGACAGTTTAAATTCTATTCGTTTTTTTGAATTTACTGTAAAGTTGAAATAAAAGTAGCAACAGCAGGTAACAGCGGTTTAGCGCAATTGGGGCTTTAGGCAAACTATAAAGTTGGTTTTGTACCTGGAAGTTCGGTCTTAAATCGATACATAAGGGATTTATCCCGCCCCAACTGACGCCAAGCCACAAAACGTTGTGCGTCATACTCGCGCGACGAACAGAAAACCTGAAATTTAAAAGAAAACACTATTGGAAATTGAAAATAAATTAGAGAAAATATTTGATTTTTTGAAAACTAACAGAAAACATAATCACGAACTTCAAGAACGTTTTTATAATTCAGTTTTGAAACCTTTTGAAAACACTTCTGAAAAAATTATTTCTCTTCTTTACAATATTGCCAACACTCAAAGTCAACCAAAAATTGACAATTTAGCAAAATTCTTTATTGAACTGCACGAAAATATAGAAAGCCTAAATTCATTTCAAAGTTTTGTGGAATATGTAAAACCTAAAAAAGAAACAGAAAACAACTTCAAAACATTATATTTAGGAATGGAAAGCCAAAGTGGTTGGGGTAAAAAAACATCTGCATTATTTGTAAAAACAATTTTTCATATTCATAATGATGAATATTCTAAAGAGTTAAAAATTTGGAACGACGTACCAAAAACCGTTGGACAAAACGATAAATTCTTTTTGCCAGTTGATGCTGTAATTATTTCAATTTTTAAAAAGTTAGATTCGTCTGTAAAATGGGATTTTGACAAAATAAATGCTAAATTGAAAGAAGTATATACAGAAAGTGAAATTGAAATTTGGGATGATTTGTGGTTTTGGGGTTTTATAACACAAAATGGAACAGGTGAAAATCGAAATTTTGAATGGAACTTAAATAAATATTGGGCGCTAAAAGAATCCGACAAAACTAAATTAGAAATTAAAGTAATAGAAAGAAAAGCCGAAATATTCTTGAAACTAATTAAATAAAAGTACGAACGCACAACAGCGGTTTTAAGAAATTGGGGTTTTAGTGCTTAATTTAAACTTTGTTTTGTACTTTTGATTTTCGGTGTTTAATCGAAAGTTCGGGCATACCAAATCCCCAACTTCTTAAAGCCACGAAACGTTAGCGGTAATTTTGCCGAAAAAAAACGTAAACAACATAATTAAAAAATGAAACTCAAATTATTTCTTATTTCATTATCTGTGGTCGCAATATCCTGCGGAGAATCTGAGCCAAAAATACTTAATGAAAAAAAAATCTCGAAAAGTGATTTAAAAGATAAATGGCCATTAACTGAAACCGAAGGCACTTTAAAATGTGTTCAATTTGAAATTGAGGGTGTTAATCCTGAATTATCAAAAGGTGTTTTGATTGAAATTAAAGGGATTGATTATGCCCTAAATGGAACAGCAAAAACTTGGAGTGATAAATATGGTTATTCTAATATTGAAGAAATTTGGTCTGACAACTTAAAACTAAAAAACGATTTAATGAAGTTGGGCGTTTCAGAAAAAGATGCAACTTCTAAAATAAGTATTGCTCCGCTAATTGAGGAAGGAATAAAATTGTGTGAATAAAAATAAAAAAAACTAATTAAAAATAAATCTAAAAAATAACAAAATGAAATATATTAAATACATAGGAGCTTTTTTATTGTTAATTTTAGTTGTAAAATGTATAAGTTCTTCTCCAGAAGAAGTAAATCCAACAGCAAACATAGATACAAACATTGACAAATGGTATTCGGGTGGAAATTTACATCAAGCAAAAATTAGTGAATGGAAAGTTGCTACGGAAGAAAATAAATTAGCAACTTGTGCTGATTTTGTGGCTAATATAAAAAAAGATTTGCCAATGTCTGAACTTAAAATTAAATCCATAGAAATGAAAAATTGTATTGATGAAGCAACGAGAGGATTGTCTTCAACTGACAATCAAAAAGCAAATGAAATAGCCGCATTGTGTGCATTACAATTGGGATATTAAAAAACTACCGCTAACAGCAGTTTGGCAATATGGCGGGTTTCGCGCTTAATTTAAAGTTGGTCTTGTACTTGCAAAATCCGTGTTTAACCGAAAGTTTAGGCTTCCTTAATCCGCCACATCGCCAAGCTGCGGGACGTTGTGCGACAATTTGCTCGAAATTCGGAGAATTCAAAAACCTAACGCAACAAATGATAAATTTTATCTTTGTTGAATTATGGAAAAAAAACACAAACGATTATCGTTTAAAGAACGAGTTGT
>NZ_JAYWFT010000159.1:0-8077 GCF_043778725.1 Flavobacterium sp. | reverse complement strand
GGGTGGAGATTTTTTCTAAAACCCGCAGGGCTTGAACTTTTTTTTCTTGAAACTGGAACTTACCTTTACTTTCTTTTATTTATTATTTTTTTATTTTCCTTTTAATCCGAGAAGTTTCTGTTTAAGACAGATTTTAAAAATGTTGATGAGATAGATGATGTTCTTCGGAAAGGGTATTAAATTTCAAAGGCTGAATAAAAAACCAAGAAAACAATAAAATTGCTTTTATTCGGACTTTGAAATTTCATACTCTTTCTTACGGTTTGATTTTGTGGGTGTGATAAATTGCTTTATCGCGATTGTGAATTTTAGAAGTAAAGTTGTAAAGCAATTTATTACACTTACAAAAACAATGCAAATACGACCTAGTGCGATGAGGCAGTAGCGCAGGCAAGTGTGTCTTTTTTTATTTGCTTAACGTGATGTTGTGATTGATTTTACTATCGGCTTGATGCTCACTTTTCCTAAAAAGATGGAAATGATTTTTAAAGTGAACATTCATCTGAAACCGCTACGCATCAAGCCGATGGAAAAGCAATTTATCTTGTGTTTCTGGCAAATAAAAAAATATACTCTTGCTGGCTCTTTTTGGTTTTGTGTGTAGAAAAATGACTTTTACCATAGGCAAATTCACTATATAATAAAGCCATTTTTCTACTTACAAAAGCAATGCAAATACTACCGATTTAAGCGTCTAGCTGATAAAACAGTTGTAAAGTTCTTGCGAAAAGAAATCTTGTAAATTAAAGAAAATGTTCATCGGAATTTTGACAGTGGTTTGTGAAGGATGGTTTTTTGAGCGGCTCTTTACCAAAATTAAAATAACACTTAAAGAGCCGCTCAAAAAGTTGTCCTAGAGCAAACCACAAGCGCGTTGGCAGGAGCGGCTGTTTTACATAAATGATATTATAGCTTCATTGCAAAAACCAAAAAAACAATAACAACGCTTTGTAATGAACTATAATACTCAATTATGTAACACAGCTTGGGAAAAAAAATTACTGGCGCAAGTCACGAAGTGTACGTGTTTTTTCTAAAAACTGTGCCAGTAATTTTTTTTAGAGCGTTGGCAAAGGAGTGGCTTCTGAAATGTAAAACTTTCTTTTACCACCGAATGAAAATCAATTGTTGTTAAAAATGAAATTAGTGAAATGAAGCAAACAAAGAATTGATGCTAGGAATACTTGGACTAGGAGCAATTTTTGTGCAGCTGAATGAGATAATGAATTAAAATTTGAGGTTATTTTTCTACCCACCTTTTCTACCCACCTATGGTAATAAGTAATTAATTTTCCAATTACCACCTTTATCACTTCCTTCTCTAGTAAGTAGTCCTAAATCTTTAAGAAAGTCTATGTTATTATCTATAGCAGAAGCACTTATACCTACTACTTTTTCTAAATCTTTTTTAGTTACTTTTGGATTATTATGAACTTCTTTAAGAATTTTAACTCTATTATCTGTTAGTTTTTCTACCCACTTTTCTACCCACTTTTCAAAATCAAAAGGTCTTCTAAATGTAACTGTAAACATTCCATCAATATTAAATTCAGGTGGTGTTAATCCTTCTTCTCTCATTACATCACGTATTCTTGCAATACCTGAACCTATTTGTTCTACTAATCTCATTCTTTCAAATAAACCAAAGATTAATGGATTTCTGCTTGCACTTCTTTTACCAAATTCATTTCTTGGAACTGCACTAACTAAACCACCAGGATTTGATATTTCTACACGATCATCAAATACTTCAATAGTTGTTCTTGCTCCTTTATCATAATAATCACGATGTGCTAGTGAATTAATGATAGCTTCTTTGAAGGCAATTGTTGGGATTTCCCAATACTCATTTCTTGGATTAGCTCCTTCGCCTTCAATATCATATCTTACATTTAGTTTTGATTTCAGCCAAATCATACTTTTTTGATATTGCTGGTATAATGTTCCGGTCATAACTTTGTCATCAACAATATATCTTTTGTCTAAACCATCAAAGACCAAACAACGAATAACAGCTTTTTCAAAGAAAACTTCCGGTTCTTTACCGAAAAACAAAACAGTGCCGTTTTTTAGATAACCATCATTGGAAACTAATTTTAAATTCGTAAATAATTGTTCGTCTGATGTTGCATTGGCTAATTCAGCTTCAAAACGGAACGTTTTAATACTTTCTTTTGAAATGTCATTTTCTATATTTGCTTCTAAACAGGAAACTTCGTCAAAGAAAATTCTATCAGTTTGCTGAAAAAAGTTTCTCATTTCTTCAACCGTTGTTAGTTTTTGAGAATTTGGACCTTGGCGCACATAAATTGCACCTGATAAAACGTAAGGTTTGTTTTGTCCTGAAGGAACTTCTATAACAGCTACATTTTTACCATCAACCTCAACAATATAAAATTCACATTGCAATGGTGGCGAGATTTCTCCGATAGAATTTTGTATTGCAGAACGTTTGGAATTATCAATAGTAACTCCTTTGATTATGTTTTTATCATCAACTCCAATTAATAGAACTCCTCCAGAAGCATTTGCAAAAGCGCATACTTCTTCGGTAATACTTTTCAGATTAGTAGGTAGGTTTACTTTGAATTCGGCATTAAATCCTTCTCCAGAGTTTACTATTGATTTTATTTCGGTTGGATTGAGCATATAATTAAATGAATGATGCAAAGAAATTAAAAAATAAGCATATAAACTAAATTTCGTTAGGGACTAATTTAAATTCTAATATGTCTTCAATTTTAAATATTTCTGCATACTTTTCTATAGAACCAATTTGAATTTTTATTGGTTTCATTCCATAATCTTCAACATAAAATCTAAATTCTTTTTGATATTCAAACTCTAAAGGTTTTTCAAATAATGTTATTTTACGATTTACCTCATCTTTATTATAATAGTCTACAAATCCATGACGAAATTTATAATTATTATTTTTTAATTCTTTTTCGATTTTCTTAAAAAATAGAGGAAGGTCTTTTATTACCAAACAGTGAGTTCCAAAACGCAAATTATTTTTATCAAATGCAAAATCTAATGGATTAGGGAAACCTTTTGACGATATTGCGTACAATGAATAAATATTTCCAATAACTTCTTTATGAGCTTCTGTCAAGTGTATTTTTATATAATTGAACTCTCTATCAATTCCTGGAATTTTGAAAGTGCCGGGCAAAGAATTAATCACTCTTGAAACTCCTTCGTATTTATCGCCTCGTAATTCTTGGTCTTCTACTTTTCGAAAATATTCAATTGTATTCATGTAGATTGTTCCATTTTCGAATAAATCAAGAATATTTTCTTCGCTGCCTAATTTTAAGAAAAGTTTTATTGTGTGTTCCATTATAAGTTCTCTAAAATTTGTTCTAATGAAATTAATCTTGTTCCAAGTAATTTTAAATCATTTGAAGATGCTGTTTTTCCAAAGATATCGTCTAACTGTTTAATCATATCAGGTATTTCACTATCTCGTTCTACAATTATAAATTTTACATCATTTGGCTCAAATTCAAGTTTTATATGTTTTGCAAGTTTTATATTTAAAGCTCTTCTTTTTCTAGGGTCAATGAAGTATTCACTTTTATAACTATCCTTCATTTCTTTGCTAAATAGAAACTCTCGTGATGGTGTAAATCGCCATTCTCTTTCGTCATAGAACCTTACAAGATTTTCTAAATAGTTTCCATTTCTATAGAATTTTCCTTCATACGGTTTTATATAACGAATAAAGTGAGACAATTTAGAATTTACACTCTCAACTCTTTTCGAAAATTCTTCTTCTCTTATATTAAACCTTTCATAGACAATTTCCGCACTTCGATTAAATTTAAACTTTTCTAATTCCTTTTCTTCAATGTCAAAAAAATTTTCAATATTTTCGAAAACATCATTAAGAATTGAGGTTGTAGCTGAATTTGGATAAGTATAAATTATTGGATTAATCTTGTTTTCCATGCCCCAAGATTTAGATAATCCAATAGCATATTTTCCGTAAGTATTTGTATGTCTTCTAACATGCGATAACGGAATATCACAAAAGCATGTCATTGGAAAAACAATTTCAGCTTTATCGTTAATTAAGCTCTCAAAGTTTTCTAAACTGTAACGAACATATAAGCCATTTTTTAAGATGCTTAATAATGAATTTTTATTGTACGTAAAATGAAATAAAGTATGTGCACTAATGTTTGTTTCCATATTAATCATTAATTAAACTTGAAATCAATAAACTATCAATTTCTTTTTTCAAAGTATTTGATTTGTTTGCTATATTTTCAATATCTGACATATAACTACTTTTACTTAATTTCTCTGAAAGTAATTTTAAACAGTTAATTTCGATTTTTAGTAATTCTATTTTTAAATTATTAAGTTGATTATTGTCCATAATTTATTTTTTAATTCAAGTATAATTAGTTGATTAAACAACACTTGTTTCTTCTTCTAAATTTATTAATTCACTTATTCCCATCATCATATTAAAATGTCCTTCGTGGTTGGTTAGAATAAAAATGTCTTTAAAAACTTTTTTATAATTTTCAATTGTTCTGTCCTGTAATTCAACAAACAAATCATCGTTGATACTGTGTGAACCATCATTTATCCAGCTAATTAGTGACGAACATATTTCTTGCTCTTCTTTGGTTGTGAATTTTTGTATTAAATCATCATCGCCATATTTTCCTAGAAGTTTAAAATAGTTTTCAATAATTCTTCTCATAATATTTTGAACGGTTACACTTGATTTAACATTTTCATTTTTTAATTCTTGCCACAATAATTCATAAGATGATTTTATTGGGTTTTCCATATTGAAAGATTGAATATTAGTGAATTTCTCGTTTTTTCTTAATATCCAAAAATTTGTTTTTGCACAAAATTTCGTTCTTCCATCAATAAAAGATACTTCTTTGTGAAAATAGACATTGTGAGTTAAAAGAATAATCTGTTTAATATTTCCCGCATCTGATTTAATACTTTTAATAATATCTTTTATTAGCGTGCTAACAACAAATAATACGTTGCTGTCTAAACTTGAAATTGGATCATCAATAACTAAAATTCTTTCATCGTTTACCGTTTCTTCTGAACTTCCACCTTTTGCCAATTGTAAATAATACAAGAAAGTAATAAATGTAATTTCGCCTTCGCTTAATGTTGCTTCAGCAATAGTTCCATCTTCTCTTTGAATTTGATAAAATCCTTCTTCTAATGACGGCACAATTTCAAAACTTAAAAATCCGTAAGATTTTAAAAGACGATTAATTTCATTTATAGTTGGCTGAATGCTAGTGACATTTTTGCTTAAATTTTTAATTTCTATATCCAAATCGCTAAATTCTTTTAATTTAGTAGTTAGTTGACCTTGAAGAGCAGTATTACCAGTGAGTAATCCATTATTTTCGGTATTGAATTTTGTAATATCAGTTCTAAATTCTTCAATAATATATTTCCAAATAGATTGAGTTAAACTTAATTTTTCCGTTGTAAAATTGGTTACAATATTATTATGCTTTGTGATTTCTGTATTAGCACTTAGTACTAAATCTGCAATTAGATCTAATTGTTCCTTTACTGAAATTAATTCAATACTTCTGCTAGGTTCTTTTGTTTTATTATTTAGATATTCGCCGTTTGCGGTATTCTGTCCAATCAATGTTTTTAAAAAAGCAGAAAATCTATCAATATTTAATTTTGTATCCGGAAAAGATTTTTGATTGGTTTCAAGATTGTTCAATTCATTTACAAAGTTGTTCATCAAAGAATTATATTCTTCTTTTAACGTTTTTATTGTATTCAAATCACTTAAATAGGTTTCGTCAAAATAATCTTCTAATTGTTTTTTGAAATCTTCTGAAATGGTTTCTTGTTGACAAAACGGACAAGTATTATCTTCTTGAATATAATTTCTTCCTTGATTTACCCAATCGTTAATATTTAATTTTTGAATAAGTTTTGCAATGTCAACATCAGCTTTACCAACAATTACTTTTTTCCATATTGGGTTGTTTTCTATTTCGATAATTCTATCAAATGTTATTGTATTTATTGGTGTAATATTTTGAGGAACTTTTCCGAAAATTGTTTTTGCTTTTTCTTTTAATTCTTCTATTGACGACAGTGTTTTAGTATTACTGCTAAATTCAGTCAATAATTTATTTTTAAAACTTTCTTTCTGTAACGAACCTGTAAATGCCTCTTTGAAAGTAATTTCATATTTTTTATAAATTTTAGTCCAAGTTGTTTCCTTAAACTCATTTTCTAGGTTTTCTTTTTTTAGAATTTGAGTATTTAAAGTTTCTCTTTTTTTAAGACCGTCTGCTTTTATAATCTTTAATTCTTCGACTTTTTGATTTATAACTGCAATCTGTTCTGTAGTTGCTTCTCCCAGTGTAAAAACTCCTCCAATTTTACCATTACCAAAATTTCGTAATCTAAATTCTTTGTTATAAACTAATGTTTTTAATTCTTGACTATTTTTCCAATTTGTTGAACAATTCTCAAAATTTGTTTCGTCATATAGAAAGTTTGATATTGTAGTTTTCCCACAACCATTTGCACCATAAATAAAATTTATTTTCTTTAAATTTGTAATTTGAATACCCGTCTGATCATAAGATGCAACCCTTTTAATCTCTATTTGCTCTATCATTAGTAAAATATTTATGAATTTACCAAATTATAAAATAATTTCTAATGATTTGTTTTGTTAGGTTTTGAATTGTTAACCAAGTTATTAAGTCCTTTTATCTATAACATTTCTTTCAAAACCAATCAAATTAATCATTTCACGTAGTCGAGAACGCACGCGGTTCCCATATTGAGTTTCAATTTCACTTGCCGAAAGATTTGTAGTGATATGCGTTTGAATTTTTTTAGCTGTATAAATATCATATCGACTTAATAGAATTTCTGCCATTACATTACATTCATTTCCGAAGTATTTTAGGTTGTTTTCTGTTCCTAAATCGTCGAAGCATATTGTTTTGGGTTCATATTCGTATAATTTTCCTTTGCTGTATTTGTGAATGATTTGATAGCCGTCCTGGATGAATTCAAAGCTAATGTCTCGACACGGTTTTACGAAAAACTTATTTTCGATTGGTGTTAGATATTTCATCAAATTCATTAGTGAAGTTTTGCCACATCCGACTGGACCAGAAAGTAGAATTCCTTTGTTGGGATTGATGCTATATTGAAAACAAGTTGCTTCGTCATTTAGGAAATAGGCGATGAGTTTGTAAATTATGGGATAATCAGTTTCAAGGATTTTGAAATGATTTCCGTATAATTCAATTCCCTTTTTTTCGAGCCAAAGGATTACTTCTTCGTAGTTGTAGTGGGTTTTTATTTCTGTTTCCATAATTTTAGGATTTAACCGCAAAGTGCGCAAAGGATTTCGCAAGGTTCGCAAAGAACCTGAAACAAGTTCAGGTTAAAGCGGTTCTGAATAGTCTTTGTCTGTTCCTGTGTTGAGGTGTTTTGCTCTGTTGGGTTGTTGTTCATTTGAAATGAATTTAGGTGCGTTTAATATCCAATTTTGTGCTGCGGCTTGCCAATTGACCATTGGAGTTTTACCACCAACTAACCAACCGTTACTGGAGAAGTAATTGAAAAACTTAATGGCTTCAAGTTCCGGAAAGTTTTGTTCGAGGAAATAGGTTTTGACACTTTCGATTGTTGGCACAATCGCTTTTTCTTTTTCTCTTTCTTTTTCTCTTTCTCTCCCCCTCTCCCCTAGTACACATATGATATTAGAAAATACTCGGTCGTTATTTTTATTCTCGTGTTTGTCCTCTCTTTCCTTTTCTTTCCTGATCTCTTCTCTTTTCTTCTCATTTCTCATCTCTCTCTTTCTGTCATCTCTCATTCTCTCTCTCTCTCTCTCATTTTCTATTATCTCATCTCCTCTCTCATCTCCTATCTCTCATCGCATCTACTCTCTCTCTCGCTGTCTCGTTTCATCTCTCCCATCTTCTCTCCTCTTTTTCATCACTTACATCCCCCTTTCATTCCTCTCATTCCACTAGTACGGCCCCTTCTCGGAAAAATTCATAAGGAACATTCTCCTGGCGAT
>NZ_JAYWFT010000158.1:0-8183 GCF_043778725.1 Flavobacterium sp. | reverse complement strand
AATTCTATTCCTTTTACTTGCGCAAATTGTGGACTTGTCGCTCCGAAAACTGATTTAACGTATTTCTTTACTTCGCTTGCGATGTCAAACAATCCTGTGTCTGTTTCGTAAATTGTAGTATCTCTGGCAATCCTTGAATTGCTTACGTTGGTGTATGCTGTGGCAACTGCACTATTTTTAGCTGTTAGGTCTGCCTGTTTTGCTGTAAGGGTTACGATTTTTAAATCGTTCTCGTTTGGTGCATAACTCGGTTCAGTTTGTAAAACGGAAATGATACCCGCTAAATGCTGAATTTGTTGGTCGTAAGATTGCTGACTTGTTGAAATTGTGTTTGGAGCTGGTGCGTTTGGGTCGGTTGGAGTTTCTACTGCTTTGGCTCTTACACCTTGCATTTTTTTGTTGAATGCTTTTGCATCTGCAATTTTCTCGGGAGTTGCATCGGTGGTCTGTAATGCGTTTATTAATCTTGTTGATAGCGATTTTAAATCTTTGAAGGCGACAACACGCTCATTGACTTTGTTATTGTAAGCTGTGTTTTTTGTAACAACATCGGCTAAACTAGCTTGTGATGCTGTGTACAAAGTTGTGAGTTGTGGCAACTTTAGTGGGTTTTTGTTTGGGTTGTAAGTTGCGCCGTAACCTGTTACGAATGAAATTAAATCTTGAAAGTTTGCAACGTTTTTTGCGTGTCCTGTTTCGGATTTAGATGTCATGATTATTTAAGTTTAAGTTATATATTCAAAAGTAATAAATTTTTCCTACAAAAAATTAAAATAATAAAAAAAAACAGCCTTGGCAAAGCCAAGACTGTTTTAATAGTATCTATAGAAATAGTTATTATTCTTTAATTAATTTTCTATAATTTTTTTCATTTTCTGTATAGACTTCAATTATGTATATTCCTTTAGAAAGATTTTCTATATCAATTTCATTATTGTTTTCAGTTTGAATTAAAATTACTTTACCTAAAGAATCAAATATTGTTATTTTTTCAATTTTTGAATTACTTTTTATTTGAACAACATTTTTAGATGGATTAGGATAAACTTGTATCACATTACTTTCTAAATTATGAGTATCAGTACTTAAAGTAGCAAGATAGTTGTATACATCACTTGAACATCCCAAAGAACCAACTGCAACCCAAGGGCTAACATCAGTTGTAGAACAAACTGACCTGACAAAAAAAGCATAACATCCATAAGTTGGGGGTAAACCATTTATTATATATGGATCAGTCCCAGAATAAATCGTTCCAAAGGTTGGCATTGGAGATCCTATATAATAATCTGGTATTACAGCTATTTCCCAAGCAGTAGCTGTACCATTTTCTGTCCAGTTTAATTGTGCAGCAGTGGCATAAGGGATTGAAAGAATTAAATTTGATGGAGCAGGACATTGTGCATTACCTATTAAAATGGTAAGCAAGATAATTAAAGTTAATTTTTTTTTCATAATTATTACTATTAAAACCCTTTGACAAAGTTACAACTTTGTCAAAGGGTTGAATTAAGTTATTAGTTTTTTATTAGTTTTTGTTGCTTGTCAAATGATTGATTTACAATACGAGCAATATAATAGCCATTTGATAAATTAGTAATATCTATTTGATTTTGGCTTTGAGGAGTAAGTAATTGTTTAAATACTAGCTCACCCAAAATATTAAATACTGTTATTGTAGTTGGCTCTTTCACATCGCTTAAGTCTATGTTATAAATACCTTTACTTGGATTAGGATAAATGGTTATAGCACTAAAATTGGGATTAGTATCAATTTCAGGTTCACTCTGATATTCTGCTATGCTATTTTTTGCTTGTACACCAGCGTCTCCAAAAATACGAGTGATATTTGTAGCCGACAATCCGTTGAAAGTTGTGAATTTTCCGCCCACAATTATTTTTCCGTCAGGTTGTTGTTTTAATGCTTTTATATAATTTAAGCAATAAAAACAACTTGAAGAAGTACTGTCTGTTGTTCCTGTTCCAATACTAAAAGTTGTATCTAATGTACCTGTGGTTGTTAAACGAATGAGTTTTTTAACGGCAGTTACTCCAAAAACTGTAAACTCACCACCAATAATTAGTTTGTTTGTTGTAGGTTCAAGAATTAGTTCATTAATGGCTCTTTCTACACCAGTTGTAATATTAAAACTGGTATCAATAGATCCAGTTGCAGTTAAACGCACTAAACATTTAACATTTGTACCATTATATTTATCGAAAGCACCTGCAATGATAATTTTGCCATCAGGTTGTACAACTGCTCTGGCAAGTGGAGAATACAATGAAACTCCTAAATTACCATTATAAGATAATGAACCTAAAGTATCACCAGCTAAAAATGTTGTATCGATAGTGCCATTAGCATTTAAGCGAATAATATTTTTTTGAGTAGCTCCAGCTGTTGGTGGGCTAAAGAAGCCTAACAATATAATCTTTCCATCAGGCTGTATGGTTATGCCTGTAACAACACTTCTATAGTAAGAGTTTAATTCTGTTGGGACAAATGAAGTGTCAATTGTGCCGTTTGTATTAATTTTTACTATTCCTAGTCTTTGTATTCCATTATAATAGTAAAAATCTCCACCCAATAAAATTTTATTATCACTTTGTATAGCTAATCCGTAAGGTATATTGTTGGTATATCCAAGATTAATGGCAGTTCCAGCACCTCCAACATTATAACTTGTATCGATTGCACCGTTTGCTAATAATCTTGCAATACCAAATCCATTTGAACCTCCGCTAAATCCAGAAAAACCACCTGTTACAATAATTTTATCATCTGATTGTATAACCATATCATTTGGAGGATAACTTGTTGGGTTTGGTCCAGCAGTTACAAATGTTTGGTCTAAAGTCAAATCAGTATTTAATCTCGTTATTCTTGGAGTCGAAAGATTATTGTAGGTTGTGAAATAGCCAGATATTATTGATTTATTTGTGCTTTGTAGTTCAATAAGGTTAACAGCATTGTTGGCTCTGATACCAGCAACAAGATTAGGTGTAGAGTTGGAATTAATTACAAGAATAGTTACTGTTGCAGTGTCAGATGTTGTACAATTCCCAACAACACTTAATCTATAAGTTAGCGTATATGTACCTGCTAGAGTACCTGCTGGTATTGAAATAAGACCAGAACTGTTGATGGTAGCACCTGCTATAGATAGAGGTGGAACTAATGCAAAAGTAACATTTGGCAATGAAGCAGAACTTGAAGCAGTACCATTGTATAAATCATTGGCATAAACACTTGTAGTAACACCTCCTGACGCACCGATTATTGGCGGACTGGAGAAATTATCATTTATAGCATCTACAACTATGGTGTTTGAAGATGTAGTACTAATAGTTATTGTGTCGTATAATGTAGTAGTACAGCCACTACTATTTGTAAAAGTATAGCCAATAGTAGTAGTGCCTACGCCAGCAACTGAAGCATTGAAAGAATAGATACCACTTGCTAAAGTAACACCTGTACCTGAAAAAACACCATTAGCGGTTGTGCCACTTATATATAATGACAAGTCGCTTAAGTTTTGAGTACTACAAATTGATGTTGGTAAATTTAAAACAGCTCCATTAGTTGGTATGAGGGATACGTTGTCGATATAATAACCCAATGGTCTTTCAAATGAACTTAATGTTAAGCTAGTTGTATTATTATAAGAACAGTTAGGTACTAACATTGATGGGGTATTTAAAACTAAAGGTAAATTTTTTAACAATCCTAAATATAAATACTCTTCACCTCCAATTGAGGTTGTAAAATTAAAAGTTAAAGTTTCCCATCCTGTCGAATTTCTTACTATTGAAGATGATGTTAATAACATATTCGGATTAGTAATATTACTTAATTCAATTGTAAAAGGATCTAAAGTTGCATTGGCAGTTACTGATAAATATGCTTGTATATTACTTCCAAAATTACTTCTTCCATCATGCAGAGATACATCAAAACTTAATTGATAGTTTGTATTGGCTTGAAGAGGCATTTTTAATTTTGTTAGTAAATGTTTTCGCCCATCGTGTTCAGACCTATAAATATCTGCATATCCATTTCCTATATTGTTTTTGCAATCTTGAAAACCATATGCATTGCAAGGTATATCAGCAAAATGCGCATTTGGAGTAGAGCCAGGTATAACACCAGAATTGAAATAGCTTGGTGTCCAGCCCTGTACACTAGTTGGACTATTCCATACACAAGCTTTTATTATTTGATAATTATTGGTTGGCAAACTAGAATATTGTTCAAAATTTCCATTCATTACTAAATCACATGTATTGGGTGCTGGAGCACACTCACCAGGATTGTAAGGAGGAATAATATAAACATAAAGATATGTTATGTTGCCACGTTTTGTGCCATTTATAGGGATATAACGCAATAAATGTAAGCCAGGTGTTGAGGTTGTAAACGTTGATATTGTTGCATTCGTTCCGAAAGTATTGACAATTGTTGAGGTTGTCGGCGCAGTAATATCTTGTAGACATTCAAAACTGGTTGTATTAACATCATTTGATAAAAGACCTGATATAGAAACTGACGTACTTGTTGCTCCCGTAGTAGCAATACTTCCAGTAAAAGTATATGCTCCAGTGGTACTATTTATACCATCGTTTACCCCAGCAACGGATATTCCTGTACATACTGTCCCTCCATAATTGTAATAACCAGTACTGGTTGTAGCTGAACCAAACGTTGTTTTTACGTTATAACCAATATCACAGAGTACTTTACGTTCTTCTGGTTTTAAGTAGCGTTTAGTTGTTCCTATAAGATTCACATTACTTAAAACAAAGTAATTGTCATTTACGTATGGAGTAGCACATGTAGGATACAGCATATCTTCAAAGTGGCTTAAACTACTTCCAAGCTCAAAACATGTTGGAGTATAAACTGGAACTGTTGAAGAGCCTACATATTTTATAGCATTGTTACAAACAGTAGTGTTAAGTACTCCAGTGCTTAAGTTATTAGGTAAGGTACAACCAGGTCTTAACACAGTTGGGGAAACACTTGAATTAAAACTAATATCATACATACTACAACTTCCAATGGTGAGTAAGGGAACATTAGTATTAGTTCTTAAAAAAGTATCATACCTACTAAAATAAGGTGATGGGTCGATAGAGGCTCCATTTTGATTAATGAAACTTCCAAAACCCAAAGAATGGACTATCTCATGAAGCATAACAGTATATAAATCATACATATTGCTTGGAGTATTTACTGTTAAATTGGTATTCCAACTTATACTCGGGTCGAAATTAAAGGAAACTTCTCCGTGATAAAAAGTATTTGTTGCGCTAGAAATATTTGTATAGGAATCTACTCCCGTGTGTATTGTTTTCCATATTTCACCGTCTAAAATTCCACCTATTGTATTTGTACTGTTAGCGTAAGGTATATAAAAAGAAGATGCTAAACCTAATGTTCCAGTCGGCACATTTACGTTAGCAATGTTTCTAACCCAAATATTAACTTTGTTGCCTGTTGTTGAAAGTGGTGAGGTAATAAAATTAGAGATGTCTTCAAAAACCTTACACAGCACAGCACGTCGTGCATTTTGTGTTGGATTTGAGGTATCTTCCATGCCACAACCAGGTTCAAAATATAAATTAAAATAAGAAGTTGTAGAACAGGTTACAGTTGTAGTTTTTAGATAACCAAAATCTTTTGGAGCATCGATTAAAATATCTTTTAATTTTAATAGATTACCACGATTGTCATATACCGTTTCTAATTTTCCTTCTGGTGAAAGATTGATTTCATATTGTTGAGAATAGCCTTTGAAAAAGCTAGTCAAAATAAAAAATAGTAATAATAGTTTGTATTGTTTTTTCATTGTTTTTTGGTTTTAGTTATTAATTTGTTATATTATATTCGGTTTTCTTGCGTTTTGTGTAGCTCGAAGGTTTCTTGTAACGTTTCGCCGCTTTGCGAGGTTGCGAGCTTCCTAACCGAGTATTTTCTGTTACTACTAAATTTCTTGCGAAAGATAAACGTCAATTTTGCACATAATTCGCAATCTCGCAAAACGGCTGTTAACTGACGCCTTTTTTGTTTTTACTTCAATGCTCGTTTTCAATCTTCTGCCTTTTTCTTTTTGGTTTCTGTTTGTTTCGGTTAGGACAGAGCTTTATTTTGTTGAGCCATTGTCTTGTTCGATTGGGACAAAGGTTATTTCGATTGAGCCGATGTCTTGTTTGGTTTTACCTTTGTCTTTTCGGGTCGAGCCATTGCTTTGTTTTGTCGAGCCAAAGCCTTGTTCGATTGCGACAAGGCTTTGTTCGATTTGTACATAGGTTAATTTGATTATCGTTTTTTGAATTTTATTTTTGCTATTGATTTGTATTGTACTGAACTTGCATCAAGGATTGTAAATAAATAGTCTTTGGCTTTGTTTGCAGTATCGACAAGGTTATCATCGGATAAATATAACGTGTTGTTTCTTGTACTACGTGCGTTATTTAATGGTACAAAAGTGTTTGCTACTGCTTGTGTTTTAACTAGCATTTGTGCTTTTTTGTCTTGGTAAGTTACTACTTTATATTCGGTTTCGTTTGGGTTGAAATTAGGTGTATTTTGAAGTAGCGCAATCAATAAATCCATATTGTTTGTGCGTTGGTCATAACTCATTTGTGATGTTGAGTAATTTACTTGTGCTTCTTCGGGATTTGTAGATGTAGCTATTGCTGTTTTTCTTACTCCTTTTAGTTTGCGAACAATTGTCATAAAATCTTCTAATTGCACTTGTGTAACGCCTTCGGTTGCTTTGTAGGCTTTGCGAAGTTTTGTTAATTCTCGGTTTAATGGTTTGAAAATTACTTCTCTTTCATCAACTGCAACCGAATAAGGAGCGACTAAATTGTTTACGCTTTCTTGTTGTGTAAATGCAGACGTATAAATGTTTTGTAAATTTGTAATTTTCAGCTTTGAATTACTTGGATTGTAGATTGCACCAACTGCAATAATGTTGGTGTTAAGCAAATTAAGGTTTGCAATATTTTTTGCGTGACCTACTTCGGATGTTGATGCCATAATGATATGTTTTTTTAATTACAATTAGTTACAAATCTATAATTTTTTTTTGATTTAATTAATTATGAGTTTTGTGTTGTAGCTTTTATTTTCGTTGCCTGTTATTTTGGCAATGTAAACTCCTTTGGTTAAATTACTGGTAGTAATGATTGTTTGTGTAGGGTTTAGTTTTTGGCTGATTATTTTTTTACCAATCATATCAAAAAGGTCGAGGGTATAATTTTGAGAAGTTGTGTTTTTGAGTGCTACGGTAAAGTTGCCATTGGTAGGGTTTGGATAGATAGAAAATGAATTTTGGTTGAAAGTTTCAGTAGCTAATGGTATTGGTTTAAAGTGAGCAATGAAAATGTTTCTAGGAGTTCCATTGTCTATGTCATAAGTTATTAAATTTGGTTGGTAGCAATTGGGTGTTGTTAAACCCGTTGTACTTGTTGTTGTGCCAATAACATAAAAATTATCTCTGCCATAAGGATGTGTAATCATACTGTATTCTGTTGCGTTACCACCATAATAGGTTCCCCAAATTTTTTGTCCTTGATTGTCGAATTTGCAAACAAATCCATTGTATTGTCCTACGATATCCGATTGATAAGCTCCTGATGTAGCAATGTTAGTATGCAATGCTGTTGAGCCAGAAAGATATATCCCACCCAAATCATCAATATTGAGATTGCAATCAGCACCTGAACTACCATTTGCTGGAAACCCAGTATTTGCCCCACAAAAAGTACCCCAATTGCGAGTATTGTTTTCTGTGAATTGAACGAGGTATGGTGGATTCTCTCCAAATGAATTTTCTTGAAATACGCCAGAAGTAGTAATTAAATTCCCATAGCCATTGCCTGAAAAATAAACTTTATTCTCATATGTTTTTATTGAATTTGCATTGGAAATGTTATTAGCTCCATAATAAGTACTCCATTCTCTTTGCCCATCGATATTAAATTTAGATAGGTAAGTACTGATGCAACCTAATGCAGTTGGTTGATAACTATTAAGACTGCCATAATAATTTTCGTTGTTGGGTATAGGTGAGCCAGGATTACAACTACTAACGTGACCTCTTATATATAATGCCGTTGGAGTAGCGTTCATTGCGGTAATATAGCAAGGGTTGATGCTTCCGTGATAAGTT
>NZ_JAYWFT010000157.1:0-23071 GCF_043778725.1 Flavobacterium sp. | reverse complement strand
CATTATCTAGATATTTTTGAGAAAAAGAATTTACAATTTCAATTGGTGTTTTATTATTTTTAAAACCATTATCACATACTTCACTAAAAAGTGGTAATAAAACTCCTGTATTATCGATAGCGTCAAACGGTAAAGTTATAAATACACTGTTGTAAATGTGGTACTTAGACAATACATTTTGATTGAAACGTTCTATTTTAGGAAGTGTGTACATAGCTGTTTTTTATTTTTTAGTAACTCCAATTATAACTCCAAAATCTCCGTCTGTTTGCATCCATTTTTGCTCTAAACAATAGGTTCGCGATACAAATCCATCCAAATATAAAGCATTTTTACATCCTTTTTTTTGAAAAAAATGTGCAAATTCATAAAAATTAACTTCGTCCTTAGACATTGCGAAAATAATTTCATTATTTGGTAATATTCCAACTCCATTTCTAACATTCAAATTGGTAGATTTTTCATTAAAAATAGTATTAATTTCTCCATCAATTACCAACATTGGACCAGATTGTGTAGCATATTTAACATTATTAGTATAAATGAAATCTTGAGTTTTACAAATTTTTGCCTTATCATCAATCGTTAAAAAGAAAATCCCATTGGGTTTTAAATAAAAATTACCAGTTCCAGAAGCCGTATCTATACTTGATTTGTAAATTTTATTCTCTATAAAAAGTCCTTGTGGCGATTTGTCTTTTTTATACATTCCGCCATTCATTGCAAAAAGTAATTCTTTATTATTTTTTTTTAATTCAAGTTTCAAATTGTTCAAACTACCATAATTAATTTCTTTCTCATTTTTAAAATACATACAAACGGAAGCCTTTTTTGGATTAACTGTATATTCTATATAGTCAGAATTTAATTTATAATGAATTATAGTCGCAAGTGTAAGTACAGAAAGTAAAGCCAAAGAAAAAATATTTTTCATCATATTCAATTTATATAGTACTGAAAATTTTTAATTTTTAAGAAAAATAAATTTAAACATTTATTGATGTAATTAACTTTTAAAACAAAAAAAATACTAATTGTTATTAACAAAAAATCCCAAAGTCTATTACGCCTTTGGGATTAAATTATTTTTATAAAGTAAGTGTTACTTAATAAATTCTATTTTTTGAGCTTCTTCGGCATTAACACTATCAAAGAAACCTTGTTCATTCATCCAATCATCACTAAATACTTTACTCATATATCGTGAACCATGATCTGGAAAAATTATAACTACATTACTTTCGGCAGTAAATTCTCCTTCTTCGGCAAATTGTTTTACAGCTTGTAAAGCTGCACCTGAAGTATATCCAACAAATAAACCTTCAGTTTTGGCAATTTCTCTTGTGGTATGAGCGCTTTCTTCGTCAGTCACTTTCATGAATTTATCAATAGATTCAAAATCGGTTGCTGTTGGAATTAAATTTTTTCCTAAACCTTCAATTCTATATGGATAAATTTCATTATTGTCAAACTCTTTGGTTTCATGGTATTTTTTTAAAACCGAACCAAAAGCATCAACACCAAGAATTCTAACGTTTGGATTTTTTTCTTTAAGGTATTTTGCAATTCCAGAAATTGTTCCACCAGTGCCACTACAAGCTACAAGATGTGTAATTTTTCCAGAAGTTTGTTCCCATATTTCTGGACCAGTAGTTAAGTAATGTGCATCAATATTAAGTTGATTAAAATATTGATTGATATAAACCGAACCTTTAGTTTCTTCGTGCAAACGCTTTGCTACATTATAGTAAGAGCGCTCATCATCTGCCGATACGTGTGCTGGACAAACATATACTTTGGCACCAAGAGTGCGAAGCATATCAATTTTATCCTTTGAAGATTTAGAACTAACTGCTAAAATACAACTGTATCCTTTAATGATACTTACCATTGCTAAACTAAATCCGGTATTACCCGATGTAGTTTCAATAATAGTATCGCCTGGAGTTAAAATTCCTTTCTTTTCTGCTTCCTCAA
Organism: Flavobacterium sp.; assembly: GCF_043778725.1. GTDB lineage: Bacteria > Bacteroidota > Bacteroidia > Flavobacteriales > Flavobacteriaceae > Flavobacterium. The sequence continues at coordinate 21,094 of NZ_JAYWFT010000157.1, read as the reverse complement.
TAATATATAAAGCAATTCTATCTTTAGATGAATGTCCTGGATTAAATGCTTCAACCTTGGCATAGAAGTTTCCTTCTAGATTTTCGGTTATTTTGTTCAGTTTAATAAGAGGTGTATTTCCTATTAATTCCAAAACATTATTGTAGGCTTTTATTTCTTCTTTCATAAATAAAAAAATTTGTTGAGGCTTTCTATTGGTTACCCCAAAACATTGCAAATTTAATAAAAATTTTTAAACAATTTTAAGTTTTGTCATAATGTTATTTATATTTAATATTTATCAAAGTGGTAATTAAATAAAAAACACACATTAAAACTGCTAATAAAAGTTTGTTTATCTTATAAATTTATAAATATAATAAGTTCTAATTTTTTCATAATAATAATTAATCTTTTGCTTTAAAGTAGGATTAATATAGATAAGTTTTCCTCCTCCAGACCAACTATCACTATCAAAAGGACCATAATTAGGATCTTTATATTTTGATATCACATGTACATATTTGAAGTTTGGAAATAATGATATTATTTTCTCTAATTGAACTGCTCTATCACCTTCAATAAATATAACACCATGATCAGAAATAATATCTTTTATCATATCTATAGAATCATCGCTACCATCTATAATTACAAAATCATATTTTACATTTTGTTTATTGATGTATTCTAAATCAGGAAAAACATTAATTTGATTATAAACATTCCCTAAATTTAATGGTAATTGTTGCAAACAAAATTCATTTTTTTCTGTTCCGTCATATAAAAATTTTAATTTATTGTCATTTAAATACTCAACTACAGAGTAAGAAATACTACCAATTCCTAAACCTACCTCTAGTATTTTTTTAGGATTGTTAAACTTTACTAAATCTATAATTTTTTTTAGAGCAAATAAACTTGCAATATGCTGGTTTCCTTCAGCTTTCGAAAATTTTTCGTAATATTTATCTGCGTAACTTTGATTATCCATTATCTTTAATTAATTAAATATTATTTTTTTTACTATCTATCTTTTAATTCCTTCTAAATCCAACAAAAAACTAAATTCTTTAGCAACTTCTTTAAGAGATTCAAATCGTCCAGACGCGCCACCATGTCCTGCATCCATATTTGTATCCATAAACAATTGCTTAGAATTGGTTTTTAAAACCCTCAATTTTGCTATCCATTTAGCTGGTTCCCAATATTGTACCTGAGAATCGTGTAATCCTGTCGATATGTACATATTAGGATAATCTTTAGCTTCCACATTATCATAAGGCGAATAAGACAACATATAATTGTAATATTTTTTAACATTTGGATTTCCCCATTCGTCGTATTCTCCAGTTGTTAATGGTATAGTTTCGTCCAACATTGTTGTTACAACATCTACAAACGGTACTTGTGCAATAATTCCGTTATAAATTTCTGGTGCCATATTTACAATTGCTCCCATCAATAATCCACCAGCAGAACCACCTTCGGCATATAAATGTTCTGGCGATGTATATTTTTCTGAAATTACGTAGTTAGAACAATCAATAAAATCTGTAAATGTATTTTTCTTTTTTAATAATTTTCCGTCTTCGTACCAATGTCTGCCTAAATCTTCACCACCACGAATATGAGCAATAGCATAAACAAATCCTCTATCTAACAATGACAATCTAGTCGTTGAAAAATAAGGATCAATATTCATTCCATACGAACCATAAGCATACAATAAAAATGGATTTTTGCCATTAAGTTCTACTCCTTTTCTATAAACCATAGAAATTGGAATTTTGGTTCCGTCGGTGGCTGTTGCCCAAATGCGTTTTTCGGTATAGTTATTTTTATCAAATGTTCCTCCAAGTACTTGTTGCTCTTTTAATACTACTTTTTCTTTGGTTCGCATATTAAAATCAATCAAAGAACTTGGTGTTGCCATTGACTGATAGCTGTAACGTAAAATTTCAGTATCAAAATCGATATTGGTTGTAGTTTCGGCCGTATAAGTTTCAATATCAAATGGTAAATAATAGGCTTCACTCCCATTCCAAGGCATAATTTTTATTTTACTCAAACCATCAAAACGTTCAGAAACTACTAAATAGTCTTTAAAAATATCTATTCCTTCAAACAAAACATCATCGCGATGAGCAATTAAATCAACCCAATTTTCTTTAGAAGTTTTATTTTCTGGCGTTTTCATCAGTTTGAAATTAGTTGCATTATCTTTATTGGTAACTATATAAAAACTGTCTTCATAATGCGAAATTGAATATTCCAATTCGCGAGTACGTTTCTGGAAAATTTTAAATTTATCATCTGGAGTTTCGCACAAAAGAATTTGATATTCAGATGTTAACGTACTTTCGGAAGTGATTATCAGATATTTTTTAGATTTAGATTTATAAACCGAAACATTAAAAGTGTCATCTTTTTCAAAATAAACTACAACATCAGCATCAGGATTTGAACCTAATTTATGTTTAAAAATTCTATCTGGACGAAGCGTAACTTCATCTTTTCTTGAGTAAAAAATGGTTTTGTTATCACTTGCCCAAGTTGCGCCGCCAGTAGTATTTTCAATTTTTAATGGTAAAACTTCATTGGTTTCTAAATTCTTAATTTGAATGGTATATTGACGTCTAGAAACAGTATCAATTCCATAAGAAACCCATTTATTATCTTCGCTTATACTAATTCCGTTTAAATTGAAATATGTAAAGCTTTGCGCCATTTCATTACAATCAAAAAGTAGTTCTTCATTGGCGTCCAAACTTCCTTTTTTGCGGGAATGAATAGGATAATCTTTGCCTTTTTCAAATCGTGTAATGTAGAAATAGCCGTTGTAAAAATAGGGAACCGATTCGTCATCTTCCTTAATTCGGGCTTTCATTTCTTCAAATAAATCCTTCTGAAATGCTTTTGTATGTTCGGTTGACTGATTATAATAATCGTTTTCTTTATTTAAATAATCAATAACTTCTGGATTTTCTCTATCGTTTAACCAATAATAATTATCCACTCTAACATGTCCATGTTTCTCTAATTGATGCGGAATAATTTTTGCAATTGGTGGTTGTAATTCTGTACTCATAATTTTATTAAATTCTAAACAAATTTAGAGTAAACATTTCTTAATAAATTGCAATTTCAATTAAGTTATAAACTAGAAATTAACAAAAAAAATGGTTTCGGGTTTCGGGTTTTGAGTTTCGAGTTTCGAGTTTCGAGTTTCGAGTTTCGAGTTTCGAGTTTCGAGTTTCGAGTTTTGAGTTTTGAGTTTTGAGTTTTGAAATTGATTTTTGAAATTGACTTTTGGTATTGATTTTTGATATTGATTTTTGAAATTGAAATGGATAGTATTACTTTTGTAAAAAAATAAACTTATGGACTTAATGGGAATGATGGGAAAATTGAGAGATACCCAACTAAAAATTGAAGAAACTAAAAAACGATTAGATACCGTTTTAATTGACGAACAAAGCAGTGACGGTCTTTTAAAGTTAACTTTCACAGCCAATAGCAAGTTAAAATCAATTGCAATTGATGACGCTTTGTTGGAAGACAAAGAACAATTGGAAGATTATTTAATTTTAGTAATCAACAAAGCCATCACTAAGGCTGAAAATATTAACAAAGCCAAACTAGATGCTGTTACTAAAGTAGATATGCCAATGATTCCTGGCATGGAAGATATGTTTAAATAGAACTTTAAATATAAAAAAATCCAAATTTCAAAACTTAGTATTTTTTTTGAAATTTGGATTTTTTATTTAGAAATTTCAATCTTTAAAATTTCATTTTCTCTAACGCTTCCAGTACATAACTGTGCATAACTGCCTTATAATCAAGATGAGTTACTATTCTAAGTTTGCCGTGTCCCATCGAGCTAATGTGAATGTTTTTTTGTTTTAATTTTTCAATAACCCATTTGTCTTCTAACGATGGTCTTACAGAAAATATTAAAATATTAGTTTCTACCGGTTCTACTTTTTCTACCCAAGACAATCTGCTCAATAATTCGCCTAGTTCTTTAGCACGCTTATGATCATCATCTAGACGTAACATATTGTGTTGTAAAGCGTACATTCCGGCAGCAGCCAAATATCCAGCTTGACGCATTCCGCCTCCAAATATTTTTCTAATTCGTAACGCACGTTTCATATCGGCTTTGCTTCCTATTAATATTGATCCAATTGGTGCACCAAGTCCTTTAGACAAACAAACAGAAATAGTGTCGAACAATTCACCAAATTGTTTTGGATGTTGTTTTTTGGCAACCATGGCATTCCACAATCGTGCTCCATCAAGATGGTATTTCAAATTGTTTTCTACACAAACTTGCTTTATTTTTCTTAATTCTAAAATATCGTAACAAGCACCACCACCTTTATTTGTAGTATTTTCTATACTCACTAATGATGTTAATGGCGCATGATAAAATTCGGGATCATTAATAGCGTTTTTTACTAAATCTGCCGTAATCATTCCACGTTTTCCATCAACTAAACAACAAGAAACACCACTATTAAACGATGCACCGCCACCTTCATAATGATAAATATGAGAATATTTATCACAAATAACCTGTTCGCCAGGATTGGTATGCAACTTAATAGCCGTTTGATTCGCCATTGTGCCACTCGGAAAAAAAAGTGCTGCTTCCATTCCAAACAATTGTGCTACAGCATGTTCTAGCTCATTCACCGTTGGATCTTGCTTATACACATCATCACCAACTTTTGCATTAAACATAAATTGCAACATTTCATTACTTGGCTTGGTTACCGTATCACTTATTAAATTTATTTCCATAATCTCAAAACTAATCTTATTTTTGTAAAAACAATTGGTAAATTATATTAGAAGCTAATCCTGCTATACGCTCCAATCTTTTTTAAAAATTCCTTTTTTTCTAAGTTAAAAAAAGAGCTTCTTTGGTCGCTTTTTTTCAACAAGAAAAAATAGTCATTTTATAAAAAAGGATTTCCGCTACTATCAGGGCTAAAAATCAGTGCTAACTATATAATTCACTGCAAAAATAGAACAATTTATGACAAATACCGAACAAATAAAAGGTATTGTAGAGCGTCTTGGTGCGTTGAGGAGGTATCTTTGACATTGATGCCAAGCTTATTGAAATAACCAACGAAGAAGAAAAGACCTTTGCACCCGATTTTTGGAACAAAGCCAAAGAAGCCGAATTGCTAATAAAAAATCTACGCCAAAAGAAAAAATGGGTAGAAGATTTTGAAAAAGGCAATGCATTGGCAGAAGAACTTCAAATAACTTATGAATTTTTCAAAGAAGGTGATGCTTCCGAGGAAGAACTGGATGCGCAATATCAATTGACAAATACCCATATTGAAGATCTAGAATTTAGAAACATGCTTTCTGAAGAAGGAGATAATATGAGTGCCGTTTTGCAAATTACCGCTGGCGCTGGCGGAACAGAAAGTTGCGATTGGGCGTCAATGCTAATGCGAATGTACATGATGTGGGCAGAAAAGCAGAAGTATAAAATAAAAGAACTAAACTTTCAAGAAGGCGAGGTTGCTGGTATAAAAACAGTTACTTTAGAAATTGAAGGCGATTTCGCTTTTGGCTATCTTAAAGGTGAAAACGGCGTACATCGATTGGTACGAATTTCACCATTTGATAGTAATGCTAAACGGCACACTTCTTTTGCATCTGTTTATGTTTATCCTTTGGTTGATGATACAATTGAAATTGATATAAATCCTGCCGATATTGAAATCATCACTTCACGATCAAGTGGTGCTGGTGGACAAAATGTAAATAAGGTAGAAACCAAAGTTCAGTTGTTTCACAAACCTACCGGAATTCAAATTCAATGTTCAGAAACACGTTCACAGCAAGACAATAGACAACGTGCAATGCAAATGTTGAAATCGCAATTGTTCGAAATTGAATTAAAAAAACAACAAGCACAACGAGCAGATATCGAAGCCGGAAAAATGAAAATTGAATGGGGTTCACAAATTAGAAATTACGTAATGCAACCCTATAAATTGGTTAAAGATGTCCGCTCTGGCTATGAAACTAGTGATGTTGATGGCGTTATGAATGGAAATATTGACGAATTTCTCAAAGCCTATTTGATGATGATGGGACAAAAAGAGGAATAGTTTTAGTTTTTAGTGTTCAAAATTAAGTTATTAGAAAAATAAATTTTAAAATAATAAATATTTTAAAATTTGTCACTTTAAATTCATATTTTAAACCTATATTTGCATCGAGGATTCCGAAAGGAAGTTACACCTCACCACAATAGCCGTCCGCTCCAGGTCGGCTTTTGTATTTTATAAAAGAAAAATGTCCAGAAAAAACTTAATTTTTCTGGACATTTTTTTATGAAATCAGTTGTTGCTTAAAGAACTTCTTTCAAGAAATCTAAAAGTGCTACCCATGAGCGTTTGTAGGCTTTTTCATTATAAGCTGCACCTTTGCTGTTGTCGGTTCCTGCGTTTTTATCTGTAAAAGAATGAACTGCATTGGCATAATAAACCATTTGCCAATCTGATGTTGATTTTCGCATTTCTTCTTGAAAAGCTTTAATTTCGGTTTCACTTTCATAAGGATCATCTGCACCGTGTAAAACCAATACTTTAGCAGTAATAGGTTCAATAGTTCTTGCTTCATCTCGACCTAAACCTCCATGAAACGAAACAATTCCTTTTACTTTCATATTGCTTCTTGCAGCTTCAATTGCTCCTGTTCCGCCAAAACAATATCCCATTACAACAATATCATCTGGATTTGCTCCTTGCTTTATTAATTGATCCAATGCCAATTGAATTCTTTTTTGATATTCCTGAATATTCTTTTTGTAATATCCAGCTTTTTGTCCAGCTTCGCTATAATTTGTAGGCTTATTTCCTACGCCATAAATATCGGCTACAAAAGTATAATAACCTAGTTTAGCCAAATCTGTAGCGCTTTCTTTAGCATGATCATCAATTCCCATCCAAGCAGGCAAAATTAAAATTCCAGCTTTACTTTTTAGTACTTTGGTTGGTTTTACTACAAATCCGCTAAGTTTTTGTTCACCGTCATTGTAATCGATAACTTTTAATTGTGCAGTAATCGCTTTTGGAAATAACAGTGCTAGCAGTAATAAAAGAGAAAATTTTGTTTTCATAAAGTTTTTTTTAAAATATAAATTTACTGCAAGAAAGTAAAAACAATAGTTAAGAAAGTATTAAATAAAAAAACCGATGCGTAAACATCGGTAATTAATCAATAATTCTAATAAAATTATTTTTTCTTTTTAGATTTAGATTTCTTTTTTGCTTTTTCTTTTTTCTTTGCTTTAGCTTTATCTTTAGCTTTTTGTTTTTTTGCTTTTTCTCTCTTTTTAGCTTTGCGCTTTTTCTCTTTATCTTTTTCTTTTTGCTTTTCTTTTTTAGCTTTAGCAATTTTATTTTCTTTAGCTTTCTTATCTTTTGCTTTCACTTTAGATACAGCTTTTTTAGCTTTTTCTTTGTCGGAATCTTTCATTGTTTCTGTTTTTTCTGGATTTATAGCACTAATTATCGCAGAAACTTCTTCGTTGATAACTTCGTCTGTTTTAATTTCTTCTTGTTCTGTTTTTTCTGGAGTAACCATGGCAACACGAGTTCTTGTTTTTGGTGCTAATTCTGTCTCTTCTAATTTTACAACTTCATGATTGGAAGTTTCTGTTGCTGATTCTGAAATAACTTCAGGTGTTGTTTCTGTTGTTGTTGGTTTTCTTCTTATCATTATTTTAAGTTTGTTATTAAATTTAATGTAAATTATTTGTAAAATTAACGTTAACAAAAGTACGGTTTTAAGACATTACTCAATGTTAAGTTTTCGATTTGAGTGAAAACTTAACATTGGAAATTTTAAAAGTCTTAAAACAATTAGACTTTAAAACAAAAAATCCTAAAAATGAATTTTAGGATTTATATAAATTTGTATGTTTTTATTAAATAAAGATATTTAAAATGTAATAAACTAGACTTGCAATTATTGCAGACACTGGAATTGTTAAAACCCAAGCCCACAATAGTTTAACAGTTACACCCCAACGTACAGCAGAAACTCTTTTGGTTACTCCTACTCCAATAATTGAACCTGTAATTGTGTGTGTGGTTGATACAGGAATTTTAAAATGTTCTGTCATAAATAAAGTTAATGCTCCAGCAGATTCTGCAACAACTCCTTCAAATGCGGTTACTTTTGTAATTTTAGAACCCATCGTTTTTACAATTTTCCATCCACCGCTTAAAGTTCCTGCTGCAATAGCCGAATAACACGCTAACGGAATCCATGTTGGCATTACTTTTTTATCTATATCGATGTGCAACCAGTTGGGTAAATTTACAGTAACTCCTTGTTGATGAATATAAACTGTAACTGCCGCTGCGATAATTCCCATAACTTTTTGAGAATCATTTCCACCATGTCCTAAACTAAAGGAAGCCGAAGATAATAATTGCATTTTCTTCAATACTTTTTCTGCTCTAGCAGTTGATAATGAACTAAATATTAAATTAAAAATGGCCAAACTATAAAAGATTATAGCTACAAGAAACCATTTAATATTATCTGGATATGCAAGAAATGATAAAAATTTATTGCTGAACTTTTGCTTTTCAGGATCGATAGTATACTCTAAAACAGTTGAAAAATAATAACCAACTGCAAGCATTAAACAAACAGTAAAAATTTTTGTGTAAATATTCTTTTTGGACGAATACATCAACCATATTGAAATAAAATAAGAAATTATCATTCCAAGTAGTGGCGCCAAAACAATGAATGCAATAATTATTAAAACACCACTCGGCAATTCTCCTTCTTTGCCCGAAGAATACCAATTTACAACATTATACCAATGTTTATAAATTATTTCTCCGTTTTCGCCTTTGGATGCATAGTCACTAAATCCATTTTTATTAAATGCAAAAGCTATTGCAGCACCTGCAAAACCTCCAATTAATGTATGTGAGGATGAAGACGGAATTCCTTTCCACCAAGTGATTAAATTCCAAATAATTGCAGCAATTACACCCGATAAAATTACTGATAAGTCAATTTGAGAAGTATCTGCCGTTTTTGCAACTGTATTGGCAACTCCAAATCCGAAAACCCAATACGCCAAAAAATTAAAAAAAGCTGCCCAAACAACTGCTTGAAAAGGAGTAAGAACTTTAGTAGCAACAATAGTAGCAATAGCATTAGCCGCATCATGAAAACCGTTTATGTAATCAAATATTAGGGCAAGTACTATAATAACAATTAGTAAAGTCATATTGGTAATATAAAATTATCGTTTTTATTATGAGTGTTTTACAGAAATTTGTTCCATAACATTAGCAACACTTTTACATTTATCAGATGCTGATTCTAACGCAGAAAGAACTTCTTTATATTTGATAATATTCTTTGCATCAGTTTCATTTTCAAAAATATCTGCTACAGCTTTATCAAAAACTACATCGGCTTTACTTTCTAATTTATTAATTTTTTTGCAAGTTTCTTTAATTAATTTGATATTATTCATATCCTTTAATTGCTTGATTCCTTCATTTATAAGTTGACAAGCTTCCAAATTAATTTCGGTTAATTTTCGGATAGATTTTGTGATTTTTTCAACTTGATACAATCTCATTTTACTAGCTGCACCATGCATATAATCGGCTACATTATCAATTGCTTTTATCAAGGAGTGAATGTCCTCTCTGTCAAATGGTGTGATGAAATTTCTACTCAATTCAAGGTGTGTCTTGTGTGTAATTTCCTCAATAATTGCTTCAAGTTCTTCTATTTTTTTAAAATATTCTTCACGCTCTAACTTTGGTGCGTTTACTGCTTCGTGAAGTGTTTCTGCTAAAACAACCAAATTAGCTGATGCTTGCTCAAAAAGAGGAAAGAATTTTTTATCTTTCGGAACTAGAAACTGGAAAATATTGTTTAATGTCATCTTTAGTGATTTTTACGATGCAAATGTATCCTTCTAATGTTAAGTGAATATTAACTTATTCAAAAAATAATTTGATAAATATACAATTATTAAAAATAGATATATTCCTTTTTGAAAACGTTTTCGTACTTTAGCCACAAACAAAACTGCAACAATATTATGGACTTAAACTTCAATAAAAACGAAGATCATAACAAACTTTTAGTATCCGATTTAAAACAAAAATTTGCTAAAGTCAAACTTGGTGGCGGTGAAAAACGAATAGAAAAACTGCATGCCGAAGGCAAAATGACAGCTCGTGAACGCATTGATTATCTGCTAGATGAGAAAGCTAAATCTATAGAAATTGGAGCTTTTGTTGGTGACGGAATGTATGCCGAACATGGCGGTTGTCCTTCTGGTGGTGTTGTAATAAAAATTGGATATGTAAAAGGTAAACAATGTATTGTTGTAGCCAACGATGCTACTGTAAAAGCTGGCGCTTGGTTTCCTATTACTGGTAAAAAGAACCTTCGAGCGCAAGAAATTGCCATGGAAAATCGTCTTCCTATCATTTATTTAGTGGATTCTGCAGGAGTTTATTTGCCAATGCAAGACGAAATTTTTCCAGATAAAGAACATTTTGGACGCATTTTTAGAAATAATGCTATAATGAGTAGCATGGGAATTACTCAAATTGCAGCAGTTATGGGAAGTTGTGTTGCAGGTGGTGCTTATCTGCCAATAATGAGTGACGAAGCTATGATTGTTGATAAAACAGGAAGTATTTTTCTTGCCGGAAGTTATTTGGTAAAAGCTGCAATAGGAGAAAATATAGATAATGAAACTCTTGGTGGTGCTACTACGCATTGCGAAATTTCGGGCGTAACCGATTATAAAGCTAAAGACGATAAAGATGCTTTAGACCGAATTAAAAGCATTGTTGGCAAAATTGGCGATTATGATAAGGCCGGATTTAATAGAGAAAAACCTCAAAAACCTGCTCTTGACGAACAAGATATTTATGGAATAATTCCAAAGGCAAGAACAGATCAATACGATATGATAGAAATTATCAAACGATTGGTTGATAATTCTGAAATGGATATGTACAAGGAAGACTATGGAAAATCTATCATTACCTGTTATGCTAGAATTGACGGTTGGGCAGTTGGAATAGTTGCCAATCAACGTATTGTTTCTAAAACTAAAAAAGGTGAAATTCAGTTTGGCGGTGTGATTTATTCGGATTCTGCTGATAAAGCAACTCGTTTCATTGCCAATTGCAATCAGAAGAAAATTCCGTTAGTATTTGTTCAAGACGTTACTGGTTTTATGGTTGGAAGTAAATCGGAACATGGCGGAATTATTAAAGATGGCGCCAAAATGGTAAATGCCGTTGCTAATTCGGTAGTGCCAAAATTCACTGTAATTGTTGGAAATTCGTATGGCGCAGGAAATTATGCAATGTGTGGAAAAGCTTACGATCCGAGATTGATTTTTGCTTGGCCAAGTGCAGAATTAGCCGTTATGGGCGGAACACAAGCTGCAAAAGTACTGGCTCAAATTGAAGCTTCTTCACTAAAAGCAAAAGGCGAAGTAATTGATGAAGTAAAAGAAAAAGAATTATTTGACAAAATCAAAGCTCGATATGACGAACAAGTTTCTCCTTATTATGCAGCCTCAAGATTGTGGACCGATGCCATTATTGATCCTTTAGAAACAAGAACTTGGATTTCCATGGGAATTGAAGCGGCAAACCACTCGCCTATTGAGAAAAAGTTTAATTTGGGAGTTATTCAGGTGTAGATTAATATCAAGTACCACTATTTTTTTGAAAGTTAGATTGATTGATGCACTTCTAATTATTGAAGAATCTCATAAATAATTATTAAAAATGAATACAAGACGTTTACCTATTGGATTACTAATTGTATTCATTGATTTAATAGTATATATTTTTCTCGGATTAGTGCTTCTCGGATACGAAGATTTTTATGATGAAAGTAAAGGAGAATATTGGGGTTTAAAAAGTATGACTATTGGACAAAAAGCCGCTTATATTGGATGGTACATTTGGTATGTAATTAATATTTTATTCATTCTTTATATTTTGATAAGGTTTTTTAAACAAATAAGAAATAGATATTTTATCAAGACCAAATGAAAAAAATAGTTATTCTTTTTATATCATTTCTTTTTATTAGTTGCTTTGGATTATTTGACAATAGAACTAGAGAAATTAGCAATGGATATAAATTAATTTGGATAGATTTACCACAACAAAATCGATTTATTGAAAATAAAAATAATGAAGTTGTAATTAATTCTCATGTATATAGTGCTGGATTTGATGAAAATTACATACTAGCAAAACAACATCCAAAAATTAATACTAATCAAGTAGATAAAAAGAAAACAAATTATTTTGTGATTCAATTGAAAAAAGAGGCTACAATTGGACCTATAGATTCAATTTCTTTTTATAATTTCATCAAATTAAATAAATTAGAACATATTTCATTTTCTTTGACAGATTAATAAATAAGCCAATTAAAATAAACATGAAAAAAATACTTTATTTAAGCCTATTTCTTGTTGGCTTCCAAACACTTTCTGCACAAGAAACCTTTACTAGAAAAGATTCTCTTCAAGGTGGTTTGCGACCAGAACGAACTTGTATTGATGTGATGCGGTATGATTTAAATATCAAAATCAATATTGATGAAAAATCGATTGTAGGTTATAATGATATTAGTTTTAAAGTCATTGAAAATACTTCTAAAATTCAAATTGACTTGTTTAGAAATATGCAAGTAGATTCTATTGTTTACAACACTAAAAAGTTAGAGTTTAAAAGAGATTTTAATGCCGTTTTTATAAATTTTCCAAATAATTTATCTGTAGGAAACGATGAGAAAATTAGATTTTATTATTCAGGAAAACCAATTGTAGCAAGAAGAGCACCATGGGATGGCGGATTTGTTTTTACAAAAGATAAACAAGGAAAACCTTGGGTTGGCGTTGCTTGTCAAGGTACAGGAGCAAGTTTATGGTATCCATGTAAAGATTCGCAAAGTGATGAGCCTGATAATGGTGCTACTATAAAAATTGCAGTTCCTAACGGTTTGATGGATGTTTCTAACGGTAAACTTATGGGTAGCGAAGACTTAAAAAATGGCTATACTCGTTGGGATTGGGAAGTTAAAAACCCAATAAACACTTACGACATTACGGTTAACATTGCAGATTATGCGCATATTCAAGATAATCTTGATGGATTAGACATCAATTATTATGTATTGAAAGAAAATGAAGAAAAAGCTAAAATTCACTTTGAAGAAGTAAAACCCATGCTTTCGTGCTATCAAAGTAAGTTTGGTAAATATCCATTCTTTGAAGATGGTTATAAATTAGTTGAAACCTCCTATTTAGGTATGGAACACCAAAGTGCTGTTGCTTATGGAAATAAATACAAAAAAGGATATTTAGGTTCTGATTTATCTATGACCGGAATTGGTTTGTTATTTGATTATATAACCATTCACGAAAGTGGTCACGAATGGTTTGGAAACAGCATTACTTCAAGAGATATTGCCGATATGTGGATTCATGAAGGCTTCACACAATATACAGAGATTGTATATATTGAATGTCAATTTGGGTATGAAAAAGCCATGAAATATTGCAAAGGTTTGCAACGAAATGTAAGTAATGACAAACCAATTATTGGAAATTATGGTGTAAACAATGAAGGTTCGGGTGACATGTATCCAAAAGGTGCATTGATGCTAAACACTTTGCGTCATGTTATAAATAACGACGAATTATGGTGGAAAATTATCTTGAAATATTCTGAAACTTATCGTCATAAAATTATTGATACCGAAACGGTTATTGCTTTTTTCAATAAAGAAAGTGATATAAATCTTACGCCAATATTTAATCAATATTTAAGATACAAAAGCATTCCTGTATTGGAAATGAAATTCAATAAAAAGAAAGTAGAATATAAATGGACAACTGATGTTTCCGATTTTAAAATGCCAATTGATATTAAAGTAAATGGAGAAGAAATTAGATTGGAACCAACAAACAACTGGAAGAAAACGAAACTTAAAATTAAAAATTTAAATGAAATTGAAATTTTAGAAAATGAGTTTTTTATAAAAGTAGAAAAGAAATAAAATTAAAAAATCGCAAATTAATTTTAATTTGCGATTTTTTTATATTCTTTATTTAAACAAAATTTCCTTTTCTCATTACTTTACCATTTTCTGTTTCTTTAAGTTTAGAGATAAAAATTATTTCTTTTGGTCGTTCATATTTATCTAAAGTATCAAAAATTGTTTTATCAACATCATAAAATTCGCCTTCAATTATTAGAACAACTTTTTCTCCAAGATCTGTATCTTCCTTTGGAGCAATTAAAAAGCGTCTATCAATTTTACCGTCCAATTTATGTTCTACTTGCTCTGGCATTATTTTAACACCTCCACTATTTATTACATTATCAATTCGTCCTAAAAATAAAAATTGATTTTCATTTACAAGTTCAACCAAATCGTTGGTTAGAATTACATCATCATTAATTTTGGGCGCATGAATGACTAAACAATTTCTATCATCATAAGAAATAGTTACATCAGGTAGAACCGTAAATGCTTTCTCACCTACTCGTTTGGCTGCAATATGAGTAATGGTTTCGGTCATACCGTAGGTTTCATAAACTTGTGTTGTTTTCAATTCTAACAAATCATTTTCTAATGATTTATTGATTTTAGCACCACCAACAATTAATTTTTTTACTTTGTTGAGTTCTTTTAATGAATTTTGAGCTTGCAATGGAACCATTGCAACAAAGTCATAATCGTATTCATTATTCATCATTGGATGGGAACTTGGTGCTACAAATTCTAAATCTAAACCCAAAATCATAGCACGAATAAGCATCATTTTTCCTGCTACATATTTGACAGGTAGGCATTGCAAAGCTTTATCACCCGATTTTAAATCGAAAAAATCTCCTGTCGCTAATGCCGAATTGACCATGGCTTGTTTTTCTACTCTAATATTTTTTGGAGTTCCAGTGCTTCCAGAAGTTTGCATTTCTATATAGGATTTACTATCAAACCAATCCAATAGAAAATCACCAACTGGCTTTTCAAAATCTTCTCCTTCTTTAATAAAACTATAAGCTACGCGACATAAATCTTCACGATTGAGGTGAAAACCATTTAATTTAAAGTGATTGTGAACGTTTTCGTAGGTTGGATTAATCATTTTTGTTCTTGATTTAAATTAGTTTCAAAAGTTATTTTTCCTGATAATTTTTCTTTCCAATTGGTCCATTTATATTTTTTTGCTAGTATAAATAGAATAATTGGATAAGTAATTACCATAGAAATTATCATTTCATTTAATGAATCGGACGGATCTATTTTTCCCGAATATTTAAAAATTGCATCGGTTTGTAACGCAGAAAAATCGGAAGTTACTAGAAGTGCAGCCATGAGATTGTTTCCTAAATGAAAACCTAAAGCAAGCTCAATGCTTTCATCCATTAAAGTCATAATTCCCAACAATAATCCGGTACCAATATAGAATACCATAACGCCAAACCCCATTTCTGCTACTTCTGGATTAGCACTGTGAAATAATCCAAAAATTATTGATGTAAGTAGCAACGGAAACCATCTGTTTTTTGCAATAATTCCTATTTGCTGCATTAGATATCCTCGAAAAAGATATTCTTCAAAACCTATTTGAAAAGGAAATAACAATAGGCTAATAACCAATAAAACAGCAAACTTTATTGGATGAAAATTCCAAATAATATTGGAGTTATCAAAATAATATGAAATTGCAAAACTTAATAATGTTATTGCAATTATTATTGAAAAGGAAAAGAAAATCTTCTTTATGCTTATTTTGGTTCTTGACGTTGTTAATGATAAAACATTTCGCTCATGTAAAAAATAAACTAGCGTAAACAATAGTGCTAGTAAAAAAAGAAATGGCAATAAATTTATTACCAAAGAGAGCGATTTGGGCATAGATTTCATTAAATCATAAGCGTTATTTAAATCTTCTTTAGTAAGAAAAAAAAACATTATGAAGTTTATTATAAATATTCCGCTAGATAAACCAGCTGTAATGGCAAATCGCCACATATCATTTTTTCCTTTGTAGGCTTGTTCAATAAACATATCGTTGAATGTAAATTATAAATATCACGCCTAAATTAAGTTTTTTATTTCAAATTTCATTACTTAGCAAAAAAAAATTAATGATTACAATATACCACAATCCACGATGCGGAAAATCAAGAGAATGTTTGGCATTTTTAGAAACTTCTAATAAAGAAATTCAAGTAATTAAATATCTTGAAAAGCCATTAAAATTCAATGAATTAGAAAAATTAATTAACAAACTTGCTATAGAACCAATTGCGTTAATAAGAAGTAAAGAACCCATTTGGAAAGAAAACTTTAAAGGAAAAAAGTTATCAGATAAAGAGATTATTCAAAGCATGGTAGACTACCCTATTTTAATGGAGCGACCAATTGCAGTAAATGGTGACAAGGCAGTAATTGCAAGACCATATTCTAGGATAAACGAAATTATTTAGAATTATTCCATCATTATATTTTTAACAAACCTTTATGAAATGATAGTTAAACGATTGTTTAATTTCGCAGTCTTAAAAGAACTATGAAATATAAACATCAAATTATGAGAAACATTAAATTCTTTTTAACTCTAGCACTGCTATTTGTTACATTGTCAAATTATTCGCAACAACGACCAGAAGGTAAAAAAGTAAAAATAACTGGTAAAATCATTGAAAAAGGAACTAGCCAACCGCTAGAATATGCTACAATTTCTCTAGTAAACTCTACTACTAACAAGATAACAGCTGGCGGAATCACTGATGCTAAAGGAGATTTCAGTTTTGAAGCTTCTCCAGGAACTTACACTATTAAAGCAGAATTTATTTCTTTTAAATTGACTGAAATAAAAGGTAAGATTATTACAGACAATATCAATTTGGGATCAATTGAGTTGCAAAGTGATGCTACCCAACTAGATGAAGTTGTTGTACGTACAGAAAAAACTACTGTTGAAATTAAACTTGATAAAAAAGTTTACAACGTAGGAAATGATTTAATGGTAAAAGGTGGAACTGTAAGTGATGTTTTAGACAATATTCCGTCGGTTGCAGTAAGTGCAGAAGGAAATGTAAGTTTAAGAGGAAACGAAAATGTTAGAATATTAATAGATGGAAAACCTTCTAATGCAATAAATATTAATGATGCGTTAAGAATGATTCCTGCAGATGCGATAGACAAAGTAGAAGTTATTACCAATCCATCGGCTAGATATGATGCAGAAGGCGGTGGAGGTTTATTAAATATTATCCTTAAAAAAGGAAAAACCAACGGACTTAATGGCGTTATCATTGCAACAACTGGCTATCCAGACAATCATGGCTTGAGTGCTAATGTTAACTATAAAACAAATGAATTTAACTTGTTTACAACACAAGGATATAATTATAGAAGCAATCCTGGTAATTCATTATTAGATACAGATTATTTAAATGCAAGTAGCACATCTCCTAATTTCATAAAAGAAACTAGAGAAAATGATCGTCTTAATAAAGGTTACAATGGAAATTTTGGTGCCGAATGGTTTTTAGACAAAAACACAACTTGGACAAATAGTGTAAATTATAGAAAATCATCTGGAGACAATCAAGACAACGTTTTGTACGATAGACAATATGTGAATTCTGCTTTGAATAATTATCAAACACGTGTTAACTATGAAGATAGTAAAAGTGATAATATTGAATTTTCTTCTAATTTGATTAAGAAATTTAAAAAAGACGGACATAAACTAACGATTGATACTCAATTTTCTAAAAATACAGACAACAATATTGCCAGCATTCTTGACAGTCAAGAAGGTACAGATGCTACAATAAATCTTCAAAAACAAAGTCGCAATTTACTTCAAGCTGATTATGTCTTACCTATAGGAAAATCTATTCAACTAGAAGCAGGTTATCGAGGTGATTTTTCTGAGCAAGACACTGATGTAACGGTATTAAATGAAGGAATTTTAAATACTTTTTTTACAAATAATTTAGTTTATAAAGAAAAAGTAAATGCCTTGTACACGCAATATGGATTTAAACAAAATAAATTTTCTTTCCTTTTTGGTATGCGTTGGGAAGATTCTAATATTAATATAAATCAAATTACAACTAATAATTTTAATACTAAAAAGTACAATAATTTTTTTCCAAGTGCTTTTTTAACTTATGAAATATCAGAAAAGACTAATGCTTCTATAAGTTATAGCAAACGTATTCAACGACCAAGAGGAAGACAAATTAATCCGTTTAGCAATTATTCTAGTAATATTAATATATTTCAAGGAAACCCCGATTTGAATCCTGCAATGACCTATGCAATTGATTTGGGATTTTTAAAAACTTGGTCTAAAGTTACATTGAACACCTCTATTTATGGTAATAAAACGACCAATACGTTTCAATTTGTAAGAAGAGAATCTGGAACTTTTGTAAATGGAATTCCTGTTATTTTAAGTTCTCCTATAAACTTAGCTACAGAATATAGAGCAGGATTTGAATTTACGTTAAATTACACTCCTTACAAATGGTGGAAACTAAACAGTAATTTCAATTTTTATAGTGTAGAAACTCAAGGTAAATACACATACGTTAATTATTTGAATACAGAAACGACTCAAGATTTCAATAACAAAGCTACTTCTTGGACTGCTCGATTGACATCTAAAATTACATTACCTAAAAAAATAGATTGGCAAACAAATGCTACCTATAACGGACCACAAAATAATGCACAAGGAAAAAGCTTAGGAGTATTTGCAATGAATTTAGCTTTTAGCAAAGATGTATTAAAAGATAAAGGAACGGTAGCTTTTAATGTAAGTGATGTATTTAATTCTAGAAAAAGAATTATGGAAACAAGTATTCCTAATCTTATCAACTCGTATGCAGAAATGCAATGGAGAGAAAGACAATTTACACTCTCATTTACTTATAGATTTAATAAGTCTAAAAATGATAGAGATAAACAACCTAAAAGAAACCAAGACGATAATGGTGGTGGTGATTTTCCTGGATAGTGAAAATAGATTAATAAAAAAGTCCCGAAAATTTCGGGACTTTTTTATTTTAAACAATTACTTAATGGTATTAAGCTTGTTCTAATGCTTTTTGAGCTTTTCTTTCTTTTAATAATTCTCTTGTTGCTCCAAAAATCCAGTATCCAACAAAATGAATTAAAAAAATCATCAACCAGAAACCAATAGTTAAAATGGTTAAGAATAATAAGAAACCTAAATATTGAGCGAATGTAAACATATCTTTGAGATTTTTTTCTTTATAAATACACGTCAAAGATAAATCATAAATTTAAATTGACCAATAAAACCTAATAAATTATTAACAGCTTTTTTAACAATCAATACCACTTCCTTTTTTTGAAATAATAAATCATTATAATTAGCAATAAAAACATACAACCAATAATTACAAAATAGCCATATTTCCAATGCAACTCTGGCATATTATCAAAGTTCATACCGTAAACTCCAACTATAAATGTTAGTGGCATAAAGAATACAGAAACTACAGTAAGTGTTTTCATAACTTCGTTCATCTTATGACTTTGGGATGAAAAAAAGAAATTTGAAGCACTGTCTAACGTAGTTAAATCATATTCTATTTGTTCTAAAAGTTCTAAACATTTTTGATGTAATCTCTCAAAAAAAGTAAAATTATTAACTTCTATTGAATCAAATATAGAATCGTCTTTTATACTTTTTATAGAATATAAGGAATCTCTTAATGGTATGATTGCTCGTTTCAAGAAATTATAATTATCTCGGTGCTTTTCTATTTGTTCTAAAATTGAAAGATCGGTACTTTTCTTAGATAAATTGATCAATTCCTCTACTTTATCTTCCTCATTTTCAATTGTAATGTAGAAATTTTCCATAATTGCATCCAATAAAAGAAACAATAAATAATCGGCTTTTTTAGTTCTAACAATTCCAGAATGCGTTCTAATTCTTTCTCGAATGTGTGTAAAAAAGTCACTTCTTTTTTCTTGAAATGAAACTAGAATTCCATTTTTTAATAAAAAACTAATTTGCTCTACCATAATATTATTAGAGTCACCTTCGGGTAATAATGATTTTATATTAAAAAATAAAGTATCATCGTACTCCTCTAGCTTTGTTCGCTTGGTAGTATTTAAAATATCTGAAAGCATAAAATTGTCAACTTTAAGATAATCGCCAAGATGTTTCATTATCCCAACGTCGTTTAAACCATGAACATTTAACCAATTGGTTTTTCTATAATCTATGTGTTTTTCTATTTCTAAAACGTCAAACTCATTGTATTCTGCCAAATCTAAATCATCAAAAACAAACAACTGAATTTCTGTTTGTGTAAATTTATGAATTCCAGTATACTCAAGCAGCATGGGTTGCACTTTCTTTCCTTTTTTATATTTTATTTTTCTCACAGATTCAAATTTTGTCTAAATTTAGAAATAATTATGTTTTTAAAAGTATTTTTACGCAAATTAAATTAATGAAAACACTAATCACCAACATACAAGAATTACTTCAAATAAGAGATGCAGTAATAAAAAAAGTTTCTGGAGCAGAAATGTCTATTTTACCATCAATTAAAAATGCTTTTTTATTAATTGAAAATGACCTAATTGCCGATTTTGGTTCAATGACCAATTGTCCTAAAATAGATGTAGAACTAACAATTGATGCTTCAGGAAAAGTAGTTTTTCCTTCTTGGTGTGACAGCCATACTCATATTGTTTATGCTGGAAATAGAGTGCAAGAATTTGTTGATAGAATAAACGGATTGAGCTATGAAGAAATTGCTAATCGTGGTGGTGGAATTTTAAATTCGGCTAAAAAACTAAATGAAACATCAGAAGATGAAATTTACAATCAATCGAAAGTTCGTTTGGAAGAAATAATGCAACACGGAACTGGTGCTGTCGAAATAAAATCGGGTTATGGATTGACGGTTGAAGGTGAATTGAAAATGCTTCGCGTAATTAAAAAACTATCTCAAAA
>NZ_JAYWFT010000156.1:0-23177 GCF_043778725.1 Flavobacterium sp. | reverse complement strand
AAGATGGAAATGGAAATACTTATGGTAAAGATAAAAAATACGACGGAAATTCATTGAAAGTTGCGGCTAACTATGGTGTTAAAATAGGAAAAGATGGAGGTTTTGTAAACTTAACTTCTGAGTATTTTACTAAAGAAAAAACATTGCGCCCAGGTTTTGATTTCAGAAAAGGATTTGGTGAAGCCGAAATAAAAAGTATGAATTTAATGGCCAATTTAATGCTTCCTGTTTCTGACAAGATTGAATTTTATGCCTTTGGAGGAAGAAATGACAGAAATACAGATGCTTATGCTTTTACAAGAAATGGTGGAGAACGAGTTGTAGAATCTATTTATCCCGGCGGATACACTCCAAGAATTACCTCTAAAATTACTGATAATTCTATTTCTGGTGGTTTTAGAACTAGAAATAAAACAGGTTGGAAAATAGATTTAAGTAATACCTACGGAAAAAATATTTTTGATTACAATATTAAAGGAACAATAAATGCAAGTTTGGAAGGTGCATCACCAAGAGAATTTAATGCTGGTGGTTTTAGCTTAAGTCAAAACACTACAAATTTAGATTTTTCGAAAAACTTTAAATCTGTTTTAAACGGATTAAATTTTGCTTTCGGTGGTGAATATCGATTAGAACAATATAAAATATTTTCTGGAGAAACTGGTTCTTATGCAACTTACGACACTACTGGACAACCAATTACAAATCCGTTAACGCAGACTGCACCGATTGATCCAATTTCGGGAAATCCAAGACCTGGAGGTTCTCAAGGATTTCCTGGTTTTAGCCCTAAAAATGTTGTTGATGAAGATAGATCAAGTAAATCTATTTATGTAGATGCAGAACTTGATGTTTCTAAGGACTTTTTATTAAGTGCAGCATTACGATATGAAAATTATAGCGATTTTGGAAACACATTAAATTTAAAGTATGCTTATCGTCTTAAACTTTCAGAACAAGTAAGTTTTAGAGGTTCTATGAGTACAGGATTTAGAGCGCCATCATTAGCCCAAATCTATTTTAATACAAACTTCACAAACTTTAATGCTGGTGGAGCAACAGAAGTATTATTGTCTGCCAATGAAAGTGCAGTTACAAAAGGATTTGGAATTGAAAAATTAAAAGAGGAAACTTCTAATAATGGTTCTGTAGGTTTTACAGGAAATTTTGGGAGTTTTACTGCTACAGTTGATGGATATTTAATAAATGTAAAAGATAGAATTGTACTTACAGGATATTTTGACGCATCAGCTTTAAACTTAAATGTAGATGCTGCACAATTTTTTGTAAACGGTGTAAACACAAAAACAATGGGACTTGATTTTGTTTTTGCCTATAAAAAAGCGTTGGGCGATAATAAATTTAGTGCTACTTTTGTTGGAAACATCAACCACCTAAAAGTTACTAAAGTAAAAAACAATAGCCTTGACCAACAGACTTTCTTTGGAGACAGAGAAATAGCATTTTTAAAAGCTGCTGCACCCAACAGTAAATTTGGTTTAAACCTAAACTATTCTAGAAGTATTTTTGATGCAGGAATGGCTTTTACACGATTTAGCAAAGTTGTTCTTGTAGATTATGCAGGAATGGATAATGTGTATGATCCTAAAATAGTAACAGATTTAACCCTAGGATTTAAAGTAACTAAACAATTAAAACTAAGTGTAGGAAGCAATAATTTGTTCAATATTTATCCTACTAAACAAGATGAATCAGGAAATACAGAAGCTGGCGGATATTGGGATTCAGTTCAAATGGGATTCAGCGGTGCTTATTATTATACTAGATTAGGATTTAAATTCTAAAAACCACTCTTTTTTATATTAAAATCCTGTTTTCAATGAAAACAGGATTTTTTTTATATGTGAATTATACAATACTTTTTCAAAAAAATATAACATCAAAAATTGAAATTACACGAAATTTGTATCATACTAATTCTAAAAAAAATATTATGAAATTTATATCATTCACATTATTATCCTTCTTATTTACTATTGCAAGTGTAGCACAAAATAAAAATGTACTTAAAACTTCCGAAACTACAACTACTACAATAAAAGATTCTGATGGAGAAAAGAAAATTGTAAAAAAAGAAGATACCCAAGAAATTCAAAAAATTGAATTGAAAGATGAAAAACCAAATACATTGAATATTGAGATGAAAGAAACTCCTGTAGAAGTAATAAAAACAACTCAAATAACAAATGCAGATGGAACTACAAGAACTGTAGATGTTGATCGTTCTGGATATTATCAAGGAGAAAATAATACCAAATATAAAATAGCTTTAGACTCTCAAGGATACACACTAATTTATGACGCTAACAAAAAACCAGATTTATTGAGAAAAACATCAATAAACACCTACATATATAGAAATAAAAACACAACAGCTATTAGTTATTTCGATACCGATGGAAATCTAGTTATTGAAACCTATAATGATAAAAATGACACCGTTACAACACAAAAATATTTAAAAATAAAAGAATAAAGAAAAAAATTGCTATTGAAAAAAGGGAATGATTGTTTATTGGAAAAGAAAAATCCTGAGTGTTATGCTCAGGATTTTTTGATTATTAAAAGTTTAAACCTTATTCATTATGTAAAAATGATTGTCGGTTTAAAAGCGTTTCTTCACTTTCTACATGATTATCATCTGGAATACAACAATCAACTGGGCAAACTGCTGCGCATTGTGGCTCTTCATGAAAACCTTTACATTCGGTACATTTTCCTGGTACAATATAATAAACATCGTCTGAAATTGGTGTTTGTGCAGCGTCAGAATCTACTGTTGTACCATCAGGAAGTATTACTTTTCCTTTTAACTTTGTTCCGTCTTTATAACGCCAATCATCTGCGCCTTCATATATTGCAGTATTTGGACATTCTGGCTCGCATGCGCCACAATTTATACATTCATCTGTGATTATAATTGCCATATTTTCTTTAATTTAGGGAGAAGGATTATTGTATTTAAGATTTTCAAATATTCCTAAATTCTAATTCGTATATCCTCAATACTTTTCTTTAATTTTGTGCAAAATTACAATCAAATCTTGTTATAAACAAATAAACAAATGTTACAAAACGATAAAATAAAATGTTTTATAGAACTCGGGAAATTTTTAAGTCAATTTTCTGATACTAAAACAGTTAAAAACGACTCTGTTTTAAATAACAATTTGTTTCATGACGATTTTATTTCGTTGATACAATTATCCCAATCGCACAATGGTTGGTTCACGCCAGATCAAGTATATTTTGCAATACAATCTTGGGCAGAAGCATTGACAGAAAATAATTTGAATAATTGGTTGTCTAACTATGATTTTTCTAACATAAAAGAAAAAACTGTTGGATTGATTCTTGCAGGAAATATCCCATTGGTAGGATTTCATGATTTTTTATCGGTTTTAATTTCGGGACATTCGGTTTTGGTTAAAACTTCTTCAAATGATCAAAAATTATTGCCCTTCCTAGCAAACTATCTTATTGCAGTAAATCCGGAACTGAAAAATTTCATCACTTTTACAGATGGGAAAATGGAAAATTTTGATGCCGTCATTGCAACCGGAAGTAATAACACAGCACGTTATTTTGAATTTTACTTTAAAGACAAACCAAGTATAATTCGAAAAAGCAGAAATTCCGTTGCGGTTTTAAACGGAACAGAAACTGACGAAGATTTAGCCAATTTAGGCGAAGATATTTTTAGGTATTTTGGTTTAGGTTGTCGTAATGTTTCCAAATTATTTGTTCCAAAAGGCTACAACTTTGAAGCATTTTTCAAGGCAATTTATGAACAAAAAGACGTTATTTACTATGAAAAATATGCCAATAACTACGATTATAACAAAGCTGTTTTCTTGATGAGCAACTTTAAATTATTAGATAATGAATTTTTAACAATAAAGGAAGACACAAGCTATGCCTCGCCTATCTCGTCTGTTTTTTATGAATATTATGAAAATATTGATAGTATTAAAAAGCAACTAGAAAATGATGCCGAAAAAATTCAATGTATTGTTTCTAAAGATTTAATCGAAAACAGTATTGCATTCGGAAAATCCCAAAAACCAGAACTTTGGGATTATGCAGATAATGTTGATACAATTGATTTCTTATTGCGTATTTAAGAAACTTCTAAAATTACATTTTGGTATATTTCATTCAACAGAATTTCAATTGCTAGGATGTTAATTTTTATTTTAGAATCTAATGAATTATACTCTTGCATTAACCAGCTTTCATCTTCATTTTTAGTATGAATTAGTACGCTTATTTTCTCACTATCAATAACTACATAATTTTTTAATGATGTAATTTGTCTGTATAAAGCAAATTTTTGACCTAAATCATAATTTCTAGTCGATTTAGATAAAATTTCAAAAATAACAGAAGGATTTGTAATTGTATCAAAAACTTCGTCAGTAAATTCTGGTTCATTACATATTACACTAATATCAGGATAAGTATAAAGTGAATTTATTGGTATATTAATTCTTAAATCGCTACCAAATGCAGCACATTTTTTACCAAATAAACTTGAAGATAATTTTCCAAAAGTATTAGAAAATATTTTATTGTGAGTAAATGAAGCACCACTCATGGCTACTATTTTACCTTTTTCATTTTCAATTCTATGCAATGGGAAAATTTCACCTTTATAATATTCATGTTTATCTACAGCCAAACGCTCGGCTTTTAAATATTCTTTTTCAGTTATAAATTTTAATTCAGGAAAACCCATTACTCTTATTTTGAATTACAAATATACTAATTTAACCTTTATTAAAAATAAACAATAAACTAAATTATTCTTAAACATAACAAGTAACTATTACGATATCGTTAACAACATAGCTCAATTATTGCCAAATTGTAACCTCTTTTTCAATACCTATTACCGAAATTTGCATCTTTAAAATTTGGAAAACTACATCATGAAAAAACACAATTATAGCGCTGGACCTTGCATTTTACCACAAGAAGTATTTGAAAAATCGGCACAAGCCATTTTAAATTTTAATAATTCTGATTTATCCATTTTAGAAATTTCTCATAGAAGTAAAGATTTTGTTGCCGTTATGGACGATGCAAGAGCTTTGGTTCTTGAACTTTTAGGACTGGAAGGAAAAGGGTATCAAGCACTATTTTTATCTGGTGGTGCAAGTTTAGAATTCTTGATGGTTCCCTATAATTTAATGAAAGTTGACGGAAAAGCCGCTTATCTTGACACCGGAACTTGGGCAAATAATGCTATTAAAGAAGCCAAACATTTTGGAGAAACCATTGTTGTTGCTTCGTCAAAAGAGCAAAATTACAATCATATTCCTAAAGATTTTGAAATTCCAAGTGATGCTTCGTATTTTCATTGTACTAGTAACAATACCATTTTTGGTACACAAATGAAATCATTTCCACAAACAAATATTCCTGTAGTTTGCGATATGAGTTCGGATATATTTTCTAGAAGTTTAGATTTTTCTAAATTTGATATTATCTATGCTGGAGCTCAAAAAAATATGGGTCCAGCAGGAACAACTTTAGTAGTTGTTAAAGAAGAAATTCTTGGTAAATCTGGTCGTTATATTCCGAGTATGTTGGATTATCAAAAACACATTACTGCCGAAAGTATGTACAACACACCTCCAGTTTTTCCAGTATATGCATCATTGCTTACATTGCAATGGTTGAAAAACCTTGGCGGAATTGCTGCAATTGAAAAAATAAATACTGCCAAAGCCAATTTACTTTATACTGAAATAGACAGAAACCCATTATTTAAAGGTGCTTGTGCAGTTGAGGATAGAAGTACAATGAATGCTACTTTTTTACTAAACGATGAAGCTAATGCACCATTATTTGACAAAATGTGGAAAGAAGCAGGAATTTCTGGCTTGCCTGGTCATCGCTCTGTTGGTGGCTATCGTGCTTCTATGTACAATGCTTTACCGCTAGAAAGTGTTCAAGTATTGGTAGATGTGATGCAGGAGTTGGAGAATAATGTTTAGAAATTAATCTTAAGTATTGATTTTAAAAGATTTAGAATAGATTAAAAAAAAACAATACCAAAAATGCCCAAAAGTATACATTAGCTTAGCCCTGATAGTAGTGAAAATCCTTTCTTGTCTTGAACTAGTTCAAGACAAGAAAGATTGAAACGGATAGCAGGAATAGCTTCAAGAAAAATTAAAATAATTTAATCATAATTGGCATTGAAAGATGCTGAAATTCTGAAATAAATTCAGAACAAGTAAAAAAAGCATAAAAAATGAAAGTATTAGCCAACGACGGATTGTCTGAAAGTGGAATTAAAGCATTAGAAAAAGGTGGATTTGAAGTAATTACTACCAAAGTTGCTCAAGAACAGGTTGCAAATTTTATAAACGAAAATAATGTAGCTGTTATTTTAGTGAGAAGCGCAACTAAGGTTAGAAAAGATATTATTGATGCTTGTCCTGGGCTTAAAGTTATTGGTCGTGGTGGTGTTGGTATGGATAATATTGATGTAGAATATGCTAGAGCAAATGGAAAACATGTAATAAACACGCCTGCATCATCAAGTGAAAGTGTGGCTGAATTGGTGTTTGCACATTTATTTACTGGCGTTCGTTTCTTGCAAGATTCTAATAGAAATATGCCACTTGAAGGCGATTCAAATTTTGATGGACTTAAAAAAGCGTATGCTAAAGGAATTGAACTTCGTGGTAAAACATTGGGAATTATAGGTTTTGGACGAATTGGTCAAGCGGTTGCAAAAATGGCTCTTGGTCTTGGAATGAGAGTTATTGCAGCAGATAAATTTGTAAGCAATGCCGAAATTAGAGTTGATTTTTACACGGGACAATTCATTAATGTTGCTATTGTTACAGAATCATTGGAAGACGTTTTTAAACATTCTGATTTTATTACGCTTCACGTTCCTGCACAAGATGGCTATGTGATTGGCAAAAATGAATTTGCGCTTTTAAAAGAAAATGTTGGAATTGTAAACTGTGCTCGTGGTGGCGTTATTGACGAAGTAGCGTTAATCGAAGCTTTAGATAGTAAAAAAGTTTTATTTGCAGGTTTAGATGTTTTTGAAAACGAACCAACTCCAGAAATTAAAATATTAATGCATCCTAGCATTTCATTAACACCTCATATTGGTGCTGCAACTCTTGAGGCTCAAGATAGAATTGGAACCGAACTTGCAGAACAAATTATTGGGATTTTAAAGAAATAAATTTCAAATAACTATCTATAAAATCCAAATTTTAAAGCAATTTAGAATTTGGATTTTTGTTTTGTAGAATAATATCTACTTTTTACATTTGTGCTTTTAAACTTTTATATCTTTGTTCAAACTAAAAATAATAAACTATGTTTGAACAACTTACACAATTAGTAAATCAATTTGGTGGTGATGCTGTGGTAAATAATCCGGCTGTACCCAATGAACATAATGATGCTGTACTTGAACATGCCAACAGCTCTATAGTTGACAGTTTAAAAGGTATGGTTGCTAGCGGAAACATATCCGATTTGGCTGGTCTTTTTCAAGGAAATAATGCTGCCGATGGTTCTAATCCTGCAGTGCAACAAATTACAAATAATCTAACTAATAGTCTAGGTGAAAAATTTGGATTGAGTAGCGATGCCGCTTCTGGAGTTGCAGGAAGTCTAATTCCTAAAGTTTTGGGTGCATTAATTGGTGGTGCCAAAGATCCTAATAATCCTGGATTTAATATTTCTGACATTATTGGGAGTTTAACTAGTGGAAATAGTGCTGCTGGTGGCGGAATTATGGATGCTATTTCTAAATATGGCGGACAATTTGGCCTAGACCAAGATGGCGATGGAAAAGTAGGAATGAGCGATGCTGTTGCTGCCGTTTCTGGAAAATCTGGTGGACTTGGCGGATTACTTGGAAAACTTTTTGGAGGAAAATAATTTATACCTTTCCTATTAAATAATTAAAATCACGTTTTTGTAACGTGATTTTTTTTTGCTTAAAATTTTAAAATTATCTGATAATGTGCGAATTATGCAACATTTAGATCTTTTTATACAACTACCAAAACTTAGTAATCTTGTAGATTTGTGAAGCTATCAATTGATACTATCAAGGTATTAATCTAATTATTTACAACATGAAAACACCAAAAAGATTATCGGTATGGATGGATCATTCATCGGCACATTTAATGGAAATTTCGGTTCAACCATTTGAAATAAAAACTATAGATTCTAATTTTACTAACGAAGTAAAACTTGAAAGTATAAAACATGGCGAAACTTCTATGCATAATAAAGAACAGCAAATGATGTTGACCTACTATAAAAAATTAGAGAAAATCATTAAAAATTATGACGAAGTATTGCTTTTTGGACCTACAACTGCAAAAACCGAATTGTACAATCTTATAGAAAAAGACCATCATATTGCTTCTACTACCAAAATAAAAATTAAAGAAACCGATAAAATGACTCAAAAGGAACAAGAAGCCTTTATAAAAAATCATTTTGAAAATTTGAATGTTACTTATAATGCGTTACTCGAAGAATAAAAAATCATGAAAAAATCAACAGATAAAAAACAAGATGCAGCACCAAATGAGGCTAACGAGGAATTAAATAAATTTCCTGGTTATCCTCAATATCCTGAGAGCGAAGATATTTATAACAAATTTGACAAAGAATTTGATATTGATCCAGAAGATATTTCTAAAAAGAAAGCGGTTATTGAAATTGATAATACGAACGAATTGAACGAGAAGGATTTTGATAAAGATCAAACAGCAGAAGATTTAGACATTCCAGGAACTGAACTTGATGATGAGCAAGAAGAAGTTGGTAGTGAAGATGAAGAAAATAATTATTACAGTATTGGTGGCGATAATCATAACGATTTGGACGAAGATAAAGGAGAATAATTATGAAATCGCCACTTACAACAAGTTTACGCGAGCAAAGACCTATAAATAAAAAGGCGATACCATATATGACCGCTAACAAATAACTTTTACATATATGAAAATAGCCTTTTTTGGAACTCAATTTTATGAACGTGAATTGTTTGATAAGCACAATACCGATGGCAAACATGAACTTATTTATTATAACGAATCTTTAAATGCAGAAATTACAAATCTAGCTAAAGGTTGCGTTGGTGTTTGTGCTTTTGTAACCGATGTTGTTGATGAAAAAACCATTGAAAATCTGGCTGAAATTGGAATAAAATTAATCGATTTAAGAAGTGCTGGATATAATAATGTTGATTTAAAAGCTGCAAAAAAACACCAAATTAAAGTTTTGAGAGTTCCTGCATATTCTCCGCAAGCAGTCGCAGAGCATGCTGTTGCGCTAATTTTAACATTGAACAGAAAAACCCACAAAGCTTATAATCAAGTAAGAGAAAATAATTTTTCATTGAACAATCTCTTAGGATTTAATTTATTTGAAAAAACTATTGGAGTTGTTGGCACTGGAAAGATTGGAACTGCTTTTTGTAAAATTATGTTAGGTTTTGGATGCAAAATTATAGCATTTGACATTAAAGAAAATAAAGAATTACAACAAAAAGGTGTTGTCTATAAATCGTTAGATGAACTATTGATTGCATCGGATATTATTTCAATTCATTGTCCGTTAACGCCAGCAACAAATCATTTATTTGATAAGAACGCATTTAAAAAAACCAAAAAAGGCGTTATGCTTATCAATACAAGTCGCGGTGCAATGATAAAAATTGATGATGCAATTGAATCGTTAAAAACACAACAAATTGGGTATTTAGGTATTGATGTTTATGAGCAAGAAGAACATTTATTTTTTAAAGACAGGTCGCAATCTATTATCGATGATGATTTGTTTGAACGCTTATTAACTTTTAACAATGTACTAATAACGCCACATCAAGGATTTTTCACCAAAGAAGCCTTAGAAGGAATTGCAACAACTACGATTCAAAATTTTACCGATTTTGAAGATGGAAATCCATTAAAAACCGAAATTATAATTTAAAAAATAAATAGCATGTCAATACAAACTGTAAATCCGTTTACCAATACATTGGTACAATCGTTTGATGAAATTTCTGATACCGATTTAGATAATCTAGTAGCACAATCTGACAAAGAATTTCAATCTTGGAAAAAAACTTCCTATGAACATCGTGGCGAATTACTGTATAAAGTAGCGCATTTACTACGTGAAAAAAAATCGGAATTGGCTAAAATAATTACGCTAGAAATGGGTAAATTAATTGCTCAAGCCGAAGGAGAAATTGAGTTAAGCGCCAAGATATTTGAATATTATGCCAAACATGCGGTTTCGTTTATGGCTGATAAATATTTGAATCCAGAGTTCGGAAAAGCCTATTACAAACACAGTCCATTAGGAACTATTTTGGGAGTTGAGCCTTGGAATTTTCCATTTTATCAAGTGGCACGTTTTGCAGCACCAAATATTATGATTGGAAATACTGTTGTAATAAAACATGCTTCGTTAGTTCCGCAATGTGGTATTGCAATTGAAAAAATATTTGCACAAGCTGGAGCACCAAAAGGCGTTTATACCAATTTATTAATATCAGGAAAACGCGCTTCACAACTCGTTGCCGATGTTAGAATAAAAGGAGTTTCACTAACAGGAAGTGAAGCCGCAGGATCAAGTATTGCTGAACAAGCAGGAAAATATATTAAAAAATCGGTTCTTGAACTTGGAGGTAGCGATGCTTTTATCATTCTAGAAGATGCCGATATTGACAAAACAGTAGATTGGGCAATTGTAGGAAGAATAAATAATAATGGCGAGTGTTGTGTAGCATCCAAAAGATTTATTGCAGTTGAATCTATTGCAGCAGAATTCCTTGAAAAATTCAAACAAAAAATGTCCGATTTAGTAATAGGCGATCCAATGGATTCTAAAACACAATTGGGTCCGCTTTCTAGTGAAGATGCAGCCGTTAACATTATAGATCAAATAAAAAGAGCTGTTGATAGTGGAGCAAAAATAGAACTCGGCGGAACTCGATCTGACCGAATTGGCGCTTTTGTAGAACCAACAATTCTTACTAATATTGATTCACATAACCCTATTTTTCATGAAGAAATATTTGGTCCTGTTGCTTCATTTTATGTTGTAAAAGATGAACAAGAAGCTATAAAATTAGCCAACGATTCGCCTTATGGTTTGGGCTGTTCTATTTTTAGTTCTAACATTGAACGTGCAAAATCTATTGCCGAAGATATTGATGTAGGTATGGTTTTTATCAATCATCCAACTTGGACGCAAGAAGATTTACCATTTGGTGGAACCAAAAATTCTGGTTATGGTAGAGAATTATCTGAACTTGGAATTCAAGAATTTGTCAATCGAAAACTAATTAGAATAAGTGATTTATCGGATCCTTTTTAGAAATTATAATGTCAATTAATAGTTTTAAACCAACTAATTATAAGTCAATAACATGAAAAATGGATTATAAAGACTATTATAAAATATTAGAAATTGATAAAAAAGCCACGCAACAAGAGGTTAAAAAAGCGTATCGAACATTGGCGAAACAAAATCATCCTGACAAAAATTTAGGTGATAAAAAAGCAGAAGAACGTTTTAAATTAGTAAACGAAGCCAATGAAGTTTTAAGCAATCCAGAAAAAAGAAAACAATATGATGCTTTAGGAGAAAATTGGCAACAAAATCAACAAGCAAATAATCAAAATCAGCAGTACAACCAAGGAACTACCAATAGAGGATTTGGTGGAGGAAATCAAGAAGATTTTTCAGATTTTTTTGAACAATTTTTCTCCCAAAACAGGAGAAATTCAGGACAATCACAACCTGTAAAAGGAAATGACTATGAAACCGAAATGGAAATTTCGTTGGAAGAAGCCTACTCTGGATCGAGTAAAATTATACAAGTAGAAAACGAAAAATTACGAATTGCAACCAAACCTGGTGCTTATTCTGATCAACGATTTAGAATAAAAAATAAAGGTGCAACCGGAACTTCGGCGGCACATCGAGGTGATTTGTATGTAAGATTAAAAATTAAAGAAAATAAAGAAATTTTAAGAAAAGGTGATGATTTATATCAAACGATTTTTCTAAATCTTTATGAAGCAATTCTTGGTGGCGAAGTTATTGTGACTTCGCTATCGGGAAAATTAAAAATTAAAATTAATGCTGGTACGCAAAATGCAAAAACGGTTAGATTGAAAGGAAAAGGTATGCCAGTTTTTGAAAATCCATCCCAATTTGGTGATTTATATGTTCAGTTACATATTATAATTCCTGAAAATTTAACTGAAAAGCAAAAACAATTATTCGAAGAATTAAAAGCAATTTCTTAAACAAAGACCATGAAAACGTATCCAATTATTCCTTTTCATAAACACGATTATTTTTCAAATTTAAAAGATTTCGAAGAATCAATTCACAATTCAAAACTTAATTTTTCGTTGTTACAACTAGCATTTACAGAAAATATATCTAACGAAAATATTGTTGAAGCGTTGCAAAAATCATTGCAAATTTGTGCCTTGGCAGGAATTGAAAGTAAACGACATTTTAAAAAAGTTTACATCTATGATGCAACGATAAAAACAATGCATCTAGATTGGCGCATGAGCAAAAAAGGATTCAATTTAATGGTAATGCAGTTTCCATCATTAAACGAAAATAAAGCACGTTGGCTATGGGAATTGGCAAATATATAAACCTAACTTATAGGTAAACGCATTGCAAAATAGTTAAATTTTGATCAAATGTATAAAGCCTAGGAACACCAGTTGGAATATTAATTTTAGCAATTTCATCAACCGAAATCTTTTCTAAATACATCATTAACGCTCTTAAACTGTTTCCATGTGCGACAATTAAAATCGTTTTTTCCAATTTCAGTTTAGGTTCAATTTCAAGTTTATAAAAAGGAATTGTTCTGTTAAAAGTATCTTCAAGACTTTCGCCATCTGGAGGACGAATGGCATAACTTCTTCGCCAAAGTTCTACTTGATCAATACCATATTTATTGGAAGTTTCTTCTTTATTTAATCCTTGTAAACTGCCATACATTCGCTCATTTAGAGCGCTATTTTTAACAACATTTATTGCAGATTGTTCTATTTCTGCAAGAATTATTTTTAAACTTTCTTGTGCTCTTTTTAATGTAGATGTAAAGGCAAAATCAAATTTATAACTTCTTAATTTAGTACCAGCTTTTTTTGCTTCTTCTTCGCCAAAAGGTGTTAATAAAACGTCTAGATTTCCTGTAAAACGATTTTCTAAATTATAAACCGATTGTCCGTGACGAACCAAAACCAATTGTGACATACTTTATTTTTTTATCTTCAAATATAATTATTCTTTGTGCTAAATAAAGTTAAATGTGTGAAAGATGCAATTATTTTCTATAATTATACAACATTAAAAATATTGATTTACAGAACTTTACTATAATAAAAGATAACAATTATTAGATTGTATTTTTATAAAATAATCAAATAAAAATGACACTAACGCTTCAACTAATTTGGCTTTTTGTAATGGCAATTCCTATTGCATGCATCAGTTGGACGGTAACACACGAAGAAGTTTTTAAAGAACCAAGAAATTATTGCACAAGAAGAAGCACCGATTCTAAAACGTTATTTACTCGTAAAATTTTTTATTTATTCACTTGCGAATATTGTTTTAGTCATTATGTAACGTTATTTTTTATTGTTGCTACAAATTATAAACTACTGGTAAACAATTGGTTTGGATATATAATTGCATTATTTTCATTAGTTTGGATAGCTAATATTTATATGAGTTTGTTTGGTTTGATTCGTCAAGATATTAAAAAAGAAAAAATAGAAATAAAAACATTAGAAGCTAAAAATTCTGAAAAATAAAGAAATCAATGTTATTTTGTCAAGAGAAGAATAATTTCACCAGATAAAATGATGTTTGGTACTAACAAATTACATTGATATTTTTATTGATTTTAAAAAGTATTTCAACAATTGGGATACTTTTTTTTGTTAAAAACAATTCAATTACAAATGTATTATCTTGTTTTTTAGTAACTTTATAAAAAAATAAACAGATGAAAAATATACTTTTCATTTTTACAATTCTACTACTAATTATTAGTTGTACATCTAATAAAAGTATAGTTTTAGATCATAAAAAAGAGCAACCAATTGCAAAAAATTCTGATACAATTAGAATAGCCAATGATTCATTAGAATATGAAGTTATAATTATTGATGCCGGATTTAGTTCTTGGCTAGCAAGTCATTCACAACCAAGAGGTTATTATTCATTGAGTTATCTTGAAGGAAGAAATCAAATTTATGCTATAGAATGGAATAATCGAGTAATGCAACCGCAGCGATATAACCCAAATTTATATGAAATGCAAATTAATTACGATTCTAATATTCATTATGGTTATGAAGTAAATTATTTAATATACAATTACATGATTTATTTTCAAATAACAAACAAACAACAACTCGCCGGATTTGTTCCACGACCATAATTTGAGTAAATTTGCCACACTTTATTACTTATGAGTAACTTTAAACAACGTTGGAACATTACTTCAAGTTGGCAATTTTTTGTCATAATGATTGTATTTGCAATAACAGGTTCATCGGCAGCAGTAATTGCTAAGCCTATTTTAAAGTTTTTAGGAATTTCTAAAGAAACACATCACATTTTACTGTATTTATTGCTTTATATTCTAATAATTTTTCCAGTTTACCAACTGCTTTTAGTTTTCTTTGGCTTTCTGTTTGGACAATTCAAATTCTTTTGGGCCTTTGAAAAAAAGATGCTACGAAGTTTAAAACTAGGATTCATCGCTAACTTTTTTGAGAAATAAAAAAAGGAACTGTTGAAGTTCCTTTATATTTTATTTTTCTTGATTTTTAATTACATAAGTATAAATCCAAGTGAGTGTAAAAGTTGGAATAAAATCACTAAAAGGTAAAATCTCTTCTAAAAACTCTATAATTCCTCCAACTTTTCCAATAGTTCCTTTGTACATGTAAGACAACATAATTCCGCCAAGTGGAGCCCAAATTGTATCGGCAAATTCACCTAAAAAAGGAACCAAATAAGTTAACATTCCAATCAAGTCAAAGAGTATTCCTAGAAATAAATTTCGTTGTTTATGACTTAAATTGATTAATGCATTTGATTGTAGTATCATTTTTTATTATTAATATTTCAAATGATTATACAAATCTAATGCCAAACTATTTATCTTGTTTTATCAAATTAAAAAAGTCGTTTCTATTCTCTTTTTCATTAAAAATTCCACCATATTGAATAGTCGATGTAAAGCTATTTTCGTGCTTGATGCCTCTACTAGAAACACAAAGATGCTTTGCCTCCATTACCACAATAACATCGTCGGTGTTTAAAGCAGTTTTCAATTCGTTAAAAATTTGCATTACCAATCGCTCTTGCACTTGTGGACGTCGCGAATAATAGTCTACAATTCTATTCAATTTTGACAATCCTATAACGCGTCCGCTTGATACGTAACCCACATGAGCTTTTCCAAATATTGGAAGAAAATGGTGTTCACAAGTAGAATTGAACGTAATATCGGCTTCAACCAACATTTTATTATATTGATAACCGTTCTCAAAAGTTGATAATTTAGGTTTGTTTTTGGGATCTAATCCTGAGAATAATTCTTTAATAAACATTTTGGCAACTCTGTGTGGTGTACCTCGAAGACTATCATCAGTCATATCCAATCCCATTTCTGTCATGATATCAAAAAAATGATTTTCGATTGTGGCCATTTTCACTTCGTCCGATTTATCAAAAGCATCTTTTCTTAATGGCGATTCTGAAGAAGTCATTTGGTGATTTTCACCGATTGTTTCAAAAAATTCTTTGTCTTTTAAATTATTCATTTAATGGTTTTAAAATTTGTTTACATCTATGCTTTACAAAAGCTGTTCGTTAAATAAAATTTTTTATTTTTGTTTAACAAAAGTAGTAAATAATTAAACAATAACAGCTTTTTAACTATAATTTATAATCTATTGAACGATAAAAAATATCTATATAGATTTATTTTAAAAAATACTTTGTTACTTTGTGAAAAATTGAACCATGATAAAAGCTACAAATATTCATAAATATTATGATAGTTTACACGTGCTTAAAGGCGTTGATTTGCATATAGAAAAAGGTGAAATTGTATCTATTGTTGGTGCATCTGGAGCAGGAAAAACAACACTTTTACAAATTCTTGGAACGTTAGACAATCCATCGCAAGAAAACGGAACTTCTTTAAGTATAAACAATCAAGAAATTCTGAATATGAATGATAAAATATTATCTAAATTTAGAAATCAACATTTGGGATTTATCTTTCAATTTCATCAATTATTACCCGAATTTACAGCTTTAGAAAACGTTTGTATTCCTGCTTTTATTGCTGGAAAAGAAAAAGCTGCAACCGAAATAGAAGCCAAACGATTGTTAGATTACCTAGGTTTATCCCATAGAATATCGCACAAACCTAATGAACTTTCTGGAGGTGAACAACAACGAGTAGCTGTAGCAAGAGCATTAATAAATAAACCAGCTGTAATATTTGCCGATGAACCATCTGGAAATTTAGACACAACATCTGCCGAAAATTTACACAAATTGTTCTTCCAATTGCGTGACGAATTCGGTCAAACGTTTGTAATTGTTACTCATAACGAAGAATTAGCAAACATGGCAGACAGAAAATTAGTTATGGTTGATGGATTAATAAGCAAGTAACAGTTTTCATTCGTAGTCATCAGTCATCAGTTTTTAGTTTTTAGTTGTCAGTTTTCAGCTAAAAATATTAAATTTAGTTATTTATCAAACATAAACCTTTAAACTCTTAAACCTTTAAACTCTTAAACCTTTAAACTTTTAAACTTTTAAACCGTTAACAACTTAGTAAAAAATTAAATGATTTTAATAATTCTATCATGGATTTACATTCTTTTCACCACAATCAACTTGGGTTTTGGGTTTGATAAAATTATTGGTCTAAAAAATAAAAACTTCATCTTAACTTCCGTTTTAGGATTATTTTTTATTACACTAATCGCTAGTATTTGGTCCATTTTTGGACGAATAAATATTGAATTTCATTTGTTTTTATTGATTGTAAATGGTTTACTTTTTTTAAAATTTAAAAAGGAAATTGTTGCACTTTATAAATCATTTGTATCAGATTTTAAACAATTAGAATCAGTTCTGAAGTTTTTTTTAATTGCAATTTCAGTTTTTATCATTGCTCAATGTGCTTCTATTCCGTATGTAATTGATAATGAAAGTTATTACATTCAAACTATAAAATGGATTAATGAATACGGATTTGTAAAAGGAATTGTAAACCTGCATTTTTTTCTCGGACAAACTAGCGGTTGGCACATTACCCAAAGTGCTTTTAACTTCTCATTTTTGTATTCAAATTTTAATGATTTAAGTGGTTTTTGCTTACTTCTTGGAAACTTTTTTGCCATTCAAAAACTTCATGAATTTCATGCGAATAACAATAAAAACTACTTATTAATTGGATTATTTCCGTTATCAAATATTCTTCTTTTTCAATTTATAAGCGCACCATCACCAGATATTCCTGTGTATGTATTATCATTTATTATCTTTTTTTATTTTTTAGAAAACTTTAAAAAAGCAACTATCGAACTATTTAATTTATTGATAGTTCTTATACTTTTTGTTCTTTATATAAAAAACACAACAGTAACTTTCACGATAATTCCAATCATTTTATTAGTTTTTAATTTCAAAGTATTATCAAGAAATCTTGCAAAACCTTTTCTTCTTGCAAGCATAATTCTGGCACTTTTCATTACAAAAAATATGATTATTTGTGGCTCGCCAGTTTTTCCGTCAAAATTATTTGGCGTCTTTACTACTGATTATGCTATTCCCGATTCCATTGAGAATTTCTATTACGACCAACTAAAATATTATGGATACTTTGTCGATTTACAACAGTACAATTCTATGTCGGCTTTCGATTTATTTTTACGATGGTTATCACTTCCTAAACTCAATGGTTTATTCAATAAAATAAGTATTTTACTCCTACTTATTGTACCAATTTTTATCTATAAATTTCAAAATAAAAAAGGAATTTGGATGCTTTACGGAATCATGATTTTGCAATTGCTACTGCTTTTTGCAACTTCGCCACAATACCGATTTTTCATGAATTTTATATTGTTTTTCTGTATATTTTGTTTGATTTGTATGGTCCAAAACAGAAAAACAATCAATTTATTATTGATTTTATCACTCCTTCCAACACTATTAATTTTATTTGTTCCTATAAATTTAAATCGATTTTCAAATTATAAATTTATGATGGAACTAAGTAATTTTTCAATTGAAAACACAATTTTTCCATACAAGAATACCAAATACAACTCTGATTTCGAAACAATTAAAATTGGAAATCTAAACTACAACTCACCTACTGCAATCGATTTTTTCTGGGCAAGTGGCGACGGAGAATTACCATCGGTTAACAAACAACAAATTGATTATTTCCAAAAATATTTCAAGATCGTTCCACAAATGAGAACCAACGATTTAAAAGATGGATTTTATGCTAAAAAACTTTCGTCAAATGACTAACCCAGAACTAAAAGAATTCCTAGACGAAAAAGTCGAACTATACAACAATCCGAACTTCATTGAAAGTGATCCAATTCAAATTCCGCATCAATTTTCATTAAAAGAAGACATTGAAATTGCCGGATTTCTTTCAGCCACAATCGCTTGGGGAAACCGCAAAATGATTATCAATAATTCTAAAAAAATGATGGATTTAATGGGTAATTCACCATACGATTTTGTCATGTCACATTCAGAAAACGATTTAGAAAAACTAGAAAATTTTGTTCACAGAACCTTCAATGGAGGCGATTTTTCGACATTCATTAAAGGATTGAATCATATTTACAAAAATCATC
The DNA here is from genome assembly GCF_043778725.1 of Flavobacterium sp. Classification (GTDB taxonomy): domain Bacteria; phylum Bacteroidota; class Bacteroidia; order Flavobacteriales; family Flavobacteriaceae; genus Flavobacterium. The sequence continues at coordinate 4,179 of NZ_JAYWFT010000156.1, read as the reverse complement.
ACGGATTGGAAGCTGTCTTCTCAAAAAACATAGAGGAAAATTCAATGCAAAATAGCATTTCCGAATTCAAAAAAATATTCTTCGAAATCAAGCACCAATCGCGAACACAAAAACATATTTCTGATCCTGTAAACAATTCGGCAGCCAAAAGAATCAATATGTTTCTTCGTTGGATGGTTCGCGATGATAAAAAAGGAGTCGATTTTGGCATCTGGAAAACCATCCCAACATCTGTATTATCTTGTCCGTTAGACGTTCATTCTGGAAATGTTGCCCGAAAATTGGAACTACTCACAAGAAAACAAAACGACGCTAAAGCATTATCAGAACTCGATACAAACCTTCGCATTCTTGACAAAAACGATCCTGTAAAATACGATTTTGCCTTGTTTGGATTAGGCGTTTTTGAAAAATTCTAACATTTTTAATTCCTAATTTTTAATTCGTAATTCGTAATTTTTTATCTATTTTTGTCCAAACATTAACAGAACAAACAAACATGCTTATCATCGGAATTGCAGGCGGAACAGGATCAGGAAAAACAACAGTTGTTCATCAAATTATGAACGAATTACCCGAAACTGAAGTCGGAATTATATCGCAAGATTCTTACTACAAACAAAACATCGGAATGAGTTATGAAGAACGCAGTAACATCAATTTTGATCATCCTCGTGCCATCGATTTTGAACTTTTAGTACAACATTTAAAAGAATTAAAAGTCGAAAAAACCATTGAGCAACCAGTTTATTCTTTCGTAACCCACAACAGAACAGACGATACCATAATCACACATCCAAGAAAAGTAATGATTGTAGAAGGAATTCTAATCCTTGCAAATCCAGAACTTCGCGACATGTTTGACATCAAAGTTTTCGTGCACGCCGATTCAGACGAACGTTTAATTCGTCGTTTAAAACGTGACATTGCAGAACGCGGTCGCGACATGGAAGAAGTGCTAAACCGTTACCAAACAACGCTTAAACCAATGCACCAACAGTTCATAGAACCAACAAAAGCATTCGCCGACATCATCATTCCAAACGATAAATACAACACGGTTGCCATAGACGTGGTTCGTGCTGTTATCAACCAACGTTTGACCTAATTTTTGTATCTTTAAAACATGAAAAATTGGTACCAAAACCTCATCAGTGACTATCCGTTTCTTAAATTTTTAGGAAGCAAATACACCTTGGTACTTTTGTTTTTCTTCGTTTGGATGCTCTTCCTAGACAATTATTCCTACCTAGATCATCGCATCTTAGACAAGCAAATTGACGAACTCGAAGACAATAAAAGTTACTACCAACAAGAAATTTCCAAAGACGAACAAAGCATAAAAAACCTAAAAAATCCAGGTCAAACCGAACGCTATGCTCGCGAAAAATATTTCATGAAGAAAGACAGTGAAGATATTTACATTATTGATATTGAAGAAGATAGAATTAAAGACAGTTTAGAAGGAGCGAATCAGTAGGCATTTTTACCAACGCAATTCCTGCTTTCCACGTTACACGGTAACCGCTCCAATCAGGTCTAAGCAGTGAACTTTAAACTAGACATCATGGTTCTAGAGAAATTTATCTTTAAAATTAATTTCAATTATTTATGCTGTGTCACACTGAGCGCAGTCGAAGTGCTTTTATCTAATCAATCTAGAATTTAATTCCAAAAAAAGTATATACCAATTTTGCAAAAAATCAAATTTAAATCCTTAAAAAAATATTTTTTTAAACTACTTTTGAAGTACTAAAAAGCACCCTACTTGTGAATACAAAAAACACACTTTTTTCAGATTTTGAAAGCGTAAGTTCCAAACAATGGAAACAACAAATTCAATACGAACTAAAAGGCGCCGACTATAACGAAACGCTAGTTTGGGAAAGTCCAGAAGGCATCAAAGTAAAACCGTTTTACCACAGCGACGAATTTGAAAACACATCAGAACTTTCTATAAACACACCAAAAGAATCCTTTTCAATTCTGCAAAACATCTTTGTTCATGACATTAAAAAATCTAACGAACGTGCATTAGATACTTTAAATCGTGGAGCAGAAAGCATTCGTTTCACAATTGAAAACGAAACTATTTCTATAGAAAATTTAATGCAAAATCTTCCATTGGAAAAAGTGACTTATTCTTTTTATTTGCCATTTCTCTCAATCGATTTCGTTACTAAAATAAATGACTTTACAACTAAAAATAAAGCAATTTTCATTATTCAATTAGATCCGATTGGACAATTGTGTAAAGACGGAAACTGGTTTGAAAACCTAGAAAAAGATATTGAAAAACTAAATCAAATCGCTAAAAATGCTGCAAGTTCATTCCTAAACATAAATTCAGAAATTTACCAAAATGCTGGAGCCAATAGTGTGCAACAATTAGCCTATACTTTAGCACATGTTAATGAATATTTCAACAGAATTCCCACTATAAATCAACCTATAACCATAGAAGTTTCCGTTGGAACCAATTACTTTTTTGAAATTGCAAAACTTCGTGCGTTGCGATTATTATTTTCAACTTTAGCATCCGAATACAATCATAATTTCGATTGTCATATCATTGTAACTCCAACCAAACGCAACAAAACATTATACGATTACAACGTAAACATGCTTCGCACCACAACCGAATGTATGTCTGCAATTCTTGGTGGCGCAAACTATATTTCAAATCTTCCTTACGATGCTTTGTACCACAAAGACAACGAATTTGGAGATAGAATTGCAAGAAATCAGTTGCTTATTTTAAAACACGAAAGCTATTTTGATAAAGTAAATAATCCTGCGGATGGCGCTTATTACATTGAAAGTTTAACCAAACAATTGGCCGAAAAAGCCTTATTACTTTTTAAAGAAATTGAAGCAAACGGTGGATTTATAAAACAATTATCCGAAGGAAACATTCAGAAAAAAATCAACGAAAGCGCTCAAAAAGAACAAGAGTTATTCGACAGCGGAAAAGAAATTTTATTAGGAACCAACAAATATCCTAACAAAAATGACAAAATGAAACACGATTTAGAACTGTATCCTTTTGTAAAACAAAATCCGAGAAAGACATTAATTGTTCCAATTATCGAAAAAAGATTGGCCGAGAAATTAGAGCAAGAACGTTTAGCATCAGAATAATTCATAACCTTAACAAAAAGAAACTATGGAAGCGATAAGACAATTTTTAAAAGTAGAAAACCAAAAAGTAAGCATCACTTTACCTGACGATTTTATCGCAGATGAAGTAGAAGTTATCATTTTGGCTAAAAATGAAATTAATTATCAACTTTCAGACGAGCAAATACAACTTTTAGACGATCGCCTAAATGAACCTGAATCAGAATACATTACATCATCAGAATCGTTAAATCGATTAAAAGAGAAGTATGGGTTTTAAAGTTATTGTTTCCAAAAAAGCACAAAAAGAAATTGAAAATGCAACTGAATATTATGCTGAAATTAATTTAAACCTTGCATTAAGATTCTACAATGAGTTATCGGAAACCTATAAAAAACTAGAAATAAATCTTGATTATCAAGTTAGACATAAAAATTATAGAGCAATCCCTTTAAAAGTTTTTCCTTTTTTATTATTCTATGTTTACGACGAAAATAGTAAAATCATTAAAATTCTTTCTTGTTTTCATACATCAAAAAACACTAAAAAATATCCTAAATAGTTTTCAAAACTATGAGAAAAGACATACAACATATAAAATTACAAAATACTGAGAACTCAAAACTCGACCCGAGCATTAGCGAACTGGCGAAGCAAACTCGAAACTCGGAACTTTTCCATACCGCTGAAAACATCGATTTAAAAAAAATCTACTCCAAAGAAGACATTCAAGGATTGGAACATTTAGATTTTGGTGCTGGTTTTGCGCCCAATCTTCGCGGACCTTATGCTACAATGTACGTGCGTCGTCCATGGACAGTGCGCCAATATGCAGGATTTTCAACCGCTGAAGAAAGTAACGCTTTCTACAGAAGAAATCTTGCTGCTGGACAAAAAGGTCTTTCGGTAGCATTTGATTTAGCCACACACAGAGGTTACGATTCTGATCACGAACGCGTTTTTGGTGACGTAGGAAAAGCTGGTGTTGCCATAGATTCGGTTGAAGATATGAAAATATTATTCGACCAAATTCCACTAGATGAAATGTCGGTTTCGAT
>NZ_JAYWFT010000155.1:0-3334 GCF_043778725.1 Flavobacterium sp. | reverse complement strand
ATCATTTAACCCTTACTGATTCACAAACAGGATTTAATGCAATTCTTCAAAATCCATATTGTAATATTAATAGTGCTTTTACCCAAACTATTTATGTTAGAGTATTTGATCCATTGGCGCCAGCATGTTCCTCTTATACTACCTTACAATTGATAGTAAATCCTAAGCCAATAGCCAGCCAGCCAAATGATTATCATTTATGCGAGCCTACCTATTTATCTTCTAGTGCTTTATTTAATTTAACAGGAGTTTTAACACCTCAGGTTTTAGGCACAACTTTATCTTCATCGAATCATGTTGTTAGTTATTATTTAACACAAGGTGATGCTCTTGGTGCTATAAATCCGTTAGTAAGTCCATATCCATCAGGTTCAAAGAAAATATGGATACGAGTTCAGAACACTACAAGTGGATGTGTTGCTGTTATTTTTGTAAATTTAGTAGTAGATCCGCTTCCAAATTCATTACCATTTTACCCACAGTATGAGCTTTGCGAAACAGTTGCTCCAATAGGGAAAGAATTTTTTAATTTAACGTCTAAAATTCCAACAATTCTTAATGGACAAACAGGATTACTTGTAACATTTTATCCAACATTAGCATTAGCACAATTGGGAACAGGAGCTATAACCAACACATCGTCTTATGAGAACACACCTTCTTATGCACAAACCTTAGGAATTAGAATTACCAATACCACCACAGGATGTTATGTTATTTCAACTATGGATTTAGTTGTAAATCCAAAACCACAACCCAACCAACCAAGCCAACCTTATACGGTTTGTGATAGTAATCAAGATGGTATTGCACAATTTAATTTAAACAATATAACATCCGATTTACTATTGGGAGTTACAGGAGTGTATACTATTAGTTATCATTTAACCTTAAATGATGCAACAAGTGCAACAAGTGCAATTAGTACTAGTGTATTGTATCAAAACATTATACCATTTACTCAGGTGTTGTATGTAAGAGCAGAAAATCCTACAACCCATTGTTTTACTGTTATTCAAGTAACTTTAAATGTCGATCCTGCGCCAATGATGCCTACAAGTTTAGCTGCACTTGTAAATTGTGATCAAGATGCTAATACACAAGATGGGTGTACTAGCTTTAATTTAAATTTACAAACACCACTTATCTTGGCTGCACAATCTTTGCCAGGATCAAACTATACGGTTACTTATTATACCAATCAAGCAGATGCATCTGCCTCGCCAAATGGAATATTACCAATTGTAGGCACATCAAACTATACCTCATGCAACACAGCAACAATTTGGGTTCGAATTGAAAATAAGACTACCAATTGCTTTGCTGTAGGTTCGTTTCAATTGCAGGTTAACACACCTATTGTATTAACAACACCAACATTATTGAGTGTTTGTGATAGTGATAATTTACCAAACAATTTGTACACAACCTTCAATATGTCTGGATTTGTAGGAGTTGTTCCCGGACATACTTTGTCCTTTTTCTTGGATGGAGCTTATACCCAACCAATTCTACATCCAGAAGCTTTTGTAAATACTATTGCCGCTACACAAACAGTATTTATAGTAGCCACAAGCAATACCACAGGTTGTAAAAGTTATAGAACATTGACTATTGAGGTTTTACCAATACCAACGCCAAGAACTAATTTAACAGCATTACCATTAATTGCATGTGATAGTAACAATCCTAATGATGGATATGAAGTATTTGATTTAACCACCAATGCTGCTTATATAATGAATAATGATGCCAATGTAACGTTACATTATTATGCTACTTACCCAAATGCTCTAGCCAATACTAATGAGATTATAGCAGGAAGCAGTATCGGAATTCCAACGGCAGCCAATGTAAATGGCAATGTATGGATTAGAGTAGAGAGCAATTATTTTATAGGATCAGATGCTGTGCATTGTTATGTAATAGTTGAACAACCTGTAGTTGTAAATCCGTTACCGTTGTTGGTTCAACCCATTGCAGACTACCAAGAATGTGATGATGATACCGATGGATTTACTTTGTTTAACTTAAATTCGCAAGCGGCAGTATTATTGGCAACAAATCCTTTGGCGGTTAGTAATTATAGTTTAAGTTTTTATACCGATGCGGCACTTAGCAATCAAATTGCTACACCAGGCGCATTTACTAATACCAATACTACAGGAAATACGCAAGTAATTTATGTAGTAGCAAGCAATACTACTACGCTTTGTAAAAGTGTAGTAGGACAGTTTACAATCGTAGTAAATCCAAAGCCACTGGCCACTGCACCATCAAATTATTCACATTGTGATGATGATGCAATTAATAATGGTTATTTTGCTTATCCACTAGATGTTTTAGAGCCTTCAATATTAACAGGACAATCGGCTTTGGCGTATACAGTAACGTTTTACAATACACAAGCCGATGCTCAAAGTGGTAGTAATGTAATAACTAACGAATCTGGATATATGGCTTACACCCATACGGTATGGGTTAGAGTAGAGAACAATACAACTAAATGTTTTAGATTGGTCTCTTTTGCAATAGTTATAGAAAAACTTGCAGAGCCAATTATTTACACCACAACAGGATCAAATGTAATTTGTGTAGATTTTAATACCGATATTGTAGTTAGAGACTTAACGTTATCAGTAAACAATGCTGTGCCTGGAAACTATACATATGAGTGGTTTGAAGCAGGCAGTCCAACGACAGTTTTAGGCACAGGAGCAACGTATTTAGTTAATACCGCAGCAGTAAACGGCGCAACAAGAAACTACACAGTTGTAATGACAAGTGTGAATCCGCCACAATTGGGATGTGCTTCTAGATCGGCATCTTTTGCCGTGGTTCAATCTGGTCAAGCAGTTATTGTAGGAACAACAGGATACACGATAACCAATGCTTTTTCAGAGAATCAAACCATCACGGTAAGTGTTAATGGATATGGAACTTACCAATACAGTCTAGATGATGGACCACGACAGGACAGTAATGTGTTTGATAATGTATCACTAGGAGAACACAACATAACGGTTTGGGATAGCGAAGGTGGCATTGCTGCAAGTTGCGATCCGTTGGTGATTACAGAAGTTCAAACTATAGATTATCCACATTATTTTACACCAAATGGTGATGGAATAAATGATACATGGAATATTGTTGGATTAGCAAATCAAGTTTCAGCAAAAATTTATATATTTGACCGCCAAGGAAAATTGATTAAACAAATAAGTCCAACAGGAAAAGGTTGGGACGGAACTTATAACGGTAACCTAATGATATCAACAGATTATTGGTTTACGGTTGACTATAACGAAGCCGACGCATTAAAACAATTTAGAGC
>NZ_JAYWFT010000154.1:0-23542 GCF_043778725.1 Flavobacterium sp. | reverse complement strand
TAATAAAGGAAATATTGAATTTCCTGAGTCCGATAATCTAATTGTGTATGCAGATATCCGAAAAGGAAAAGATACAATTAGAGTTTACAACATGCATTTACAGTCCATTAAAATTTCTCCTGATGTAAATGAAATGCAAGACAATGTCGATTCTATAAATCAACAAAAATCAGAACTAGTTGTTAAGCGTATCAGTCTAGCATTCAAGCAACAACAGAAGCAAGCTGAGGTTTTAATGAGTCATAAAGAAAAATGTAAATACCCAATAATTATCTGTGGTGACATGAATAATAGTGCATTTTCTTATGTTTATAGAAGCATAAAAGGAAACCTATATGATAGTTTTGAAGAAGCTGGAAGTGGCTTTGGACAAACTTATAATTTCAAATTTTATCCAGCTAGAATCGATTATATTTTTGCAGACAAACGAATGAAAGTCAAAAATTTTCAAAATTTCCCACAGTTTAAAAATTCCGATCATTATCCAATTCTTACACGATTAATGATAGAGTAGGAGCGAATCTTTTGCGCGTTTTTGCAGTCCGTATTCCTGCTGTCTTTCCAAAACTTTTTTTAAATAAAAAAAGGTTTTTCCCTTACATCAGGGCTAAAGAGTTTTTGTCTTTTACAAACATTCAGGATGGTAAGAAGAATTTATAATTCTTGTTTTTTCAAATATTCCACAGCATATCTACCTTCATTAAAAAGTAAATCTAGAATACTCAAGTTGTTTATAAAACCATGTTTTTCGCCAAATACTTGTGTGTAAGGTTCAATTACAGTAACATCTTTTTTTCCATTAATCAAGTTACGAAAATCTTTTTTTTCTGCAATTTCATGAAAATACTCTGTAGTTTCATCGTAGTCGAATTCCAATCGCAAACATTTGGAAACAAGCTCCATTGATTGCAAATTCAAATCCATTAAAAAAGTGTATTTTTTCTCAAAAAAAGGTCGAATGTCATCTTCAAAATATTCAAAAAAAGGCGAAGCTCTATAAGCAGCTTCTAGCGATTTAAAATGTTGTTTTTGCCAGTCAAAAGCCGTTTCTAGCCTTACATCTTTTATTTTTTGATACGGTTTATTAGAATGTTTTACAGGAATATTTAGCAGTTGAATCCCATTCGGACTGTAAATTTGCATTCTATTTCTGTTGGTTTGTTTTTGAAAATTATCTTCCATTTCAAAAGTAACTTTATCCGCTTTAGAAATAGCAATAAAGTGACTAATTGATGGAAAATAACTAGGATGTATAAGAATGTTATTCATTTGTTTAAAATGTTCAAAAAAGTTTAAGTTGGTTTATTTTGTAAACCAACTTAAACCATTAAACTATTCAGATTTTGCTTTTCTCTTTTTCCAGAAATACTCGCCAACAAAATATGCTGCTAGTAAAAATAAGAAATATTTAAAGTATGATTGTGGTTGACCTTCACCGCTAACAGTTGTAAACAAGCGTTCCCAACGTATTTTATTCATAATACCTTTTCCTTCACTATCCCAACTCATCCAAATGAAAATTGGTTTCCCAACAATATGATTTTCTGGCACATAACCCCAATAACGGCTGTCTTCAGAACGATGACGATTGTCACCCATCATCCAATAATAATCTTGTTTAAAAATATATGTTTTTGTCTTTTCACCATTTATATAAATATCAGAACCTTTAATCTCTAATTTGTTTCCTTCATATTCAGTTATTATTCTGCTGTAAAGTGGTAAACTAACTAAATCTAGTTGTACCGATTTACCTTGTTCAGGAATATAAATTGGACCATAATTATCTATATTCCAAGGTTTACTATGAGGAAATACAGACAAGTCTGGTTTCGTTTCTACATATCTTGTTACAGAAATAAATCCAGGAATTTGACGTAATTTATTAGAACTTTCCAATGTCATGGCAGGAAAATAGATAGAATCATTATTCTGATTCATAGGTCTTGGCTCGTCAGCTTTAGTGATTTTTAAATCCTTGTACAAAGCATTTAAATCATCTATTTGTGTTTTTTTGTCATACACAGCTATGTAAGAATATTGAGGTCTTGCTCGTTCAGGAAACTTCAATTCTTTTCCATTTACATAGACAATACCTTTTTTAATTTCTAATGAGTCACCTGCAATACCTACACATCTCTTTACATAATTAGATTTTTTGTCAACAGGTTTATCTGCTTTAATACCAGATCGATCAAAGAATTTTACAACAGTATCAACTGGCCAGTTAAAAACAACAATATCATTATTTTTAATTTTTTCAAATCCAGGAAATCTAAAATAAGGAAGTTGTGGCCATTTACTGTATGATTTCACATTAATTATTGGTAAAGTATCATGAACCATTGGAGCAGCAACAGTTGTCATTGGAACTCTTGCTCCATAATTGTATTTACTTACAAAAAGAAAATCACCAATTAATAACGATTTTTCTAATGAAGAAGTCGGAATTGTAAACGGTTGAATGAAGTAAGTATGAACAAATGTTGCAACTATTATTGCAAATAATAAAGAACTTACAGTATCACCAGTTTTGGTTGTAGCAATAGTACTTCTGTCAGTAATATAAGTTACGTTCTGAGTATAATTGATGTAGTAGATATAAAATCCACAAGTGATAATTCCTAAAAAGGTATCTAATGTTGAGTTTTTTCCAAAACTTCTAAGTGTTTCTACCCAAACTATAGGAAACATTATTAAGTTTATTACTGGTACAAAAAGTAAAAATGTCCACCAAGTTGGTCTATTAATGATTTTCATCAAAATGATAGAATTATAAATAGGAATTCCAGCTTCCCAACCTTTTCTACCTGCTTTTTCATACAATTTCCAAGTTCCCAAATAGTGAATTAATTGAACGCCTAGGAAAAAGATAAACCATTGATATAGTGTCATATTTTTATTTTTTAAGATTTGAAAAGTTTAAAAATTATTTGATTTAAACTTTATGTTTTATTTTAAATTTAGTACATCACGCATCGTGAAAACGCCTTTTTTCCCAATCAACCATTCGGCTGCAATTATTGATCCTATGGCAAATCCATCTCTGTTGTGAGCTGTATGTTTTATTTCTATTGTATCTACTTCCGATGTGTAAAAAATAGAGTGCGTTCCTGGAACAGAATCTATTCTTTTCACATCAATAAAGACTTCTTCTGCAGTCGGATTATCTATTGACCAATCGTTGTATTTTGTGTTGTTTATTATTCCGTTTGCTAATGAAATTGCTGTTCCGCTAGGCTTATCGAGTTTTTGTGTATGATGAATTTCTTCCATCGAAACGTTATATTGATTGAATTTTGACATTATTTTTGCCAAATAATCATTCAATTCAAAAAATAAATTAACACCTAAGCTAAAATTTGAACCATAAATAAAAGCTGCGTTTTTCTCCTTACACAAGTTTTCCATTTTGTGATAATCTTCCAACCATCCAGTTGTTCCAGAAACTATTGGAATTCCAGAGTTTAAACATTCTGTAATATTAGCAACAGCAGCATCAGGAACGCTAAAATCTATGGCTACATCTGCATTTTCTAATCCAGAATAATCATCAGAACTTGATTTTCGTACTACAATTTCATGACCTCTTTCTAAAGCAATTCGTTCAATTACTTTACCCATTTTTCCGTATCCAAGAAGTGCTATTTTCATTTAAGATTAGTTTGCTAATAGTAATGTTTGTTACAAATTTTAAGAGAAATTTATAATTTTAGAGATAAACTGATACCTAAATTTTGTCGCGAAGTAATTTCATTTCTGTATAAATTTGGTTTCAATGTGAGATTATCATTGACATTAAATTGCATTAAATGCGCATCAACATTGGCATCAACAATATTTAATATGTAAAAAAGTGCTGTAATCAATGCAGATAAATCTCTGTTTTTTTGATAGTATTTTTGTGCAGCAATTAAACGAGTATTATCTAGATAAGAAAATTCATCTCCACTAAAACCTTCAAGACGTCTTTTATAAACATCCCTATACTGTTGGTATTTTTTATTGTTATTGATATAAAAATAAATACTTGTTCCTAAAGCACCATAAACCAAAGGAATTTTCCAATATTTTTTATTGTAAGCTTGTCCCATTCCAGGTAAAACTGCCGAGTAAAATGCTGCTTTTGCTGGAGCCAACGGATTAATTTTGGTTTCTTTAATTGAATCCAAAGCAATCAATCCGCCACCCAATTCTTTTTGAGCAAATGATGAAGAACTTCCCAATAGGAAAACTAAAATAATTATATAAAATGACCTATCCACTAACCGTTTATTAGTTTAACGATGCGATTAAAATCTTCTTCAGAGTGAAATGGAATAGCAATTTTACCTTTTCCGTTACCAGCAACTTTTACATCTACTTTAGCTCCAAAGAAATTGGTAAATGCTTTCTTTTGATCTTCGGCAATTGCAAAGGAACTTCCTGTTTTAGCTTTTACAGCAGCAGGTTTTAGCCCATCTTGGTGTTTTTTTACCAAAGCTTCTGTATCACGAACAGATAGATTTTGACTAACAATTTTTTGGTAAATATCGGTTTGAATATCTTGATCTTCAATAGTAATCATGGCACGACCATGTCCCATACTGATGAATCCATCACGAATTCCAGTTTGGATAATTGGATCTAATTTTAAAAGACGTAAATAATTTGTAATTGTAGAACGTTTTTTTCCAACACGTTCACTCATTTGCTCTTGAGTCAATTGAATTTCTTCTATTAAACGTTGGTAAGACAAAGCAATTTCTATTGGATCTAAATCGTGACGTTGTATATTTTCTACCAATGCCATTACCAATGATTCATTATCATTTGCAATACGAATGTAGGCAGGAATTGTAGTCATTCCAACCAACTTAGAAGCACGCAAACGACGTTCTCCAGAGATTAATTGGTATTTATTAAAATCAAGTTTTCTAACCGTAATTGGCTGAATAACACCAAGTTCTTTTATAGACGATGCTAATTCTTTTAATGATTCTTCATTAAAATTAGTTCTAGGCTGAAACGGATTGATTTCGATTGATTCAATATCAACTTCCAATATATTACCAACAACTTTATCTGCATTTTTATCGTCCACCGATTTAATGTCGTTTTCTGGATCTTTTAAAAGTGCTGATAAACCGCGTCCTAAAGCTTGTTTTTTTACTGCTTTTGTCATAAATTAATTGCTATTTTTTTTAATAACTTCTTCTGCCAAACTTAAGTAATTGGTAGCTCCTTTACTCGTTGCATCGAAGGCAATGATACTTTCACCAAAACTTGGCGCTTCACTTAATTTTACATTTCTTTGAATTATAGTCTTGAAAACCATATCGTTAAAATGTTTTTGAACTTCTTCAACCACTTGATTTGAAAGGCGTAAACGCGAATCGTACATGGTTAAAAGCAATCCTTCAATATCCAATTCTGGATTGTGTATTTTTTGAACACTTTTTATAGTGTTTAATAATTTTCCTAAACCTTCCAATGCAAAATATTCACACTGAATAGGTATGATTACAGAATCGGCAGCAGTCAAGGCATTTAATGTCAACAAACCTAGTGATGGCGCGCAATCAATTAAAATATAATCATATTTATCTTTGATGCTTTCCAACGCTTGTTTCAGCATGTATTCACGATTTTCCTTGTCTACCAATTCAATTTCGATAGCAACAAGGTCAATATGTGCCGGAATTACGTCCACATTTGGCGAAGTTGATTTTATTATAGCATCTTCAGGCACATTGCTGTGTTCAAGAATTTGATAAGTTCCTATCTCAACTCCTTCCACATCAATACCTAATCCCGAACTCGCATTAGCTTGCGGATCGGCATCAATTAATAATACTTTTTTCTCTAAAACACCCAGTGATGCGGCTAAATTTACCGAAGTTGTTGTTTTTCCTACACCACCTTTTTGATTGGCTATTGCAATGATTTTGCCCATTTATTCTATTCAAATTTTGAGTGGTAAAAATACAATTTTTTATGGTTTATGAAAGTGTTATTTGTTAACAATGTTGTAAAGTTTAGTATTCAGTGGTCCGTTTTAAGTGTTCAGCGTTTAACAGTCAGACAATAATGTAAACCAAAATAAAAAAGTCAGAAAGAAAATTTCAATCTGACTTACAATTTATAATGTATTCAACTAATCACTGAAAACGGACCACTGTGAACTACTATTTACTTCCTTTATTCTTAATCATTGCTTCAAGCATGTCCCACATTTCAGGTGGAATTTGCTCTAACATATTAAATTCTCCTGCACCTTGAAGCCATTCGCCTCCATCAATTGTAACCACTTCACCATTCATATAAGCCGAAAAATCAGATACTAAATAGGCAGCTAAATTGGCCAATTCTTGATGATTTCCGACTCTTCGTAAGGGTACTTTTTTAGTCATATCAAATTTGGATGCTAAATCGCCTGGCAACAAACGTTCCCAAGCACCTTTTGTAGGAAATGGTCCAGGTGCAATCGCATTCATTCGAATTCCATATTTTGCCCATTCTACAGCCAAACTTCTCGTCATGGCTAAAACTCCAGCTTTCGCAGTCGCGCTCGGAACCACATAACCCGAACCTGTCCAAGCATAAGTAGTTACAATATTTAAAACCACTGCCGATTCTTGTTTTGCCGCAATCCAGTGTTTGCCCAATGCCAGTGTACAGTTTTTAGAACCTTTTAATACAATGTCAATTATCGTATCGAATGCATTGGCAGATAATCTTTCGGTTGGCGAAATAAAATTTCCAGCTGCATTATTTAACAATACATCCACTTTTCCAAATTCTTTTAAAACTTCTGCAAGCATGGCTTCAACTTGGTCATAATGACGCACATCACATTGCAATGCCAAACATTTTCCTCCATTTTCTGTGGTAAGTTCTTCGGCTGTTTTTTGTAGTTTTTCTAAATCGCGAGAAGTGATGGCTACATTGGCACCCAATTCTAAAAAATACTGAGTCATGGCTTTTCCCAAACCACTTCCGCCACCTGTTACTATAATTACTTTGCCTTTTAACGCGTCATCGCGAAGCATTTTTGCTGAAAAATCCATATTAGTTTAATTTGTTTTTCAAATATAATCAAAATATTTGTTATGCATGCATAGTAAATAAAATTTTATAATTTCATTAATCGTTCTACTGCATTTTGCAAAGTAGTTTCGTCTTTAGCGAAACAAAATCGGACACATTGCGTTTGTTTTGCATCAGCATAAAAAGGCGAAAGCGGAATAGTAGCAACTCCATAATCAGTCACTAATTTTTTTGTAAAATCCAAATCAGAAGCATCGGAAATACTTTTATAAGAAGCAACTTGAAAATAAGAACCTTCGCACGGCAACAATTTAAATTTGGTTTGCTCAAGTAAATTTCTAAAAAAATCTCTTTTCTGTTGGTAAAATTTACCTAGTTCTTCAACCTGAACGACTTCCATATAATCATTTATAGCATTTTGTGCAATACTGTTTACGCTAAAAACCAGAAATTGATGTACTTTTTTAATTTCTTTCATCAAATGTTCGGGCGCAATTAAATAACCAATTTTCCAGCCAGTTATGTGAAATGATTTTCCAAATGAAGAAACTATAACACTTCGATTTCTCAAATTTATTTTTTGATTTATCGAAATATGTTTGTTTTCAAAAGTGATGTATTCATAAACTTCGTCAGAAAGCACAAGTAAATTTGGATATAAATTCAACAATTTTTCTAGCTGAATAAAATCGTTTTCAATCCAAATTTTCCCAGTTGGATTGTGCGGATTGTTAATGATTATCATTCTAGTTTTCGAACTTATTGCGTTACCAATTACTTCCCAATTAGGAGTAAAATCATCGTTTAAATTGATGCGTCTTGGGATAGCATTGCAAAGTAAAACTGGGGTTTCATAACAATCATAACTCGGATCCAAAATAAGTACTTCTTCGTTTGGATGTACCAATGCTTGAATGGTTGCAAAAATGCCTTCTGTTGCGCCAGCAGTGACTAAAACATCCGTTAAAGGATTGACTTTTCTATTGTAGGATATTTGCGTAAGCATTGCAATTTTTTCTAATAAAGGCATAAAACCAGCCATAGGTAAATATTGATGTACTTCTTCTTTTGCCCATTTTGCCACGCTATTTTTTAAACGTTCATCAACTGGAAAATTAGGAAATCCTTGCGAAAGATTGATGGCTTTGTGCTCGTTTGCCATTTGCGACATTATAGAAAAAATGCTTGTAGTAATATGAGGAAGTTTGGACATGAATTTTTGAATTTACAGTATAAAAGTAATTAATCTGAACAAAAAACAAAACCTCTTCCCAACCTTTTTATAAAAATGATGCTCTTACTTATTATACAAGTTTCGATAAACAACTAAAAACTATATTTTATGAAAAACATACTTCTAATTTCGCTATTATGGATTGGATTTTTTGTTCAAGCGCAAAGTCCGCAACTCAATGTAAAAGGTAAAGATTCTTCGTTAGTGCGTTTGAGTCAATTGAAAGTCAATGTAAAAGTGGTAGGAAATATTGCTTATACCACTACCGAAATGCATTTTTTTAATGGAACCAACCGTCAGATGGAAGCCGAATTGATGTTTCCGTTGCCCGAAGGTGTTTCGGTTTCTAGATACGCAATTGACATTAATAATAAAATGCGTGAAGCTGTTCCTGTAAATAAAAACAAAGGAAAACAGGTTTTTGAAGCTATCGAACACCGTCGAGTTGACCCAGGTTTGCTAGAAAAAGTAGAAGGAAATAATTTTAGAACTCGAATTTATCCGTTAATGCCAGGTAAAGAACGCATCGTAATTATTGGATATGAACAAGAATTAAGCAGTTTTGATGCAACGCATTTATCCTATCAAATGTTGAGCAGTTATCCTGTTCAATTGGATGTTTTTGAATTAAATGTTGCCATAATTGGAGCTTCATCTGAACCAACAATTACTACCGATGAAGGTTTGATTGCCTTAGAACATTTTAATCAAAGTTATCAAATTTCTATCAAAAAAAGCAATTACAAGCCCAAAGATAAAATGTTGATTACCATACCAATTCGTTCTGAAATTCCAAGTGTTGTGGTACAATCTGTAAACAATCAGCATTATTTTTATGCGAATACGATTCTTGAAAACACTAAAATTCATAAAAAAAATCCAAATTCTATTGGTTTGCTTTGGGATGTTTCCTTGAGTTGCAAAAAACGTAATTTGAAAAAAGAATTAGAACTATTGAATGCCTATTTTTCGGAATTAAAAAACGTAGAAGTTACCTTATATTTAGCTGGTTATACTTTCGAAAAAAAGAATAATTATAGTATTAAAAATGGCGATTGGTCCGCTTTGAAAGCCATTTTAGAAAACACACAATATGATGGTGGAACTCGTTTTTCAAAAATTAAATTGCCAGTTCATGACGAGTATTTATTTTTTACAGATGGATTATCGTCGTTGAGTGCTAATATTTTGCCAGCAACTAAAAAACCAATTTACACAATAAGTTCATTGGCATCTTCAGATTATGCTTTTTTAAATTATAATGCTATAAAATCAGGTGGAAATTTCATCAATTTAAACGAATTGAAAATTGCTGATGCCATTGATAAAATGGTTTTTCAGAATTTAAAATTCCTTGGTATTAAAGATAATTATTTGGTTACAGAGATGTATCCAATGGTTGGAACTCCAGTTTCCGGTAGTTTTAGTATGGCTGGAATTTCATTGAAAGCTAGTAACGAAGTTGTACTTCAATTTGGGTATGATGAAACTCCAATTTTAGAAAAAATAATAATCATTGATGCCTCAAATCAGGCTTCGAATGAAGTAAACATTGAAAAACTTTGGGCTCAGAAAAAGATAGCTTATTTAGAAATTCAGTACAAATTAAATGCAGATGAAATTGAAATGATGGGCAAAAAATATGGAATTGTAACTCAAAATACATCTTTAATTGTTTTGGAAAGTTTAAACGATTACATTCAGTATGACATTGTTCCGCCAGCAGAATTGCGTGAAGAATTTGATCGAATTTTAAAACAACAAATTACCAATGCGCAAGCCAAAAAATACAGCAACTGGGAAAATGTTGCTGCTTATTATCAACAACTTTTAACTTGGTGGAATCAAGACACAAAATACAGTGTTCCCAAGCCAGTTCCAGTCGTAAAACCTGGTAAAATGGTTGGAAATATTCGTGGCGTTGTTTCTGATGATTCTGGACCATTGCCTGGTGCAAATGTAGTTGTTAAAGGAACTACAAGAGGAGTTGCTACAGATTTTGACGGAAAATTTGCGCTTAATGCAAGACAAGGAGATATTTTGGTAATTTCTTTTGTAGGACTTCAAGACAAACAAATAACTGTTGGACGTGCAACAAATTATACCATTCGATTGAAAGAATCAAATCAACAATTAAATGAAGTTGTTGTAGTTGGATATGGAAGTCGCTCCAGATTGGACGATGATGAAGATAAATCAGAAGATCAAGTTGTAAGACAGAAAAAAAGTGTTTCGTCATCAATAACAGTGGTTTCTTCTAAAGAAATTTCAGCCGATAGTCCTAGTCCAAATGTTGTACAATCATTAGCAGGAAAAGTTTCTGGACTTCAGATTTCAACTTCAAATAATTTTTCAACTACAGTAAACCATACTTGGGCAACATCAGATACAATTTCAAACGGAACTTATTCTGAAGGTTATTTGGAATTAGAAAAAACCAAAGTAACGCAGTGGAATCCAGATAGAGTATATTTGAAAGTTTTGGCTACAGTTCCAGCCGATAAAAAATATGCTGCTTATTTGCAATTGCGAAATGACGAAATTACAAATCCGAATTTTTATTTTGATGTAGCCAATTATTTTTATGACAATGGAAACAAAGAAAAAGCCTTATTAGTATTGAGTAATATTGCCGATTTGGGATTAGAAAATCATCAATTGTATAAATCTCTAACTTATTTATTACGCCAATGGGAAGCTTATGACGATGCTTTGTACACAGCTAATCAGGTGGCAATTTGGAGAGCACAAGAACCACAAGCGCATCGTGATTTAGGTTTGACATTGGAAGACAATAAACAATATCAGGCAGGTTTTGATGAGTTAATAAAAGCGCTAGAAGTGAATTATTATGGTGAAATGAGCGGACAATATGCTGGTGTTGAAGATATTATTTTGATGGATTTAAACCGAATGATGCAAGAACACAAAAGCATTAAAACGGACAAATTAGACAAAAAATACCTTGATAAAATGCCAATCGAAATAAGAATAATCTTGAATTGGAACCAAATGGATACGGATATTGATTTACATGTAATTGAACCAACTGGTGAAGAATGTTATTACGGTCATAGAGATACGCAAGCTGGCGCAAGATTTTCTAAAGATTTCACGCAAGGTTATGGTCCAGAACAGTATTTATTACGCAATGCTGTGAAAGGAAAATACATCATAAAAACCAATTACTTTGGCGAAAGAACGCTTACAGAAAATGGTCCGACAACAGTTATGGTAGAAATTTATACTACTAAAAATGGAAAAACTGAAAGAACGTTGCAAACCATTCAGTTAGGAAAAGTAAAAGAAAACCAAAATTTGGCAGAAATAACAATAGATTAGTTAATTAGTTGAGGTTAATGTGAAAGCAGCTTTGAAAGAAATTTCAAGGCTGTTTTTTATTCTTCAATTTTAGTACATTTGTAATTCATAAAAAAAGAAGCTATGTTTTTCATTATTTTACTATTAGGAATTATTGGTTTTATAATTTTTGTAAGCTATAACAACATTATTATCAAACGTAATGCTGTAGAAAATGCCTATTCGGGATTGGATACTGTATTAAAAAAACGATATGATATTTTGCCAAATGTTGTGGCTTCTGTTCAACAAGCAATGCAATTTGAAGGAACTACTTTAGAGAAAATTGTAAGTCTAAGAAACGCCACTGCCAATACCAATTTGCAATCAGAAAACCGTATTCAAACCGAAAATGAGTTGAGTTCACTGTTGTCAAAAGTTTTAGTAACTGTTGAGCGTTATCCCGATTTAAAATCGAATGAAAATTTACTGCATTTGCAACGCACCATTATTGGTATAGAAGACGATATTTCCTACGCAAGAACTTCATACAATAACAGTGTTTTAGCCTACAATAACCAAATTGAAACAATTCCAGCCAATTGGGTTGCCAAAGAAATGGGAGCAACTAGAAAAAGTTATTTTGAAGCAGTTACTTCCGAAAGAGAGAATGTTTCGGTAAAGCATCTGTTTAAAGAATAGTATTAAAAAATATTAATTAATACTCTCTAAGAATTCTTTTGTTAAAGGTTTTTCATGAAATGATTTAATGTTTTTATTAGCATTAATTTGGTCAATATCTTTTTCATTATTGGTTGACGAAATAATGTAAACAGTGCATTTATCTTTTAATTTTATCGAAAATTTATTGAAAATTTTCATGAACTCAAAGCCTGACATTTCGGGCATATATATATCAATAAAAATAATATTGGGCACTAGTTTTGTATTTTCTTGATTTTCTGACAAATAATTTAAAGCTTCTTTGGCAGACGAATATTGAAGTACATGTTGAGCAAATTTATTTTGAGTTATGATTCTCGAATTGATGTATAAATCTATTTTGTTGTCGTCAATAACCATTATAGTTTCAAATTTTGGTGTAATTTGGTTTAGCATGGTTTAAAGTTCTTTAAATTTATTTTGAAATTGGTTTCTTTCCCAAATATAGATTGAATTTCTATGGTTCCTTCTATTTTTGTAATAATTTCTTTTACAATGTATAATCCTATTCCTGCGCCATCAATTTCTCCGGATAATCGCACAAACATATCAAAAATTTTGGTTTGATTTTCAGATGCAATTCCAATTCCGTTATCGAATATTTCTAGGCTTAAAGTATCATCAACACTGGTTCCAATTATTTTTATTATTTGATTTGGTTTATTCCTATCTTTAAATTTTATGGCATTAGAAACTAAATTTTCTATAACGGTAGTGTAACTTTGCTTATCCGAATAAAAATCACAGTGCTCATCAAAGTTAATTTCAAATGAAATATTTTTAGCTTCTTTGATGTATAACCGTGATGCTACAATTTTTTCGGTTGTTTCTTGAAGGTTAATTTTTTCTATTTCCAATTCGACACGATTGTTTCTAGAGTAGCTAAGAATGTTTTTTATAAACTCATCAAGTTTGTTAATACTTTCATGAATCATTCTTGCATGCGTTAACGTATCAGGTTCTTTAGTATCTTCCTGAATAAACGATAGCAATCCTAAAACAGAGGTAAGCGGCGAACGTAAATCGTGGGAAACACTATAAACAAACCGATCAAGTTCAAAATTGGTTTTTTCTAATTCTTGATTTTTTAAAATAAGTTTGTCTTCGGCAAATTTACGTTGTGAGATATCTTGATGAGCAACTACAACCAATTCTTGATCTCCGTCGAACGGCATTGCGAGCATAGCAAACCATCGTTCTCTAGATGGCGAATGACAAGGATATTCATAATAAAAATTTCTATTTAACTTGTTCATCACATTTCTCAATCCTTCCATTACTATTGTTGCAGACGGATCTCCTGTTTCTGCCGATTTCTTGCAAACCCTAAAATAATTGCTTCCTAAACCAGTATTGTGTATTGTTGTTTCATTGTTTTCTGTCGCAAATCTATCCCATGCATCGTTCACGGCTACAATTTTTCCGCTTGTATCTATTACTGCAATGTGCGCACTAAGAGAATTAATAATATTTCTACTGAAAGCCTCACTTTTAAGTAATTTTTCTTCCGATTTCTTCTTTTCAGAAATATCTCTAAAATTAATTACAATTGCATTGACACTTTTAAGATGCATCATGTTGGTTACTTTTCCTTCACACCATATCCATTTTCCATTTTTGTGTCTCAGGCGCTGTTGTGTGGTGAAAGATTTACCAGGAATCAACAAAATTTGATTTATTTTTTCCATAAAATGAGCCAAATTATAAGGATGCGTCATAGAAAAAGCCGAAAGATTTAGATATTCATCTGAAGTATAACCTAATATTTTACTAAAATTGGGACTTCCATAAATAAATTTTCCCTCTCTATTACAAAGCGCAATAACATCATTACTATTTTCAATTAATGCTCTAAATCGTTTTTCATTTAAAAGTATAATTTCTTCATTGCGTTTGTGTTGTCTTTCTTTTTCAAAACGGTCAATAGCAAATGAAATGTCACCAGCAACTTCAATTAGTAATTCAATTTCTTCATGGTTAAAAAAAGTCAATTCAGACGAATATAGATTTAATGTTCCAATAATTTGATTGGCTTTTTTAATTGGTAAGATAATGCAAGAACAAATGCCGTGATGTTCTATAAATGGCTTCCAATTTAGAAGTTTAATATCATTTTGGATATCATTACAAATAAAAAAACCATCCTTTTCAAGGATTTCTTCCTTAGAATAATCATCTTTAAGCGTATTGAATTTTTCAATTTCTTTTCTACTAACGCCACTTTGTTCAACCAATATTATTTTATCGTCCTCAAACAATCCAATCCATGCGATTTTAAATTTTCCAAATTCGGTTGCAATTTTACAGGAATTTTTAAACAAAGCATCTTCATCTTTTATTCTAACAATATTTTGATTTACCTGACTAATAAAAGCATACAGACGACTAATTTTTTCAGTTTGAAGCTCTAATGTTTTATGTTCTGTGCTGTCTAACGATAAAATGCAAATGCCTTCTTTTACAGGTTTTATGGTAAGTTCAAACCATTTTGCAGTGTCATCTTCAAAAATATATTTGTTTTGTACCTGTTTGGTTTTTCGATTTATCATACAATCCGAAAGTACCTTAAAGATTTTCAATTTTTCAATATTCGGAAATTTATCTTTGATGTTTTGCCCTATTAATGCCTCTTTTTTAAGATTCACATGCTTACACAAAGTCTCATTGACATAAATAAAATTCCAGTCAAAATCTATAATTTGAATTCCTTCAAGCAATGAATCAAATATATTTTGAAATTGTTTTAAAGCATCTAAATCTAAAGTATTGTTTTGTTTCATATTCTTTTCAATCAAAGTACTACATAAAAAAAATATAGTAGTTGTTCCTAGAATGTAAAGTTGATGCTATTTGAAGAATTACTGTTGCAAAAGTTTTTTAAAAAGTTGCAAAATTATTGCGTTTTTGGATGATTAAAATGGAAAGAATGTTTAGGAGTTGTTTGGTTGGAAGAGAGGATTTTTGGTTATGGATTTGTTTAATGAGTAGGTTTTATGGTTATATATTATTAATTTTAATGTTTAATTCTGTCAACTTCATAATCAATTTATCAAAGGAGTCTGTTTTTCCATAAAACATGCTTTCTTGCATATCTTTATAATCTTTTCTCCAATTTTCTATTATTTTTTCAGAAGGAATAAAATTTAAAGTTTTGGTATTATGTTTGGCGTAATCAACCCAAGGTAAATTTGTTATCATTTCTCTATGAGTAACAATATTTTGATATAATTCAGTATTGTTTAGTGCTTGTTGCGAATAATTTGAATCCATCAATTTAGAAATATCATACAAATGTCTTGTCATTCGTTCGTGTCTAATTTTACTTTCATCTGGCTTTTGAAACTCTTCATGTAATAAAAATATTTTTTCTAAAAAAGTTCTTGTTGGTAAAACTGTCGGAACACTTATTGGTTTATTAGAAAAAGGTAAATTTGGATAAACTTCGTCAATAAAAGAAATAACTTCTCTATTTTCAAATGGATTACGTAAGGAACGCGAACTTATTTCTATCAAAATTCTAGGTTGTAAATAAGGAATAGTCTCAGTCAATGATTTATATCGTAATTCAATACTTATTGGGTCAGTATCTGACTCTTCAAAATTGACTATGCTTAATTCAAAATCCTTGACATTATTTTCTAGAAGCTCTTTTTTTAATTCATGAATAAAGATTTCACTAACAAATTTCGCAGATTTTCTTCTTAAATTTTTTACTTGACTTTTAGTAAGATTACCGTCAAGATTAAAAAAAGACCGGTCTAATGCTAAATCAATATCTTCAGAAAAACGTTCAATTAAATTATAAGATTTGCTTAAAGACGTTCCTCCTTTAAATAACAGATAATTACCATATTTTGTTTTGAAAATGGCTCTTAAAGCAATCATAACCCACCAATCTTTTTCAATAGCAGTTGGTAATAATCCTTTTTTAATACTGACTTGATTAATTATAATTTTTCTTTCATCTTCCGATAAATTAAACCATTCTACCATAATTATTCTTTAATTATATTTTTAATAATTTCGGCAATCCAAACTGGTGCTAACTTTATATCGTGTTTAATATCAGCAACATCTAAGTTTTTTACTATTTCAGTGATTTTTTTTAAAACCACATCATCAACTTTATCGATTCCTAATTCTTTTAATGCTTGAATGACTAAAACGATTGTTTCATTTTTTGCCGATAATAATTTGGGAGCTGCTTTTTTAAACTTGATATTATATTTATCATGCACTTTAATTGACCTTGGTGCGCCATCGGTCAAATAAACTACATTCATAGGAACTTGATTTGATAATCCTAATTTATTTAAGGCTTGATTTCCTGTTGGAATAATTCTAGCTTTATCTCTTTTTGCAATAGCAATAGCAATTTCGTCTAGTGTTGGATAAAGAATACCTAATACTTTATGGTTTTTAGGATATAAATAAATACCATGGCTTAACCGAATTAAAAATGACTTATCTTCCAATCGCTTTAGTGCTTGCCTAACTGAAGTTGAAGTGCCAAATTTGATAAAATCATTTGGGAAAAATAATTTTCCACGCTTATGATTTGAAACCGATTTATTAATTTGATTTTCAATAGATTCCATAATTTTTATTTAGATAATCTGTCACAAATATAGCATATAATTGTGACAAAAAAATAAATAAAATTGGATTTTTTATTTTGCGATGTCAGGATACTTTGCATAGCTTGACTAACAATAATTCCTACGAAGTTGAAGAAACCGAAAAGCGACTTAAAACCAAAGAAAAAAGCAAAATCTAAAAAAGATGGTGACAAGAAAAAGAAGAAGAATTGATTGGTAAAGAGCGACAAGTTTGTCGCTCTTTTTTAATTATAGATTATTTAGCTTTTTAATTTAAACTAAAGCTAAACAATCAGATTTGTTAAAATAATGACCTGTAGACTTCTTCAACATTAAAATCTGGTGAACCTTGTCTAGAATAATAATTAGAATATCTGGAAATTATATCTTTTAGAAAAGGCATTGAAACAGTAGCATTTCTGATGATTTGACCATTTGCGATCTTTTCGTTAACGTCTATTTCAGACATTGTTTTTTTGTCCTGAAAATCTATTAACCCTGCTTCTAATGAGTTGCTTTTAGGCACAAAGTGAAAATTTTGTTTATTATTTTTTATGTAAATGTTTAATTGTGTTTTGACAGGATTGTTTTGACCAGTTACTATTGTCAATGTTTCGTAATTTGGAATAACTTCAGCTAAAGTTTTTATTTTACAAAATAATATGTATTTAGTATTTCTAGTACCATTATTACGTAACACAATATCACATGACGGAGTAAGGACTATGTATTTATTATTTTCATATGAAATTATATCACCAGTAAATATATTTTGTTTTATTGGTTTAGTAATATAAAATTCACTTGGATGATATTTCTCAATATCTTCATCAATATACTCCTGCATATGCATTATCGTATATCTTAATAAAGATTTTTGTTTTTCATCTGGATTTCTAGTAACATCATTTATCCAATTACCCATTGAATTTGAAAGGTGGTTCCAAAAAATATTATTAAGAAAATTTTCAATATGACCTTTACTGTTTATTATTTTTGTTATGCCTGTATTATAAATATCAACTAGTTGTTGAAGATGATTGTCTTCTTCTCCTCTCGTTTTTATTTTAAAAAAATCATTTTGGATTTTTAAATCATCGGCAATGTGTTGAGGTGTTCCTGTTACAACGAAAACTGGAAATCTTAAATTGGTTTTTATTTTTCTAATTACTTCATTACCTGAATAATTTTCGTCGGGTTTTCCTTTTGAATCTAATTTTAAATCAACTATCGCTGCATCAAAATATATTTCTTTATTATCTAGAATTGATAGTGCATTTTCTTTTTCTGAAACTAACTCGTAAACAATTTTGATGTCACTGTCTAAATTAAATGATTTAATATCTCTATGATATGAAGTTATTAATTCCTGATCATCTTCAACAATTAGTAATTTTAGTTCTTTCATTTTTTATCAATTTCAATTTGAAAATATACACCTTTTTCAACTTTTCTTGCTTTTAATTTGCCGTTTAGTCTATCAGTAGCCTCGCCAGCAATCGCTAAACCTAAACCAGTTCCATTATGTTTTTTTGAATAACCTGGTTCAAATATTATTTCTGTTTCGATTTCATCATTAGTTAATCCCGGTCCATTGTCAATAAAATCGATTGTTATTGAATCGGCTGTTTCTGAAACGTTTATATCAATCATTTTGTTTTTAATATCCGAAAGATTAAGCCAGTAAATACTATTTTCGATAAGATTGGTAATTGATGTGAATAGGTCTTCTTCCCACCCATGAACTAATATTGATTTACTACAATTTAAATTAAAATCTATATTGTATTCCTTCATAGTATTTGAAAATATTTGATAGGAATTTTCTATTGTCTCAGAAACTGAAAAATCTATTTTATTACCTCTTTTTTGCCCTGCAAGAGGATTAATTCTTTTAAATAAATCGGAAATTAATTTACTGTTTCGTCTTATTCCTTTTGCGCTTTCATCTAAATTATCTAATAAATCAATTTCCTTTGTAATCTTATAGTGTTTGATATATCTTTCTATAACATTTGCTTCTGTATTAAAAAAATGAATAGGTTTTCTACCTTCATGAAGAATAAAACTTACAATTTTACCTAAAGTTGCTTGCCCTTGATATATTGCAATTGTTTTTTGAATATCTTCTAAAAGTTCAGCTTTACTTTCTTCTTCTTCTTTTAGAATTGACTTTATTTGAGAAATATTTTCTTTTCCAACATTAAATTGTTCAAGCTTAGTTTCTATGTTTTTAGATAAATTTGAAAAACTAAAAAGATTTTGGATACTATCATTAATTGTATTTCTGACCTTTCTACTCTTTAAACTACGCTCTCTAAAAATAAGTCTACGTAATTCTAATTCTTTAAGAGCTTTTTGAGCTAATTCTTTTAAACCAAAATAAAACTCATTTTCTTTCAAGCCGTCTCTAGCACTTTTTTCTTCAAGGTTAGATAATTCTTCTGGTTCAATTGTTATGAAACCAATAATTTGATTATTACTTATTTTTAATGTAAAATTCTGTATTCTATCTCTATCTAAATCGAGCCAATCTATTCCACCATTACCATAAGGTCGTATTCTAAATTGATTTTTGTATATATTAACACCATAAGTGTCATTTAACATTTTCTTTGCAAGTTGTTTACCTGCAAATTTTTTAGAAACAGGGTCAATTAAACCTTTATTGATAAGATTTTCTATTGCTTCAGGTTCTCTGTCAAAAACTCTAAAATCAATAATTAATTTGCCACAATATTTACCATTATTTTCAAGTTTATAATTAGATTTTATTATTTCAGATTGACTTACTAAAGCAACATTATTTTCATAAATCAAGCTGGCATTTCCATTTTCATCTATGGTTCCGCTAATTCGATAGTCATATAATTCAATAATTGGATATGTTTCTATATCAAATGCAATGTCATTATATGTATCAAAAGGAGAGTTAATAAAAGATAAATTAATTTTAAATATATCTGATTCAAAATCTTTAAAGGGAGAAATAAGTTTTCTTAATTCATTTATTAAATCATCTATTGAACTTTTATCCCAAACGGATAATTTTTCATCATCATTCTCATTTTTTGCTACAATTTCAATATCAGTATATGATTTTTCATCTGTCTTTATTTTTTCGACAAGCAATTCTATATTTTCAAGAAAATCGTCTGCTTTAAAAACTCTCCAATCAATAACAGTAGTGGTTTTCTCTCCAAACTTATCAACTGTTGTCATGGACATTTCTTGCCCTAAAATTGAAGCAGCAAATCTTCCAATCCCTTTTCTTCCTTGAAAAAATCTTTTCTTTTCGGGACTGGTTTTACGTTTGAGTTTGTCATTTGTTGCAGGAACCAACCATTTGTTTACAACTGTATCGAAATCCATTCCATGACCATCATCAGTAATTTTAATTAATAAAGAATCTTGATTATCAATTTTTTTATACTCAAAAATTATATTGACAAAAGAAGCATCTGCATCATAAGAATTTTTAACTAATTCTACTAATGCAGCATAGGAATCACCAATTAAATCACTTCCAATGGTGTGAATTAATCGTGCAGCAGGTCTTATTTTATAATAACCGTTATCTAATTCTTCTGACATAATAATTCTTTCATTTTTTTAGCAATTGCATTCGCCATTAATGGCGGAACAGCATTACCAATTTGTTTAAATGCAGCCGAGCGTGAACCTTCAAAATAGAAATCATCTGGAAACGATTGTAATCTTGCGGCTTCACGAACAGATATAGAACGACATTGTTTTAAATCAGGATGAATATAATAATGTCCATCTTTTGCTATATGCGCGACAACGGTATGAGAAACTCCTTTTCCATCCACAACTTTGTAACGGTCGGTAAAAGAAGTTTCGTTTCTATGAGTTTTTAATTCTTCTGGTAAATCTGGATATCTTAATCGTTCTTTTCCTTTATTCCATTTTTGAATAGCTGTCTTGTAAATAGCTAAATCTCTTTCATTATGTGGTCTAGAAATATGTTGTGTAACAAAGTCAACTCCATTTCTTAAATTAAACTTTTCAAGATATTCGTTTTTACTTTCAGTATATTTTGTTGTTTGTAAGCTTTCTCCAGGTTTCAGTTTCGGCAAATCTGCAAAAGCATCACCAACAGTATATTCTTTAATTATCTTTTCAAATTCTGGAAAACCAAAATCATTATCTTTTTTCCAACCAACAATAATTATTCTTTTTCTTGCTTGGACAACTCCATAATTTGAAGCAGTTAAAGTATCATGATATACTTCGTAGCCTAATCTCCTGAAATAAGATTTTAGGTTTTTAAAATGTT
This sequence comes from Flavobacterium sp., assembly GCF_043778725.1. Lineage (GTDB taxonomy): Bacteria > Bacteroidota > Bacteroidia > Flavobacteriales > Flavobacteriaceae > Flavobacterium. Next base: position 2,358 of record NZ_JAYWFT010000154.1, on the reverse strand, counting down.
CACCTTTCTGTGCCGTTAATAAACCAGGAACATTTTCAAAAACAAAGGCTTTTGGCTGAAATTCTTTTAAAAATCTGCCGTATTGTATGTATAGCTTATTTCTTGGGTCTTTTTCTATATCTTCTTGATGTCTTCTTAATAAGGAATAGGCTTGACATGGTGGACCACCAATTATCAAATCTACATTAATTTTGTTTTTTTTTATAGTTTTAAAAACACTATTAATGGTATCGTCATTAATCTCAATATTTAAAACTGAGTCTAAAATTTTAACTGGAATTTCTTTATAAAAAATCTCTTTTGTTATTTCACCTTTAATATATTGGTAATAAAAATCCAGATTATTTATTGATTTTAAATAATGGTAAGCAGCACGAGTTTTAATAGTTTGGCACGCTTCAGCATTCATTTCAACGTGCGCAATTGGGTTAAAACCTGCATTGATAAAACCTTCTGACATTCCAGATGCTCCAGCAAATAAGTCAATAAAATTCAAACTTTTAGACATATACGGATAATTACCAATTGAGCAAATGTAATTAAAAAAATGGATTAATAAAAATATAAGTTTTAACTTACTTTCCTCTTAATCAATCCTCCATCAAAACCTCCAAAATACTAATTGCAGCTTCACTAATTTTAGTTCCAGGACCAAAAACAGCAACCGCACCAGCATCAAAAAGGAATTGGTAATCTTGGGCAGGAATTACACCTCCAACAATTACCATAATATCTTCACGTCCGTATTTTTTTAGTTCTTCAATAACTTGTGGCACTAAAGTTTTGTGTCCAGCAGCAAGAGAAGAAACGCCAAGAATGTGAACGTCGTTTTCTACGGCTTGTTTGGCAGCTTCGGCAGGCGTTTGAAATAACGGACCAATATCTACGTCAAAACCTACGTCGGCATAACCTGTGGCAACAACTTTTGCACCACGATCGTGTCCGTCTTGTCCCATTTTGGCAATCATAATTCTAGGACGACGACCTTCTTTTTTGGCGAAGGCATCGGCTAGTTGTTTTGCTTTTTCAAAACTCTCGTCATTTTTTATTTCTTTACTGTACACGCCGCTAAAACTTCTAATTTGTGCTTTATATCTTCCGAAAACTGCTTCCAAAGCATCACTAATTTCGCCTAATGTGGCTCTATTTCTGGCTGCTTCTACTGCCAAATCTAATAAATTTCCATTAGAATTTTGAGCACAATCGGTTAATTTTGCTAAACATTCAGCAACTTTAGTATTGTCGCGAGTAGCTTTTATTTGTGTCAAACGTTCAATTTGTTGCTTTCGCACCATGTCGTTATCAACATCCAAAATCTGTAATGGATCTTCTTTTTCTAAACGGTATTTATTTACTCCAACAATAATATCTTGACTACTGTCAATTCTGGCTTGCTTTCTGGCAGCAGCTTCTTCAATACGCAATTTCGGAATTCCAGCTTCGATGGCTTTGGTCATTCCACCTAATTCTTCTACTTCTTCAATTAGTTTCCAAGCGTTTTGTGCAATTTCGTTGGTCAAACTTTCTACATAATAACTTCCAGCCCAAGGATCTACGGTTTTGCAAATTTTTGTTTCTTCTTGTAAAAATATTTGGGTGTTTCTAGCAATTCTAGCCGAGAAATCGGTTGGTAAAGCAATCGCTTCGTCCAAGGCATTGGTGTGTAATGATTGTGTTCCGCCAAATGCTGCTGCTGCTGCTTCAATTGCTGTTCGAGCCACATTATTAAACGGATCTTGCTCGGTCAAACTCCAACCTGATGTTTGACAATGCGTTCGCAAAGCCAATGATTTTTCATCTTTTGGACTAAATTGTTTTAGCAATTTTGCCCATAACATTCGTCCGGCACGCATCTTCGCGATTTCCATAAAATGATTCATGCCAATTGCCCAGAAAAAAGATAGGCGAGGAGCGAACTCATCGATTTGCATTCCGGTTGCTAAACCTGTTCGAATGTATTCCAAACCGTCAGCTAAAGTGTAGGCCAACTCAATATCGGCAGTAGCTCCAGCTTCTTGCATGTGGTAACCCGAAATAGAAATCGAGTTGAATTTTGGCATTTTTTTACTGGTATATTCAAAAATATCAGCAATAATTTTCATCGATGGCGTTGGCGGATAGATGTACGTATTTCTAACCATAAACTCCTTCAAAATATCATTCTGAATGGTTCCAGAAAGTAATTCTGGAGCAACTCCTTGTTCTTCGGCAGCGACAATATAGAATGCCATAATTGGTAAAACCGCACCATTCATAGTCATCGAAACCGACATTTCATCTAGTGGAATTTGGTCGAATAATATTTTCATATCTTCAACCGAATCTATGGCAACACCAGCTTTTCCTACGTCACCAAAA
>NZ_JAYWFT010000153.1:0-72540 GCF_043778725.1 Flavobacterium sp. | reverse complement strand
GTTTGCAATTTTGCGGATTGATGATGGGTGATCACAGTAAATGCGGAATAAATACTATGTTTAATACCGGTACTGTGGTCGGAGTTTCTACAAATATTTTTGGGAGTGGTTTTCCTCGCAATTTTGTGCCAAGTTTTTCTTGGGGTGGCGCTTCTGGATTTACTACTTATTTAACTAGCAAAGCGTTTCAAACAGCTAAAATTGTAATGGCTCGTCGTCAAGTCGAGTTTTCTGATGAAGATGCTAAAATTATGGAACACGTTTTTGAAGAAACTAAAAAATATAGAAAAGAGTAAGATAATTAGATAATCTCTCAATTAGAAAATGTGTCCATTAGATTATAAAAATTAAACTAATTTTCTAATTTTCTAATTGAGACATTTATTATATTTGCATTCTCAATTTTTGACAACGATTTCACTAATTGAGCAATCTTATGGAAAACAAAAAAAAAGTAGCATTCTACACTTTAGGATGTAAATTAAATTTCTCAGAAACATCAACTATTGCAAGAAATTTTCAAGACGAAGGTTTTGAACGAGTTGATTTTGAAGAAGTTGCTGATATGTATGTTATCAATACTTGTTCAGTTACAGAAAACGCCGACAAGCAATTCAAGCAAATTGTAAAAAAAGCCATGAAACTCAACGATAAAGCCTTTGTGGCTGCCGTTGGATGTTATGCACAACTAAAACCTGAGGAACTTGCTGCTGTTGATGGTGTTGACTTAGTTCTTGGTGCTACCGAAAAATTTAAAATTACCGATTATATTAATGATTTGTCCAAAAATGATATGGGCGAAATACACTCGTGCGAAATTGAAGAAGCCGATTTTTACGTAGGAAGTTATTCAATTGGCGACAGAACTCGTGCGTTTTTGAAAGTACAAGATGGTTGCGATTATAAATGTACGTATTGCACCATTCCATTGGCACGCGGAATTTCAAGAAGTGATGCTTTAGAAAATGTATTGAAAAATGCTTCTGATATTTCTAAACAAGGAATTAAAGAGATAGTTTTAACTGGTGTAAATATTGGTGATTACGGAAAAGGCGAATTCGGAAATAAAAAACACGAACATACTTTTTTAGATTTAGTAAAAGCTCTAGATGAAGTAGAAGGAATTGAACGTTTGAGAATTTCGTCTATCGAACCCAATTTATTGAAAAATGAAACGATAGATTTTGTTTCTAAAAGCCGCACTTTTGTCCCACATTTTCATATTCCATTGCAATCGGGTAGTAATGAAATTTTGGGCAAAATGAAACGCCGTTACCAACGCGAAGTTTATACTGATAGGGTTACAAATATTCGTCAAGTTATGCCACACGCTTGTATTGGTGTTGATGTTATTGTAGGTTTTCCTGGTGAAACCGATGAGCATTTCTTGGAAACTTATAATTTCTTAAACGAAATGGATATTTCCTATTTACACGTTTTTACCTATTCTGAAAGAGATAATACCGAAGCTGCAACTATGGAAGGTGTTGTAGCAATGAATGTTAGAAATAAACGAAGTAAAATGTTACGCGGATTATCAGTTAAAAAACGCCGTGCTTTTTATGAAAATCAAATTGGAACCAACAGAACTGTTTTATTTGAAAGCGAAAATAAAGAAGGTTACATTTACGGATTTACTGAAAATTATGTCAAAGTAAAAACACCTTGGAATCCTGAATTGGTTAATACTTTACACAAAATCAACTTGACTAAAATTGATGAAGACGGAAGCGTAAGAATGGAGTTTTTAAATATTGAGGTTGAAAAACGTTAATACTTATAGTGAAACCTAATCTTAGTAATCCTAAAAACAGTTTCGCTATATTGCTCGATGAATTCGTATTTATGTCTTCCGGGTTGTTTGAAATCTATGATTCTTTCGCCTGAAATTTCGTAATACATTTTATCGCCTTCAAATATAAATCTGCCGCCATTAGTTCTATAGGCAGATCGAATTAATTCAAATTCTGATAAATTCCAAGTAGTTAAGTTGGCGTCTAACTCTTGCTCATCACAAAATAAACCTTCTGTAATTTCAGTTTTACAGCCATAATATTTTTCGATACTTTCAAAAAAAGTAATTATTTTAAGTTTAATTTCTTCAGAATTCATTGCATAAAAATATATAAAAAATCCTAAATAAAAAATCCAAATTTCAATTTCATAGTTGCTGGAATTTGGATTTTATTTTTTTTTGGAAATTTAAAGTATTATATTTTAATTCCAGGAGGTAATAAATCTCTATAAGTAGTGTTTTTTCTAAAGAATAAGGCTATTTTAGGTAAAATTGGAACTACTTTTAGCTTGCGCTCATAAGCAATTTCCATGATGTTTTTTAATAAATCATTTATAAACTCCTCGTTTGTAAAACCTTCTGGTACATTGATTCTAGTAAGAAATATTTTCTTTTCTTGGAAAGAATATTCAAGAGAAACTAATTTTCCGTCAACTAAAGTCTCAAATTGTCTTGCAAATGTATTGTCTTTAATTTCCATTTTTTCTAAAATTAACGCTGAGTTCATAAACAAGTGGAATAAATAAATTATTTTTATGCAAATTTCGGAATAAATAATGAATTAAACACAGATGTTAAGTTAAAGTTATGAGTAAAATTCAAGTTTATTTTATGCCCGGTTTGGCAGCTAGTTCAACTATTTTTGAAAGAATCGATTTATCAAGCGACTTATTTGAAGTTCATTTACTAGAATGGATTTTGCCCAAACCCAAAGAAACATTGGTAGATTATGCTAAACGAATGGCAGAAAAAGTTAACGATAAAGAGGCAGTTTTAATAGGGGTTTCTTTTGGCGGTGTTCTAGTTCAAGAAATGAAACAATTTCTTAATCCTAAGAAAGTTATTATTATTTCAAGTATTAGATCAAACACAGAATTACCTAAAAGAATGAAAATTGCAAAATCTACAAAAGCTTATAAATTGATTCCTACAGGGTTGATGCAAGATGTGGAGTTGCTAACGAAATATGCCTTTGGAGACCTTTTAAAGAAGAAATTAAAACTTTATGAAAAGTACCTTCACATGCGCAATAAAAATTATCTTGATTGGGCAATTGAGCAGATGGTGTGTTGGCAACGAGTTAAAATTGACGCTACTATTATTCATATTCATGGTGATGCAGATGAGGTTTTTCCTTCTAAAAATATTAAAAAATTTATTAATGTTAAAGGAGGAACACACATGATGATTTTAAATAGATTCAGATGGTTTAATTCTAATTTGCCCAAAATTATATTAGAATAAGTTGTACCGGTTTTCGGCTCGGTTTTTGTAGTTTTGTAGGCTAAAAAAAAGGAAAATGAAAAAGATACAAGTTGTAGCCCTAATTGCGCTAATGGTTTTAGTAAGTGGGTTGTTTGTCTTCGCAACTTCAGGAGATGAAAAGAAAAAAATTTTACACGAAGGTACAGCACAGTATTTTCCAACAACTGTTGACTTTGCTGGCGAAAAAGCACCATTACAAATTGCCGATGTTAAAGAACGATTTGATAGAGAATTGCTTGTAAATGCCAATTTGCACTCATCAACAATTTTAATAATAAAACGTGCCAACCGTGCATTTCCTATTATTGAGCCAATTCTAAAAAAATATGGTGTCCCAGACGATTTTAAATATTTGGCAGTAATAGAAAGTGCCTTGACTAATGCAGTTTCGGCTTCTGGAGCTAAAGGAGTATGGCAATTTATGCCCGAAACAGCCAAAGAAAAGGGAATGGAGGTAAATGATGTTGTAGACGAACGTTACCATCTTCAAAAATCTACCGAAGCAGCATGCAAATATTTATTGACAGCCAAAGAAAAATTTGGAAATTGGACCTTGGCAGCAGCTTCGTATAATGGAGGAATGAATGGTGTAAACAATAAAATTACAGAACAAAAAGTTAGTGATTATTATGATTTACTATTAACTGATGAAACCTCAAGATATGTTTTTAGGATTTTAGCACTTAAAGAAATCATGAAAAACCCACAACTTTACGGATTTGATGTGTCCAAATATGAATTGTACCAAAATATTCCAACAAAAACACTTGAAGTAGATAGTTCTATAACCGATTTAGCAACATTTGCCAAATCACAAGGAATAAACTACAAGATTTTAAAAATTCATAATCCATGGTTGCGAGATAAAAAATTGGCTAATCCAACCAAGAAAAAGTACCTAATAGAAATTCCAACAGAAGGATATTAATTAGTTTAGGATTTCTGGATCTGAAATAGTAGATTTACTGCTATTGGTTCATAATAAAAAAGTTCGCAAATTTTGCGAACTTTTTTATTATGAACCAATTTAACTTAAAAACTGAAAACTAAATCTTCTTCATCTGATCTTTCATCATCGTAATCTGCTCTTTCAACATTCCTTGTTTATCTAGCTTTTTTACTTCACTAATAAGCGTTGTTGCTTCTAGTTTTCTTCTTCTAGACATAGCAATACCAGCAAGATTTAATTTGGCAACGGCCAAATCCATATCCATGTTTAAACCCAATTGAATTGCTTTCTTAAAATACTTTTCGGCCTGCATCAAGTTAGTCTGTGACAACATCAATCCTTGCAAGTAATTGTAATAACCTTGTTGTTTTTGCACCAAAGCCGTTTCTGGATTGGTAATTTTAGAAAGCCATTTTTGAGCTCCAGGAAAGTTTTGTTTGCGCAATTGTAGAAACGCCAATAAAATAAATTCATTCTTGAAGTAAAGAAAAATAGGAATAAGCGTCAATAAGATAAGGAAAATTCCATTTCCAATATTACTCTCGGTAAATTGCCAAACCGCGGTAACTAAGATTAAACCTGCAATAACAAGCTTGATATTTCTGTGAAACATAATTAAAATATTTAAGTTACAAAGGTAATAAAGTTTTTCAAAATATTTTTTATAAAACTACTTGCCAGAAAAAAAAAGGTTCGTATATTTGCACTCGGTTTTGAAAGAACAAAAGTTTCAATTCCTATTAACATTATTATCATCATATTTTAAAGATACCACGTCATGAGCAAAAGAACGTTTCAACCATCGAAAAGAAAAAGAAGAAATAAACACGGATTTATGGACAGAATGGAAACTCCTAATGGAAGAAAAGTACTTGCGCGTCGTAGAGCGAAAGGAAGACATAAATTGACAGTTTCTTGCGAACCAAGACACAAAAAATAATGATTAGAGATAATCAGAAACAAGCCGTTACTTTTATTAGTAGCGGCTTTTTTTTAAACTTGTTCATAAATTTTCATAATTTTTAGGAGCTATTTCCAGCTATCCATTGCAATTTTTTTAATTTTAAAGAAAAATTAAAAAAGATTTCCATTTCTATCTGGGCTAAGTCAGAACTTCAAATTTCGTTAATCGTTATTCAAACTTTAAAATGAATGTTGAACAGATGAATGAGGAACAACGAACTTTGAAATAAGAAAACACACAACAACTACAAACTAACTACAATGCCAAAAGACAATTCAATAAAATCAGTTTTAATAATAGGTTCAGGTCCAATCGTTATTGGGCAAGCATGCGAATTCGATTATGCAGGTTCACAATCCGCACGTTCCATTCGTGAAGAAGGAATTGAAGTAATTCTTATCAATTCCAATCCGGCAACTATCATGACCGACCCATCAATGGCAGATCACGTCTATTTATTGCCATTAACGACCAAGTCAATCATTCAAATCCTAAAAGAACATCCACAAATTGATGCCGTACTTCCTACAATGGGCGGACAAACAGCTTTAAACCTGTGTCTCGAAGCTGACGAAAAAGGAATCTGGAACGATTTTAACGTAAAACTTATTGGTGTAGACATCAATGCAATCAATATTACCGAAGACAGAGAACAATTCAAGCAATTGTTAGAAAAAATAAATGTACCAACAGCACCAGCTAAAACAGCAACTTCGTTCTTAAAAGGAAAAGAAATTGCACAAGAATTTGGTTTCCCATTAGTAATTCGTCCATCGTTTACACTTGGTGGAACTGGAGCAGCATTTGTTCACACAAAAGAAGAATTTGACGAAAAACTAACCTACGGTTTAGAAATGTCACCTATTCATGAAGTCTTGATTGACAAAGCATTAATAGGTTGGAAAGAATATGAATTGGAATTGTTACGCGATAAAAACGACAATGTAGTAATCATTTGTTCTATAGAAAATATGGATCCAATGGGAATTCATACAGGCGATTCCATTACAGTTGCTCCAGCAATGACTTTATCTGACACTACTTTTCAACGAATGCGCGATTATGCAATATTAATGATGCGTTCCATAGGTAATTTTGCTGGAGGTTGTAACGTTCAATTTGCAGTTTCACCAGACGAAAAAGAAGATATTGTAGCCATCGAAATCAATCCTAGAGTTTCTCGATCATCGGCATTAGCATCTAAAGCAACAGGTTACCCAATTGCAAAAGTGGCCTCCAAACTAGCTCTAGGTTATCATCTTGACGAATTACCAAATCAAATTACCAAACTCACATCGGCGTTATTCGAGCCAACTTTAGATTATGTAATTGTAAAAATACCACGATGGAATTTTGATAAATTTGAAGGAGCAGACCGAACTCTTGGACTTCAAATGAAATCTGTAGGTGAAGTTATGGGAATTGGACGTTCCTTTCAAGAAGCACTTCATAAAGCCACTCAGTCGTTAGAAATTAAACGAAATGGGTTGGGAGCAGACGGAAAAGGATATAAAAACTACGAACAAATTATAGAAAAACTGACCTTTGCAAGTTGGGACCGAGTTTTTGTAATTTATGATGCTATAGCAATGGGAATTCCGTTGAGTAGAATTCATGAAATTACTAGAATTGACATGTGGTTCTTGAAACAATACGAAGAATTATATACTTTAGAAAAAGAAATTTCTAAATATAATGTCACCAATCTTCCTAAGGAATTATTGCTAGAATCTAAACAAAAAGGATTTGCCGACAGACAAATTGCGCACATGATGGGTTGTTTGGAAAGTCAAGTTTATAAATTGCGTGAAGACTTAAATGTAAAACGTGTTTATAAATTAGTAGATACTTGTGCTGCCGAGTTTAAAGCGCAAACTCCTTATTATTACTCAACATTTGAAGCCGAAATTGAAACTGCAACTGGCGAAAAATATGTTCATAACGAAAGTGCTGTAACCAATAAAAAGAAAGTTGTAGTTCTTGGTTCGGGTCCAAATAGAATTGGTCAAGGAATTGAATTTGATTATTCTTGTGTTCACGGAGTTTTGGCTGCTAAAGAATGCGGATATGAAACCATTATGATTAATTGTAATCCAGAAACGGTTTCTACCGATTTTGATACCGCCGATAAATTATATTTCGAACCTGTTTTTTGGGAACACATTTACGATATCATCCGTCACGAAAAACCTGAAGGTGTAATTGTGCAACTTGGCGGTCAAACGGCTTTAAAACTTGCCGAAAAATTATCTAAATACGGAATAAAAATATTAGGAACTTCGTTTGACGCACTAGACTTAGCCGAAGATAGAGGACGTTTCTCCAATTTATTGACCGATTTAAAAATCCCTTTTCCACAATTCGGAATTGCAGAAAGTGCAGATGAAGCCTCATTATTGGCAGATGTTTTAGATTTTCCATTACTTGTAAGACCATCCTATGTACTTGGTGGACAAGGAATGAAAATTGTTATCAACAAGCAAGAATTGGAAGAGCATGTTATCGATTTGTTGAAAAATATCCCAGGAAATAAACTATTGTTAGACCATTATTTGGATGGAGCAATTGAAGCCGAAGCCGATGCTATTTGCGATGGAGAAAATGTGTACATCATAGGAATTATGGAGCATATTGAACCATGCGGAATTCACTCTGGAGATTCCAACGCAACTTTGCCACCGTTCAATCTGGGCGAATTTGTAATGCAACAAATAAAAGATCATACTCATAAAATAGCTTTAGCGTTAAGAACAGTTGGATTAATTAATATTCAATTTGCTATAAAAGATGATATTGTTTACATTATAGAAGCCAACCCAAGAGCATCAAGAACGGTTCCTTTTATTGCGAAAGCATACGGAGAACCTTATGTGAATTATGCTACTAAAGTAATGCTTGGCGAAAATAAAGTAACCGATTTTACATTCAATCCGCAATTAAAAGGTTACGCAATTAAGCAACCAGTTTTTTCTTTTAGTAAATTTAAAGATGTGAACAAAGCATTAGGACCAGAAATGAAATCTACAGGCGAAAGTATTTTATTTATTGATGATTTGAAAGACGATCAGTTTTATGAATTGTATTCTAGAAGAAAGATGTATTTAAGTAAATAATCTTCAATAAAATTTAAATAAAAAATCTAAATTGCTACTGAGCAATTTAGATTTTTTTATGTTTAATACCATCGTAATTTAGCATGAAACTTAATTGGTTTTATATAATTCATTAAGCAATATTAGCAAGTTCATCAGGAAATGGTCTGTAAGCGTAGTAATGTAATACCTCTTCAATTGCCATTTTTAGCGCTACGTTTATAGGAACCATTTTTTTTCCTAGGGCAAAATCTATTTGTGAAAGATTCATGTAATAATCAGAGAAAATAGGAACGTATAGCCCATTTTTTATTGCTAAAGCGGTTGTGTTATAATTTTTTTGTTGGTTTTCTTTTATAATCTTACAAGTTGCCAAACGTAGTTTTCCGTATTGATCTTTGCTAGCAGCATAGCCAAATAGGCGGCATATTAGACCTCTATATTTATAATTGGAACAGCTGCCATTATTGTTGTCTACAACATTTAACGGTCTGTAAATGTGGCATAAAAAAGTTGTTTTTTCATTCAATTCATTTAGCATATTTTCAGCTTGATGATTTAGAAAAAGATGAAATGCCCATGGTAAAAACTCTAGTGGTGATGCCTCAATTTGTGGAGTTGAGCAGCATTTTCCGCAGCCAGCAATGCAATGTAAATTGGTTTCAGATTTGAAATTTGAAATTTCATTTTCAAGTTTTTCAAACAGTTGTTCAACTAACTTTACTTTTTTCTCTATTGCCATTTTTTTTGTAATGTACGTTATTAAAAATGGCTTATGTTACACTCTTATTTTCTTTATGATTTATTTATGGTGTTTAGTTATTGTTATAGAGTGTTATTTTTTTTAAAATAAAAAAATCCTCAATAGTTGCTAGCCTTTGAGGATTGAATGTTGTTATAATTATCGTTTTTTATTTTTTTAGCACCTTATATTGCTCATAACATTGACTTATAGCGTCTAAAATTTGTAAATCATTAGCTGTTTGAATAAATGCTTCAGAGTAGCTGCAATGTTGTAAAATTTCGGCTATTTCTTTTTTATCAATTCCTAACAATATTGAAATGGTTTCTCTGTCAAATTTGGTTTCAAGAAGATTCTTTACAGTATCATCTTTTTTCATCTCTTTCAATCGTCTCAATTCTTTAGATTTCTTGCCAAAGAAATTATAAAGCATATCTGCTGGATTAAATATAGAATTTATAACACGAGAAAATGCTCTGGGTGAATATTCTCCAGCTTCATATCCTTGTGGTAATCCAGAAATGCTGTAGCGGTAGTTTTCTTCTTCGGGAATTAATTTTGTATCTACTTCCAAATATCCTGTTAGGTTGTATTTTCTTACCACAACTTCTTCCAGAGCTATCGCTTTTTCGGTTAGTTCAATTTTGGCATTTCCGTTTTTTACCCAGTCATTGGTTACTCTCACTCGTAGAGATTGAAATCCAATCATGGTAATGTGTAATGTATCGTTAACATTTGCGTCAATTTCAAAGGAACCGCGAATATTAGAGATTGTTCCTTTAACTCTGTTTATATTGATGATATTTACATTGGGTAGAGGAATGGAAGTGGTACCATTAACAATTGTTCCTGTTACTTTTTTTTGAAGCAAAGTTTCTTGCGAAAAAGAAGTTATCGATATAAAAAGAAATAAAAATGCAGTAAAATATCTCATGTCCTAGTTTGAAAGTTTAAAAGTATAAAACTATTGAAGATTATTAATAGCTTTGATAAATTATTATAAGAAAATTAACAAAATGCTTCTAACCCCAAAAAAAAACTCCAATATTGAAAAATCAAAAATTGGAGTTTAGTATTATGTAGAAATTATAATTTAACTTCTTCTAGGTCTTCTAGTTTTTGCATCGTCAAATGAACGACCTGCTGGTCTATCAGAACTTCCTTCAGATCTTCTTGGTGCTCTATCTTCTCTTTGAGTTGAACCTGGTTCTCTTCGTGGAGTTGATGACTCACTTCTAAAACCTCCTTCACGTCTTGGTGCAGCACTTCCAGAACTTCTTTCGTTTCTGTCTGTTCTTGGTCCAAAACTTCCGCTTCTTGGAGCTGAACTTCTTTCGTTTCTATCACCACCTCTAAATCCTCCAGAGCTTCTTCCGCCACCGAAACCACCAGAACTTCTTCCGTTGTGATCGCGTCTTCCGCTTCCGCCGCCACCTTCGTTTTTAGATATTTCAACGTTTATTCTTCTTCCGTTAAGGTCAAATCCGTTAAGGACAGACATAACTTTATCTGTATGTTCTCCGTCTGTGTTAAAGAAAGAGAATCCTTCTTTTACATCAACTTTAAAAACGTCATCACGACCTAAGTCTAATGTTTCTTTCAAGAAATCTTTCAATTGCATCCAATCGAAATCGTCTCTAGAACCAATATTTACAAAATATCTAACTGGATCACCAGCTCTAATTTCTCTTGGTTCAGAACTTCTTTCGTTTCTTTCTCCTTTTTCACCAGATATATCACGTTTCTTTTTGTAATAATTGATGAATCGGTTGAATTCTACAGAAACCATTTTCTTGATTAATTCTTCTTTAGTTAATCCATCAAGAACTTCGTTAATAGCTGGAAGATAGTTGTCTATCTCATGATCAACTTCAGTGTCTTTAATTTTATTAGCTAGGTGAAGTAATTGTATTTCGCAGATTTCAATTCCAGAAGGAATAGTTTTCTCTTCAAATTTTTGTTGGATAATTCTTTCGATAGACGAAATTTTACGCAATTCACTTTTAGTGATAATTACGATAGAAGTTCCTAATTTTCCTGCACGACCAGTACGGCCAGAACGGTGATTGTAGGTTTCTATTTCGTCTGGTAATTGATAATTTACTACGTGAGTAATATTATCAACGTCAATTCCACGAGCTGCTACGTCTGTTGCAACAAGCATTTGAATTTGACGTCCTCTAAAAGATTTCATTACACCATCACGTTGCGCTTGAGATAAATCTCCGTGTAAAGCAGCTGCGCTATATCCATCTTCAATTAATTTTTCTGCAACGGCTTGTGTATCACGTTTTGTTCTACAAAAAACTACAGAAAAAATATCTGGATTAGCATCGGCTAAACGTTTTAATGCTTCATAACGGTCACGAGCGTTCACACAATAAAATTCGTGAGAAACAGTGGCCGAACCTGAATTTTTGCTTCCTACAGTGATTTCTGCAGGCGATGTCATAAATTTCTTTGCAATTCTTGCTACTTCAGCAGGCATTGTTGCAGAGAATAACCATGTGCTTTTTTCGTCTGGAGTATCAGATAATATTGATACGATGTCTTCATAAAAACCCATATTCAACATTTCATCTGCTTCATCAAGAATACAGTAGTTGATGTTTTTAATGTTTACAAGACCTCTGTTAATCATGTCTTGCATTCTACCTGGAGTTGCCACAATAATTTGTGCTCCGCGTTTAATGTCTCTTGCTTGTTCAGTTATGCTTGCTCCACCATAAACAGCTACTGTATGTATTCCTTTTACATACTTAGAGTAGTTTTTAATTTCGTTGGTAATTTGTAAGCAAAGTTCACGCGTTGGTGATAAAATTAATGCTTGTGTGTCTCTATTCTCAGCATCAATTTTTTGAATAAGAGGAAAACCAAAAGCTGCCGTTTTCCCTGTACCTGTTTGTGCTAAAGCAACTAAATCTGTGTCTTGTTCCAATAGTATTGGAATCGCTTTTTCTTGCACTTCTGACGGATTCTCAAATCCTAGATCTTTGATCGCCAGCAGTAGCGACTCATTCAATCCTAATTGTTCAAATTTATTCATATTGTATTTTAAATTGGGTGCAAAGGTACTCTTTAAAAACGATATAAACTAATTTGTTTTAATTTGATAATCAAGCAGTTGTGTTTTATTGGTAAAAGTAAACGGTAAGAATATGGAAGTACAATGATTGTTGAGCTACTTTTTCTTTAAAAAAAAATACTATTTTTAGGTTCTAGTGTGAAGCTTTTATTCTAAAAAATTTACCAACTGTTTCACTGCAATTCCGCGATGGCTTATTGTAGATTTTTCTTCTATAGCTAGCTCTGCAAAGGTTTTGGTATAACCTTCTGCAACAAAAATAGGATCGTAGCCAAAGCCATTACTACCTATTTTTTCTTCGATGATTTTTCCGTTTATGATTCCTGTAAAAAGATGTTGTTCACCATTTATATTTAAACAAATTACGGTTTTAAAATTGGCAGCTCTGTTGGTTTTGTCTTTTAAATTTAATAACAATTTGTTCATATTGTTATCATCATTCTTGGGTTGTCCAGCATATCTAGCCGAATAAACTCCTGGATCGCCATTTAATGCTGCTACTTCCAATCCTGAGTCGTCGGCAAAACAGTTTAAACCATAATTTTGAGTTACATAATTAGCTTTCAAAATAGCATTTCCTTCAATAGTATCTGCGGTTTCTGGAATATCTACTGTACAGCCAATGTCTTCTAAGCTAACTATTTGAATTGTTGCAGGAACTAAAAGCTGAATTTCTTTAATTTTATTTTTGTTATTGGATGCAAAGACGAGTTTCATAATTTTATTTGATCTAAAAGAGTATTAAGTCTCAATTTGGTTGCGTAGTTTTTCGTAAATTTACATTAAATTTAAAAAAATAGGAGACTTTTTTTTCCATTTATATTTGTCATTTTATTTATAGTTTGGTTGGGCTATCATTTTTTGATTAAAAAAGATTTATAGGATAATTTGAATGAAGTTTATTGGTTTTATTATTATTTGGCTTATTTGTAGTTGGTGGTTTTTACTTTAATTGTAGTTTTTAAGTAAATGTATATTTCATAAAACCAAAGGTTGTTTTTTTTCGTAATTGTTTTTCCCAAACAATTTATATAACCTAACTTACATGAAATTAAAAAAATCTACTTTAGTATGCCTAGTAGTACTTTTACTATTTTGCACAGTTACCTGTCATTCGCAATTTGTAATCAATGAGAATTCAGCAATAACTTCAACTTCTTTACACAAATTTACTTCAATAATTAATGTAAAACAAAAGCAGTTATCTATAAAACAAGTTCTTACTATTCCATCTAATAAGTTTAGTTTGCTACCAAATGAGAACACAGATTTAGGTTTTACTGATGATAATTATTGGTTGCATTTTGCCATTAAAAACACTACAGATAGTGATCTAAAGTTTTATTTAGAATCTTCAAGACCAGTTGTTGATATAGCTGATTTATATAAAGTTGTAAATAATAAAGTAGTTGATTTACAGCTAAGTGGTGATGAAATTCCTTTTAAGAGTAGAAGTTTTAAGCATAGAAAGACAATTTTTACTATTTATTTACTACCAAATTCTACTTCAGATTATTATGTTCATTTAAAAAGTGATGGAGAAGTAATTAATGCTCCTATTTTGTTAACAAATGCTGAGAGTTTGGTTTCTAAAACTTCTTTTGAGCAAATTGTTTTTGGTTTCTTCTATGGGATTCTTTCAGTGGCATCTATTTTGTACTTTTTTTTCTTTTTTGCAATGAAAGAAAAAGTGTTTTTGTACTATAGTTTATATGTTGTTTTTATTGGATTATTACAATTTTCTTTAGATGGTTATTTTTATCAATTTATTACGCCTGGAGCAGGTTGGTTTTCTGATAAATCTGTATTGATATTTGCAGTTGTTTCCGGTTTTTTTCTGGGTAAATATGCTCAAACCTATCTTAATGTGAAGAAATTAAGTAGTAATTTGTATATCTGTTTTAATGTATTGTATGCTTTTTTTGGAATTTTATTTACTGTAATTTTACTTGCGCCTCACTGGTATAAATTTTGTTATCCAGCTATGAATGCACTTGGATTATTCTTGCTTATTTTAATAATATCTTCATTATTAGTTACTTATATAAAAACTAAACAAATTTATCAATTTTTTACTTTGGGTGTAATTTCTTTAGTTACAGGTTTTGTAATATTTATTTTAAAGAATTTTAGTGTGCTTCCAGATAATTTTATTACAGAAAATAGTTCAAAACTTGGAACAGGATTTGAGGTGATTTTCCTGTCACTATCTATGGCAAGTTTAATTAGGAATCTTAAGCAAGATAGAGAAAATTTGCAAGCAATTGCCTTACAAAAAGCGGAAGAAATGAGTGAAATGAAGTCGTACTTTCTTTCTAATATTAGTCATGAATTGCGAACTCCACTAAACACGATAATGAATTTTATTGATTCAATTGATGGCGAAACCGATAGCAAGTCTATTCAAGAAAAATGCCAAATAATAAAAAGTTCTTCAACAGGATTATTAAGTTCGGTAAATGATATTCTTGATTTTTCTAAGATTGAAAAAGACGAAATAACTTTAGACGAAATAGAATTTGATGCACATAAGTTATTTGAAGAAATAAAAACTAATATTACAATAAAGGCCAAGACAAAAGATTTAGATTTTCAATATGTACAAGCATCAGACTTGCCTAAAATGATGAAAGGTGATGTAAATAGAATTAGACAAATAGTTATGAATTTGTTGTATAATGCTATAAAATTTACAGAAAATGGAACTATAGAATTTAAAGTTGGATCAAAAATTATTGATGATATAGTTTCTTTAACTTTTGAAATTTCAGATACTGGAGAAGGAATTGCAAAAGAAAAAATGAATAGTATTTTCGATTCATTTTCTCAACAAACCATAAATAATAAACGCAAATATGGTGGTTTAGGTTTAGGATTATACATTGTGAAAGCATTGGTAAATTTACATAAAGGTTCAATAGACATGCAAAGTAAAGTCAATGAAGGAACGGTTTGTGTAGTTGAAATACATGTTGGTAAAGTTGAAATTAACAATAAAACCGAACCTATTACATTAGATTACGACTTACTAGGAAAGCGAATTTTAGTGGTTGAAGACAACACGATGAATCAAATGGTTTTAAAAATGATTACTAAAAAATGGTTAAATACAGAAGTTGATTTTGCCGAAAATGGTCAACTAGGATTAGCACTTATGCAAAATATTAAGTATGATGTTGTATTAATGGATTTGCAAATGCCTGTTATGGACGGTTATGAAGCAACAATAGAAATTAGAAAAGGGAATTCGGGTATAAATGATAAGGATATACCTGTTATTGCAATCACTGCCGATGTAATGGAGGCAACCAAGTTAAGGGTTGAAGAGATAGGGATGAATTATTATTTGTCTAAACCAGTTTCTAAAGAGTTATTGTTTGAAACTATTAAAAAGTTTACTTAATTCTTAGATCATTTTTTTAAAAAACACGTAAAACTACGTACTTACAATACTAAAAGACACTTTATCTTTGTGGTAAGTAGTTAGGTTAGATTTTTGTTATTTCATAGAATATATTTTTTTGCGAAAGCATCAATAAAAAGCCACACCTTTTAATTCTATTTATGACAAATGCAGTTGATAATTTCTCTTTACAAATACTTCTTCTTAGATTTTTTCTAAGTTTATAAATTGATTTGGGGTCTTTTATAAAAACAGTAAAGAGTGAATTGGTCAAATTAAATGTGAGAAAAAGCAGCTTTAACGAGCTGCTTTTTTTGTTTTATACAAATTGAATAATGTAGTAGAAAATAGTTGTAAAAACAAAAAAAATAATCACTACTTTTGCATCGTTTTTAAACAACTTATTTATCATGGTAAAAGATTTATTTGAAAGAATACAAAACAATAAAGGACCATTAGGAAAATGGGCTTCTCAAGCAGAAGGCTATTTTGTTTTTCCAAAACTAGAAGGAGAATTAGGTCCAAGAATGAAATTTCAAGGAAAAGATATTTTAAACTGGAGTTTGAATGATTATTTAGGTCTAGCAAATCATCCAGAAGTTCGTAAAGCCGATGCTGATGCAGCAATTCAATATGGTGCAGCTTACCCAATGGGAGCACGAATGATGAGTGGTCACACTGATGCTCACGAACAATTAGAAAATGAATTGGCAGCTTTTGTGATGAAAGAATCTGCTTATTTATTGAACTTTGGTTACCAAGGAATTTTATCTACAATTGATGCTTTAGTGACTAAAAATGACGTAATTGTTTATGATGTAGATGCACATGCATGTATTATTGACGGCGTTCGTTTGCACATGGGAAAACGTTTTACTTACCGTCATAACGACTTGGAAAGTATGGAGAAAAATCTTCAACGTGCTACAAAATTAGCTACAGAAACTGGTGGTGGAATTCTTTTTATTACAGAAGGTGTTTTTGGAATGCGCGGTCAACAAGGAAAGTTGAAAGAAATTGTAGAAATGAAAAAGAAATACAATTTCCGATTATTAGTTGATGATGCTCACGGTTTTGGTACACTAGGAAAAACTGGTGCCGGAGCAGGAGAAGAGCAAGATTGTCAAGACGGAATAGATGTTTATTTCTCGACTTTCGCCAAATCAATGGCTAGTATTGGTGCTTTTATTGCAGCTGATAAAGATATTATTGATTATTTAAAATACAATTTGCGTTCGCAAATGTTTGCTAAATCGTTGCCAATGATTCAAACGATTGGTGCATTAAAACGATTGGAATTATTGCGTAATCATCCAGAATTAAAAGATAAACTTTGGGAGAATGTAAATGCACTTCAAACAGGTTTACGTGACAGAAATTTTAATATTGGTGATACAAATACTTGTGTTACACCAGTATATCTTGAAGGTAGTGTTCCCGAAGCAATGGTAATGGTGAACGATTTAAGAGAAAACTACGGTATTTTCTTGTCTATTGTAATTTATCCAGTAATTCCTAAAGGTATTATTTTGTTAAGAATGATTCCTACAACAACGCACACATTGAGCGATATTGATGAAACATTAACTGCTTTTGAAGCAATTCGTGAAAAACTAGTAAACGGAACTTACAAAAAAATTGCCGATGCAACTAAGGTGGACTTAGACGCATAATTCAAAATAAAATTTTATAATTCAAAAATCCATTCAAAAAATTGAGTGGATTTTTTTTTGTATATTTATAATTCTAAAAAATAGAAAGTTATGAAAAAGAAAATTTTAGTAATGGTAGTTTTTTGTTCGTTATTTTTTTCTTGTAAAAAAGCAGAAACGAAAGTTGATAATACTCCAAGTACACAAGTACAAGAAGTTGCAACCAAAGAATGTTATGAATATGTGCAAGGAAAAGACACTATTCAGGCTAATTTGTTAGTGCAATCGCAAACGGTAAGTGGTGATTTAATCTATAAAATTTTCGAAAAAGATAAAAATAGTGGAACAATTACAGGTAAAATTGTTGGAGATACTTTAATTGCTGATTATGCTTTTATGTCTGAAGGAAAAAAATCAATTAGAGAAGTCGCTTTTTTAAGAAAAAATAAATCACTTATAGAAGGTTATGGTGAAAGCGAAGAGAAGGAAGGAAAAATGATTTTCAAAGATAAAAAGAAACTAAATTTCACAGCAAATATGGTTTTAAACGAAATTCCATGTAAATAAAATTTTTTTTAAAAATCCATCAATTAGAATTACTAATGATGGATTTTTTATAAAATATGCTTTTTTAGATTTTTTTCAAATAAGTTCTTCGTCTCCTAAAAGTTTCAGGGTCAAAATGTTTCCATAATTGATGAATGGCAATATTATCTTCAAGTTCAGGTGTTCTTATGCAATTTTGAATTCCTTTAGCCGTGAAAGTGTTATAATATTCATTAAAAATTATAGCATGAACACCTTTATTTTGATATTCTGGCGCCACACCAATTAGATAAAAAAGAACATCTTTACTATTTTTTCTTGCTTGTAACATGTGGTAAATTCCAAATGGGAATAATTTTCCTTTTGCTTTCTGCAATGCTTCTGCAAATGATGGCATTACAATACTAAAAGCTACCAAATTTTTATCCTTATCCTCAACAAATAAAATATATTCAGGGTTGATAAAACTAATGTATTTCTTCTTAAAATATTCTTTTTGTGTATTTGTTATGGCAACAAATGAGGATAAACTTGCATAAGATGCATTGAATAAATCAAACATTTTATCTACATAAGGCATTATATCTTTTGTCTTTGTAAACGTTAAAGGTGTAAGTTGGTATCTTTTTTTTATTAGCTCTTGTGCTTTAAAAAAAGTTTCAGGTTTTACATTTTTAAAAGGAAATTTATTCTCTAGATATTCTTTTTCTTTCACATAGCCCAATTGCTCCAAATGTTCTTTATAATAAGGATAATTGTACCAAGTTATCATAGATCCAATTTCGTCAAAACCTTCTGTAAGGACACCAACTTTATCAAGATTTGAAAATCCCATTGGACCTTCAATGTGTTCTAAATTGTTTTTTTTGCCTAATTCATATACTTTTTCAAGCAATGCTTTAGTTACTTCTACATCATCAATAACATCCCACCAACCAAAGCGAACTTTCTTTTTTTCTTGTTTATTTACTTCGTCCCAATTAATTATTGCAGCAATTCGTCCTACAATTTTATTGTCTTTGTAGGCCAAATAAAAATAGGCTTCTGCACTTTCAAAAGCAGGATTTTTAGTTTTGTCAAAAGTCTCTAATTCGTCATTTATTAATGGTGGAACCCAATAAGGATGGTTCTTATATAACGTAAACGAAAACTTTACGTATTCTTTTAATAGCGCTTTAGAATTGGCTTCTATAATTGTAATCATTTTATTTTTTGACTATGGTTTTTCTACTTGAACTTCGTCTAGACGTTTTTTAGCTTTCTCTTTTTCTTTACCTTTCTTACTTTTATCTTTCTTTTTGTCCTTTTTTGGAGCTCTAATCATTACGTCTTTATAATTAGTGTCTGATCGCCAAGAAAAACCAATTCCACCAAATAGTAATGCTGGCGTATCTTTGTAGTTTTTACTAACATAAGCATCAACTTGCATATTACTATTAAATAAATAAGCAACTCCTGTAGAGAAAATTCCATCGGCATAATAATCGCCATCAATAGCTTTATTTTCTAGATATGCCGACCATTGATCGTTAAATCCCTTAGTTAGTGTGGCTACATAACCAATAGATTGATTGTTTGTACCTATTTTATCTACAAAAATATTTGTTACAAAAACCCAAGCTCCGGGAAAAATATTTTGAGTAATCAGCATTCCTTTTGGGCTAACTCTACTAATTTCTTCTTTACCGTACAAAAAAGGATTGGAGCTAAAATTTAAATTTGCACCAGCATAAACTGCAATTGCTGGAATTAATTGATGCCATTTAAATTTATGGTTGGCTTTCCAGCTGTAAACATTTACTTCTTCTTCATAATTTTTAAAAGGATCATAAACCAAATATTTTAATCCTAATGTTGATGCTTTAATGCCTTTTCTGTTTATCGATAATTCCTCAGATGTATAATTGTCGTTTTGATAGTTTATTTCCAAAATAGCTTCCAATTGTTCTCTAAAAAAGCCATATCGTGTGTTGAAATCTAAACCTAGCCCAGTTGCTTTATAATTAAGCAAATTGTGTTTTTCACTTAAATAACTTACACCGCTTTCAACTTGAATCACCGTTTTTCCTACTGCAAATGCCGACATAGATTCGCCTGGTCGATTAGAATTAATCACATCGGTATGTTGTGCATAATTGTTTTCGAAAGCAAAAAAGAAGGTAAAAAGAACTAAAAGTTTTAATTTCATAATTATGATATTAAGAATTCTATATTTTTGGAAATCCAAATGTACTATATTTTATTATTTATTTAAGACGTATTCCTAATTTTGAATGTGGTAATTTAGTATTTTTGACAAAATATTTAATGTTATGCAAGAAGCAAGTTTACAAGGTTTAGTAAAAACGTTATTTTGGATTTTTTTTATTATTTATGCTTTAAAATTTTTAGCACGTCTATTTTTACCTGTTATCGCAAAAAAAGTAGTCGAAAAAGCAACTGAACAATTTCAACAACAAGCACAGCAAAATAATCAAAATCAAGATAATTATTCTAAAACATCCAAAAGCGATAAACCTCGCGAGACCAAAAAAGTGGGTGAATACATCGACTATGAAGAAGTTGATTAGTTTTTTTGAAATCAAAAATTATCCAAAAATCAAAATTGTTTAAAGATTTTACACCAGTTAAAATCTAATATTTAAAGTCATATTATGAAGCAGGTTCAAAAGTTATATCCTCATTTATTAGCCATTCTAGGTTTTGTTTTTATTGCAATAATTTATTTTTATCCGGTTTTACAAGGAAAAAAAATCAGTCAATCGGATATTGTGCAATATACTGCAATGGCCAAAGAGCAAAATGATTTTAGAAGTACTGAACATGCCGAGCCATACTGGACCAATTCTGCTTTTGGAGGAATGCCAACCTATCAATTGGGTGCAAAATATCCAAATGATTTTATTGGACATTTAGACGATGCTTTACGATTTTTACCTCGTCCTGCCGATTATTTATTTCTTTATTTTCTTGGTTTTTATGCCTTGCTTTTGGTTTTAAAAATAGATCCATTAAAAGCATTTTTCGGAGCTTTAGCCTTTGGTTTTTCTACCTATCTAATCATTATTCTTGGCGTAGGTCACAATGCCAAAGCTCATGCAATTGCTTACATGCCAATGGTTATCGCAGGAGTAATTTTGGTTTTCAGGAAACGCTATGTTCTTGGAGGTTTGATTACGATGTTAGCCGTAGCTCTAGAAATTAATGCCAATCACTTTCAAATGACTTATTATTTGTTGATTGTACTCGTATCATTGGGCGTTTATTATTCGTATAAATTTATAAAAAGTAAAGACTATAATGCGCTACTAAAAGTGATGGGAACTTTTGTTGGAGCAATAATTCTTGCAGTTGGAGCCAATGCAACAAGTTTATTGGCAACCAAAGAATATGCAGATTTTAGTACAAGAGGGAAAAGCGAATTGCAACTTAAACCAGATGGAACTAAGAAAACAAGTAACTCGGTTTTAGATAAAGAATATATAAACGAATACAGCTATGGCGTTTTAGAAAGTTTAAATCTAATTGCTCCAAGACTTTTTGGTGGTGGAAGCGCAGAAGAGCTAAACGAAGATTCATCTGTTTATGATTTCATGATTAAATATGGCGCTTCAGAAGCTGAGGCTAAACAATTTACATCATATTATGCCAGAACTTATTGGGGTGAACAACCAAGTGTTGCTGCTCCGGCATACATTGGTGCAATAGTTTTCTTCTTGTTTGTACTTGGAATGTACCACGACAAACGAAAAATAAAATATGTTTTTCTTGTTGGCGCCATTGTTTCATTAGTTCTTTCTTGGGGAAAAAATTTTTCTGTTCTTACCGATTTAATTATCGATTATGTTCCAATGTATGACAAGTTTAGAGCAGTATCTTCTATTCAAGTTATTTTGGAATTGTGTGTTCCAGTAGTTGCAATTATGGGCTTTCATTCGTTTTTTACAACCAATAAAGAAAAACAATTGAATAGTTTATGGAAAGCTGCAGCAACAACTTTAGGCTTGATAGTTTTACTATTCTTATGTAAAAATTCGTTTGACTTTGTGGGAGCAATGGACGGACAAATGAGAGAAATGTTCAGTCAAAGTCAAGATAAATCGTTTGGAGTTGGCTTTATTGATGCGTTGAAAGAAGATAGAAAAAGTTTGTATGCAGCTGATTTATTGCGTTCTGGATTTTTTATCGCAATTGCTAGTTTAGTACTTTATTTATATACCAAAAATAAGTTAGCCCAAACAACAGCTATTGTTTTAGTTGGACTTTTTATGGTTTCCGATTTGTTTTTTGTAGATAAAAATTATGTGAGTAGTAAAAGTTTTGTGAGCGCAAGAGAGGTAGACGTTCCGTTTGAAGCAAGCCAATCGGATATTCAAATTCTTAAAGACACTACTAATTATAGAGTTCTGGAAGTGGATGGCAATTTATCAAGCGCAAGAGCTTCTTACTTTCATAAATCAATTGGAGGTTACAGTGCTGTAAAACCAAGAGCAATGCAAGAATTGTTTGATTATCAAATTGCAAAAAATAATAAAGAAGTAATTGATATGTTGAATGTTAAATACATCATTCAAACTAACGATAAAGGCGAGGAGTTTCCAACCAACAATCCTGATGCTAACGGAAACGCATGGTTTGTTAAAGAATTGAAAAAAGTAAATTCTGCCGACGAAGAAATGAAAGGTTTAGATAAATTAGATACTAAAAATGCAGCTATTTTTCAAACAGAGCCTTTTACTAAAGTTATTGGTTTACAAAAATTTATTAAAGATTCAACGGCAACAATTTCAATGACAAGTTACAAACCCAATGATTTAAAATATGTTTCTAACAATAAAAACGAAGGCTTAGCTGTTTTCTCAGAAATGTATTATAAAAGTGGATGGAATGCCTACATTGACGGAAAAGCAACCGATCATTTTAAAGTTGATTATGCTTTAAGAGCACTGTATGTTCCTGCAGGAAATCATAAAATTGAATTCAAATTTGAACCACAAGTTGTAAAAACAGGAAGTACAATTGCATTAGTAAGCTCTATCGGAATGTTATTATTGTTAGTTGGTGGCGTTTATTTTGAAAGAAAGAAAGTTAAGACTCAAGAATAAACCATCAGTATATTTACCATTTAAATTCAAACCTTGAATCAAAAAAAACTTCTAATAATTACCTACTATTGGCCTCCAGCTGGCGGACCAGGAGTACAACGTTGGTTAAAGTTTGTCAAGTATTTGCCCGAGTTTGGAGTTCAACCAATAGTTTATATTCCAGAAAATCCTACTTATCCTATTGTTGATGAAGGTTTGGTTAATGAGGTTTCTGATAAAGCTGTGATTTTAAAAAATAAAATCTTTGAACCTTATCAATTAGCAGGTTTTTTTTCTAAAAATAAAACCAAAAAAATTAGCTCCGGAATCATTCCAAATGCTAAAAAACAATCGTTCATAGAAAAAATACTTCTTTGGATTAGAGGAAATTTATTCATTCCAGATGCACGAGTTTATTGGGTAAATCCATCGGTAACTTATTTAAAAAAGTACATTCAAGAGAACAATATTGATACTATTGTAACCTCTGGTCCGCCACATTCATTGCATTTAATTGGTCTAAAATTAAAACAAGAGTTGACTATAAAATGGTTTGCCGATTTTCGTGATCCATGGACAACAATTGGGTATCATAAAGCATTAAAATTGTCTTCGTATGCCGATAAAAAACATAAGAAATTAGAAAAGGAAGTTTTAAATACTGCTGATACAATTATTGTAACAAGCAAAACTACTAAAACCGAATTTGAAGCAATCACTAACAAACCCATTGCGGTAATCACCAACGGTTATGATGTTGAAAAAATAACCAAACAACCATTGGATGAAAAGTTCACGATGGCGCATATTGGTTCGTTTTTATCCGATAGAAATCCTAAGATATTGTGGGAAGTTTTGCAGGAATTGATTGCAGAAAATTCTTTTTTTGCCGATTGTTTTCAACTCAAATTAATTGGTAAAACTAGTCAAGAAATTATAGACAGTATTGTTGATTTTCAATTATTTAAATATTGTGATAATCTTGGATATGTGTCCCATATTGAAGCCATTCAGCACCAAAGAACATCGCAAGTTTTACTATTAATAGAAATCGATTCTAAAGATACCAAGAGCATTATTCCCGGAAAATTATTCGAATACATGGTTTCGGAACGACCTATAATTGCTATTGGTCCAAAAGATTCTGATTTTGCCGAAATCATAACTTCCACTAACACAGGAGTTTTCTTTACTTACAGCGAAAAAGAACGATTAAAAAAAACAATCTTAGCTTATTTCGAATTGTATTTAGTAAAGAAATTGCAAGTTTATCCTGTTGGATTGCAACAATATTCTCGAAAGAGTTTGACAGAAAAGTTGGTTAACTTAATCAATCAAAATTAATGAAAAAATATTTTTTTTTAATTGCGATTCCTTTATTATTAATATCATGCGCTACTATTTTTTCGAAAAAAAACTATCAAATTCAAATTCAATCTAATGCAGAAAATGCAAAAGTAAAGATTTACGATAGCATTTATAATCTTCCTGCTTCCGTATCGGTTAAAAGATCAAAAAATGACTTACCAATTGTTTTTATAAACGACACTGTTTCTAAAAATCATATTTTAAAATCTAGAATTTCACCAAAATTTATTATTGGAAATTTATTTTTTTATCCGCCATTTTCATATTTGATTGATTTAACTAATGAAAAAAGATTTTATTATGGAAAGATGATTTTTATTGACATTAAGGATACTTCAAAAGTTATCAAAAGAATGTCATTTCAGAAAAAAGTTCATTATGCGATAGCTAAAAATTATCAAGACCAAAAGGGAAAATTCAAATTGACTGTCTCAATTCCATGGATAAATAATTTTTATTTTCCTTCAACAGCTGCTTTTAATAAATCTAGCACTGGTTTTTTGGGTATTTCGGGTGGTTTAGATTATTTTTATAAAAAAAATAAATTTCTAGCTTTTAATACAAGTGGCATAATCGATTTTTTTGTTCCTATTCCCGTTCCAGTTTCCGATAGCGGAGGTGAATGGTATCAATCAGTAAATTATAGCATTTCAGATAATTATAATTTAAATAGATTTACATACGGTTATGGAATTTTATATGCAATACATAATTGGAGGTATTATAATGAAAATGTTGAAAATGAATTTAACAGAACAATTCTGGAAATAGATAGAAAAACATATAATTTTGGTTTTTTGGTAAATGGATATTATCAATTGAGCGATAATTTTTATGTTGGATTAGTATATAAACCAACAATTTTTCAAATTAATTCGGGTTCAAATTTTAAATATGAGCATACGTTGAGTCTAGATCTTTCTTGGAAAGTTAATTTAAACAAATAATTAAATTCTGATAGTAAACATCAAATAAAAAATGGGAATAGTACAATCGCAATCAATAAAAAATACCATCATTACCTTCTTCGGATTTGGTATTGGTGCTGTTAATGCACTGTTTTTGTACACCAATTTTCTAGAAAAACAGCATTACGGAATTGTAACAACGGTACTTTCTGGAGCCAATATCTTAATGCCTATAATGGCTTTTGGAGTTCAAAACACATTAATCCGTTTTTTTTCGCATTATAAAACAGAGAAAGGAAAAGAAGAATTTCTAACCTTTATGTTGTTTATGCCACTAGTTTTAATTGTTCCTATAGCTTCTATTTTTTATATTTTTTATGATTCAATTTCATACGGTTGGATATCTAAAAATCCCGAATTGGAACCTTATTTTTGGTTAATTCCAATAATAGGTTTATTTATGGCCTATTTTGAAGTTTTTTATGCCTGGGTAAAAGTACACATGCAATCAGTTGTAGGAAATATAATTAGTGAAGTTCTTGCCCGATTTATAATCATGGCTTTGCTGTTCGCTGTTCATTTAGATTGGATAACCAAATCTACTTTTATTTACAGTCTTGTAATAGTCTATTTTGCTCAGTTTGTAGCAATGATGTTGTATGCCATAAACATTAGAAAACCAATACTAAGGCTAGTGATTCCCGATAATTTGAAAGAAATAATTCAATATTCTTTTTTTATTATTGTTTCTGGTGGCGTTGCGGTAATGCTTATAGATTTTGATAAAGTAATGATTGCTAAATATATAGACGTAAGTCAGAACGCTCTATATTCTGTTGCTATATTTATTTCTACTGTAATTGCTGTTCCTAGTCGCGCTATGACTCAAATTATTGCACCAATAACTGCTAAACTAATGGTAGAAAATAAACACGACGAATTGAACGATTTGTACAAGAAAAGTTCTATAAATCTTCAAGTAATTGGTGGTTTTATTATGATGCTAATCTTCTTGAACATAAAAGAACTGTACCATCTTATTCCAAAAGATTACAGTGGTGGTATTTGGGTAGTTTTTATGATTGGTTTGTCCAAGTTTTATGATGTACTTTTGGGAAATAATAATTCTATTATTGTCAATACTAAGCATTATAGAACTGTACTTTTATTTGGTGTTTTTACGGTAGTTTTAATGATTGTTCTCAACATGATTTTTATTCCGCTTTATGGAATTGAAGGTTCCGCTTTTGCTACATTATTGACCGTCGCGACTTACAATACAATCAAGTTTTTTTATGTTGTAAAGAAGATGAATTTGTTCCCTTTTACACTAAAAACAGTTTATTCATTGGGAATATTAGTAGCTTGTTTTTTTCTATTTTTCTTTTGGGATTTTCAGTTTTATACTATTGTTAATATAGGTTTGAAGTCAATTTTGATTACTATTTTTTATTCATACTTAAATTATAAATTGAAAATTTCTGATGAGTTTAATAATGTTGGACTTGCTTTTTTAAATAAAATTAAATTGTAATTGAATCCTTTTTTTAAAGGTACTTTTCTAATTTATTCTCACTTAAATATAA
Organism: Flavobacterium sp.; assembly: GCF_043778725.1. Lineage (GTDB taxonomy): Bacteria > Bacteroidota > Bacteroidia > Flavobacteriales > Flavobacteriaceae > Flavobacterium. The sequence continues at coordinate 45,881 of NZ_JAYWFT010000153.1, read as the reverse complement.
ATAAATGGCGTTTTTAAAGAAAATAAATACTAAAGCTAAAACCGTTAAAAATACTGGTTTTGGTACAAATGCTTCAAGTTATGGAGGTAGATTTGTTACAAAATCTGGAAATGCTAATGTGCGAAAAACCGGAATAGGTTTTTTTGACGGTATAAGTTGGTACCATACAATGTTAACCCTACCAAGATGGAAATTTTTATTTATTATTTTTGCTTTTTACTTTCTTATAAATTTTATTTTTGCTAGTATTTATTATTTAATTGGTGTTGAACATCTCAATGGGATTGATGCTATAAATAAGCTAGATAAATTTGGTCAATCTTTTTTCTTTAGTATCCAAACTTACACAACAGTAGGATACGGTCACATTAGCCCAAGTGGTTTTCTAACTAGTTTTGTGGCTTCTGTAGAGGCACTTTTTGGATTGTTGAGTTTTGCAATTGCAACAGGTTTATTTTATGGACGATTTAGTAAACCAAAAGCACATATTGTTTTTTCTGATAATGCTCTTATTGCACCATTTCAAGGTGCAACTGCATTAATGATGCGTTTGTCACCACATAAAAACACTAATTTATCTGATGCCGAAGCCAAGATTACAATGGGTATTCACACTGAAGAAGAAGGAAAAATGGTTAATAAATTTTATACATTAGACCTAGAACTAGATCGAGTAAATGCGCTTACTTTAAGTTGGACTTTGGTTCATCCCATTACTGAGGACAGTCCATTGTACCAATTGAATGAAGCTGATATAAAAAATACTCTTGGAGAAATTATTGTTTTTATCAAGGTTTTCGACGATATGTACAGCACAAGTGTAGTGAAAAGATCGTCTTATACATTTGATGAAATAATTTATGGAGCAAAGTTTTTACCAATGTTTACTCGTAGTCAAGATAATAATAAAACGTTGTTGCATATTGATAAATTAAATCTTTATGAACAGGTTTCTCTATAAAAAAACGCCCAATTTTAATTGAGCGTTTCTTGTAGTTTTTAGTTTTTCTTTAATAAAACTTTTTCTTGTGTAAATTGATATGCAGCATCTAAAAACTGAATCATTTTGTTCCAATTACTATTTGGTTCGTAGTAATTTTTATAATATTTATTGGTTTTAATTACCAAATTGGTTCCTTCAATACTAGCAGAACTTACAAATCCGCCAGTTTCATTTTCTACTTTTTTATTAAGTTTATCTAGTCCAGCAACCGAATATCCAGCAGGAATAGCTACTCTAATTTCATTTTCAAATGCTCTAGGATAAACCATATAAACATTGTTTTTACGTTCTTTTTCTTTTTTATCAATTTCTACTTGCGATGTAATTAATTTTCCAATTTCTATCAAGTAGTTTTCTCCAGCTTTTTTAATTAAATTATTCTTAACTGCAAAATCCTCTTGATATACCAATGGTGATTTTTTTCCAAAACGGCCAGTATTTTTTATTTCAAATTTATGATCGTCAATTTCAAAGTCATATTCATCAGCTGTAGATTTCTTGAAAGCCTCTTTCTGTTGGTCTTTTAGTTTGTTTACAACAGCATCAATTTCTTTACCATAACGCTCTTTATCTTTTTTATTTTTTACATATTCTATCACAGATTTTGTTCCATATTTTTTATAATCCTCAAAGGCATAATCAAAATAGTATAGTTTATCGCTTTGTTCACTTTCTTTTAAATGACCAAAATAAGAAGATTCCTTTTTTATATTTAATCCTGTAAAATCTTCAGATACTGAAACTGTAGAAATAATTTTAGAAACATTATCTTGCATTGTACTTGCAGGTAAGGAGACATTTATTGCATCTACAACTCGTTTTCCTTTGGCAATCTGTAGCGCGTAAGCTTTAGTGTTTTCGAGGTTATAATTAAATTGATCTGCACTTGTATAGGGTGAAAAATATTCTAGAAATAATGGTGTTTTTGTATTTACCCTCAATAATACGGTTACATTTTTTTGAATTAGCAAATCTTCAATTGTTCCATTATACCTTGGAGTTCCTACAATAATATCATAATCATAATTGTTTTTCTTTAAATATTCCATAAAATAATTAATGAAAGATTCTTCTGTTCTAAAGAAAATAGGATTTCCATAATTTCCTAAGGCATAATATTTTGTTGCGTCTGTAATTATCATTGCTTCAATATATTGAGTAAAAAACATGTGTCGAGTATAATAATATACATCTCTAATTTTCTCTTCATCATTTGCAAAAGTTTTACCTTTTAGATAATCATTAATGACAGTTAAGGAGCCATTGGGTTTAAACTTTTCATCATAATAATTGAAGATGTCTTCCTTGGTAACGGTCTTTTTTATTTCCTTTTCTTTATCAGATAGAAATGCATCTGCTCGTTTTTCAAATTTTCCTGAACGAGCAAAAAATACCTGAAATTTATAGCATGGCAACTCTGCCAACGGTAAAAACCAACGCGGAAATTCGTTTTTATCAATATCTTTAGCATTCAATTCATACTTTCTTTCACCACTATTATTGGTTGGAATTTCTTTCAATTCTGGTGCACCATTGTAGGTGTTGAAATTTATGAAAAAATCATTTTCTGTATCAAATGCCAACTTCATATCCATTGTTGGATAGACATCACCAATTGGCGATTCTTCTGGTTCAAATCCAAATTCATATATTGACTTAAAAGGTTCTTCACTATAATAATAAAAGTCTAGAATATCACCAATTTCTAAATTTGCAATAGCTATTTTCTTTTCTTTATCAACTTCTTTTGCATTTTTTTCTACATCTATTTCAATCTCTTTTCCAGTAGGTTTTACAATTTTTATACCAATAACATTAGTTCCTCTTCCCAATGAGCGCATGCCTTTATTAGAATAAAACTTGTCTTTAAATGAAAACTCAGAAAACTCTGTGACCGCAGCTTGATCTTGTAGTTTTATCCTTTTTCTAATAGCAGAAGAATAAGTTACGCTTGCGCCAAACTTATGATAATCATAAAATTCATATTTGTAAATAATTACTGCCGACTCATTTTTCCACTTCTCAGGAATTGTAGTTGCCGTTTTGTATTGATCTGTTTTTCCCCAAAATAAATCTTTAATTTTGGCTTTATCTTGAGAAAATGATACGCTACCAATTGCTATAAATAAGTATAAAAATATTTTTTTCATTGTTTAGTTTTATTGTTTTGTAAAGGTAATTTGTTGGTTGTAATTTGCAATTAAATTTTTAATAAATGCATTCCAATTGCTCATTTCGGAGGCTTTTATTTCAGCATTTTTAAAAATAAATGATTTTTTATAAATAATTTCTTTATCCGTTTTTTGAAAAGTGATAGCTATGTCAAAGTTTGCTTCTTTCACAATTAAATCAGATGGGAGTTTGGTTACTTTATAACCAGTTGGTATAGCTAGTGTAACATTAGATTCATAATTTTTTTTATAATCAAATTCATAATCTGTTTTTCTATCCTTAAGCTCAAACCCTTTAAATTCGTTCATGTATTCTAGATCTACATACATTTCGTTGTCAAAACTTGAAACTTTATTTTCTACAGAAACATTGTAATCTATAACCAACTTGGCATCTCTGTTTTTTAAATCTGATGTTTTTACATCGGTAACATGTGTGTTTTTATCACTTTTCGATAAATAATTTTCAAGTGTTTCCGATTTTTTATCGCTCTTAAAACTGTTATAAATGTATAAAAATTGTGAACGACTCTCGCCCAAATAACTTTTAGAACAACTGCCTTGAAGTTTCTCATTGTCTATTGATAAATTGGCCTTGAAAATTTCTTTGTTACCTTCATAAGATGCCATCGGAACTTTGTCTATTATAAATTTATCTCCATCCTCTATCATAACTTCTTTGTTTTGAATGCGCTCAGCATATTCTCCATAAGAGTTAAATTTTTCAGTTCCGTCTAGAAAATATTTTTTCCCTTTATAAATTAAGGTACAAATCATGTGATTATCTACTGCTAATGACGGTGTTTTATAGTCATAAGCAATATGTTTAGTCCCAATCCAGGTTAATCTAGCGTCAAATCCTGCTAGTTTTAGCATTTGTTTAATAAGATTTGCCATTCCTTTACAATCACCATATCGATTTTCAAATACATGATTGGATTCATCAGGTTTAAATCCTGCAATGCCATCTTCAAATGCTATGTATCTTATATTGTCTTGTACCCAATAATAAATATTTTTTATTTTTTCTTCGTCGGTTTTGGCAGTACTTGTTAATTCTGTTACTTTACTCTTCATTACCGTTGTATCGTCTTTCATTAAATCTACCAAAGATTTGTACCATTTATACAAGTCGGCTGATGAATTAAATAAAGTAATTTCTTTTCCTTTTAATGAATATGATTTCGCTATTAATAAAATATGAGGATAAATATAACTTCTTCCTGGCGAATCTTCTTCTTTGTAAAGCGCAGGCACATCATTTATTGTAAAGGTGTAAACACTATTGTTTTTAGAATCTTTGGTTTGTGATTTAGTCACATTTTTCCCTTCAAAATTAAATTCCTTTAACTCTATTGTAAGCCATTCTGGTACTGTAACCACAATTTGTTTCTTTAAAACTGGAAATTCATCATTAAAATAAAGTGCGGTAAAATATTTTACATCTTCATATTTTTTTTCAAGTTCATAGTTGTATGTATATCCTTGAATGGGAAAATTTACCGACATATATTTTACTCTTGCATCGTTATAAAATAAGTCTTTGTCTTTATAAAACTCATCTGCTATGTAATTGTTGGTATTCTTGTCGTTTCTAAATTTTAAATTGAAGGTTTCAATTTTTGATTCGCTATCATAGAACTCATATTTTTGAATAGTAGCTCTGTGATTAATATTCATTAATCGTTCTTTCAAACTATGATTAACAACTACTTTAGATTCATTTTTGTTTAAATCAAAAGTTATGTTTTCTGTACTTTCAAGAATGGCTACATCATCTTTGTCATAAGTTGATCTTATTTTTTTTGCCAATATAATATCTTCTGGTGTTGGATCAATATTTTTTTGTGCAGTAGCTAATGTTGAAGTTAGAACCAATAAAACAGCTAATTTTGATAGTATTTTCATCTAATATAATTTTGTGAAATATAGTAAAAAAAGAAAAAACTTCTGCTATATTTTATATATAACAGAAGTTTTGTAAATATATTAAAATTTTAATTTATTTTTTTATAAACTTTTGAGCATGAACTTTTCCATTTTCATCCGTTAGCATAAGAATATATGTTCCAGATTGTAAAGACTCAATATTTATTGAAGCATCATTTATTGTAGATTTTAAAACTGTTTTTCCGTTTAAATCATATATTTTTCCAGAAATCATTTTTAAATTAGCGGTTGTAATATTCAAAACATCATTAGCAGGAATAGGATATAAACTAAACTCTGATGTTGTAAATGTATTATTACTCAATGGCGAAGAACCTTCAAGTACTAAAAGAGATTGATTTATTAATGGATTATTAATAACATCAACAACTCCAGATGGCCATCTAATTATTGCAGTTGTTATTGTTGTTGCAGTTCCAATACCAAAATGTGCCGTTATTGAACTCATATTTTGAAATCCTGTTCCGCTTTGTACATCTCTAATTTGTAAACCCCATGGACCATATAGTTCTACTCGTGCACCAATTCCGTTTCTATTACTTTGAACACCTTGTAAATTAATTTTTATCCAATGATTAGAATTTCCATTATTAAACAATACATTATTTCCGTTTTGAATATCTATAAATCCATCGTTATTTAAATCTCCAATTGGTCTATCAACTGTTGAAATAGCGTAAGAATTTGGATTAGGTGTAAAATGAAAATTTCCATTTCCAAACATAATAGTATTTCCAGCTCCTAAAACATCAAGATAACCATCATTATCAAAATCTTCTGCCACATATTCTCTTCCTGTGTCAGTTATTGTTTCATATCCAGATCCTGTGGTTACACTTGTAAATGTTCCATCACCATTATTTCTTTTTACATTAGTATTTCCATTTGCAGTAGAATTTACACCTACTATTACATCCATCCATCCATCGTTATTATAATCACCAACGGCACAAGACCATGTTTGTTCTGGATCTGCTAGATTAGCTGCTGCTGCAACATTTGAATAAGTTCCATTGCCATTGTTTTTATACATCTGATTAATATTGCCACCTACACCAGAACCACCTTGTCCACATTTGGCAATAATCATATCAATATCACCATCGTTATCATAGTCAAACCAGTTAGTTGCATAATTACCACCTGTAGTAAAGTCACCTAATCCTCCTTGATTGTGGTTCATGTTTGTTCCATCATTCATGTAAAATCTGTTTGGTGCATTATCGTCACAAGCAAATCCGTCTAGTTTTCCATCATTATTAATATCTACAAAATTTGTTCTTTGTACTAAATAGGATTGCGTTTTTCTATCGGTTGTATAGCCAGTACCAGTTGCATTTGCTTTTAGAAAAGTTACACCACTACCAGAACCATAAAGTAAATCATTAAATCCGTTATTGTCATAATCGCCAGCAGCAATACTCCAAGAAGGAAGAATTGCGGTATTAGGAACCGTATAGGTTGAGGTGCTAAAAGTTCCTCCGGCTTGTTGATAGGTTATTGCCAATTGCGTTGTACTTATTGCAGATACAATGTCATCTTTATAATCACCATTCATATCTACAATACAATTATTATATCCGCCAGTTATACCAGCAACTGCAATTGATGTAAAGGATAATCTATCTGGAGCTGGTGGAGGAGCAACTGATAATGTAAAATCAAATGCTACTTGACTGTATTTATTGTCAAATGCTATTGTGTAAACTGTTCCAGTTGTTACACTAAATGAGACTTGTGATGATAATGTACCGTTATAATCATCATTAGATCCAATACAAACTGGTGCAGTACAACTTCCAGAATATATAATTACTCGTGTATCGGCATTATTATTCTGACTTAATAATGTGGATAGAATTAAAGTAGTGGTTTGAGTAGCGGTAAATTTATACCATTTTCCTTTAGTTCCAACTCCATTTGCTAATCCACAAAGTTGTGTTGGAGCTGTTCCAGTTTCATTAGTAAAAGCCGGAGCTGTAGTTGTCGAACCTATGGCAATAGTTACAGCAGTATCACAAGTTCCTTGTGCAAAGGATATCGTAAAACTAAAAAAAGCAATGATAAAATATAATGTTTTTTTCATTTGTTTGTTTATTTGGTTTTGGTTAGTTGTTTTATTTTTAATTGCATGATGGATTTAATGAATTAATCCATTGTTCCATTAGCGCTACTCCTTCATCGTGAATTATTGTTCTACCCAGTAAAGGCATTCTTTCACTTTCATCATTGGTACTAATTCTATAAACAAGAACAGATTTACTAGAATTTCCCGGACTTACTAATTTCTGTAATGTAGGACTTATTATTTCGTCTGCAGTTACACAAACACCCATCATTGCTGGATCTAATGTTGATCCAAAACTAAATCTTAATGCTCGATAATCACACCTTCCTTGATTTTGATGACAATGAGCACAATTTGCATCTACATAAGATCTTGCTCTTAATTCTAAAGATTTAGAAGTGTCGTGATAATCTACAGTTGATGCTATTGATGATGGAAAACTTTGAAGATAACCTTGTTCTTTAAGTTTTAATAATTGGTTTTTTACACCATCACCATAATTATAATTGTAATTTAAATTTTGAGGCTTCAACCCAATTGGAGTTCGTACTTCATTAATTTTATGACAAGCATAACATTCTGGTTCTGATGGAATTCTATAATCAATAGTTACTATTTCATTATTTGGTTTTTTAAACGTAAGGTTGACCGAACCTCCATTTTCAAAATCTACACCATTTACTAAAATAGCATCCGTTTGATCATCATTCCATAAATATTCATAAAATTTCCAACCATCAGATTTTAAAATCATTAAACGAGTTTCTATTAACTTCGTTGTATTGTTAGGTTGAATTGTATTGTAATAAAAAGTTTTTATTAATACCGTTCCTGTAGGAAAATTTAAAATTTTATTATCAGCAGTGTAAGTAGCAATACTACCTACTGGCATCCATAAAAATCTTTTTTTCAAGGCATAATCTGTAAAAAGACTACTTGCAGGCTCATAAGGAAGAACATTTAAGGAAGGGACAAGATTTTTTATTTCGCCTTCAAAAAAATGATAATCAGATAATTTTTGATAGGGAACTTGAGTTAAATCTACTACAACTGGTGATACTGGAACATATTCTTCATCATCATTTTTTGTGCAAGAAATTATAATTGTCGTAAATAAAAATAACGAAAATGCTAGTGCGTAATATTTTTTCATAAGTTTTGTTTGTTCAATTCAAAAATATGAAAAAAATGACAACTTCCTAATTTTTATTGAATTAACTTATCAATTTGTGCATAATTTTTTTTTTTTCGCAATAACTGTCTTAATTCATTTCGAGTTTTACATTGTAGTTTTTCAATGCTGACAATGCTTCATCTGTTTTGTAGTCGAAAATCTCTTCGTGTAGATTTCGTTCTTTTTTTAGCGCAATTTGTTTTATACAATTACAAAAACGGCGAATTTCTTCATAACTTGAAAGTATTAAACCCGGAACTTTTATGTTTTTTCCATATTCATCTTTGGCAACCATAGTAAAATAAGAAGAATTGCAATGTTTTACTTTTCCTGTTTGAATATTTTCAGATTCTACTCTTATTCCCACAATCATCGAACTAGTTCCAACATAATTTACACTGGCTTTCATGGTAACAAGTTCGCCAACTTCTATTGGATTTAAAAAATCTACAGTATCTACAGATGCCGTAACACAATAATTTCCCGAAAATTTACTTGCGCAAGCAAATGCGATTTGATCTAATAATGATAAAATGTAGCCACCGTGAATTTTACCAGAAAAATTAGTGTGCGATGGCAACATCAACTCAGAAATTGTAATTTTTGAGGATTTTATAGTTTTAAAAATTGGTTCCATTTATTTTACTTTAAACGGTGAATCCTCTTTTACTACTTCCGAAATGTAATAGTTTGTTTCACCCCACCACGGAAAAGTTCTGTAACGTTCTACATAAGTAACTTTTACATATTCTCCTTGCAAATCTTTCATTTGCTGAATTACTTTTTCATCGCTATCCATGACAGAAAATTTAAAAATTTGAGCACCAGAAATTCCTTGGCTCAATTCGCCTTCCCAAGTTTTAAAAAATACACCTTTATTACTGATTTTTATTAATTCACCAGAGCGATATCCTTCGCTGTAAGTTGCATAATACACAAATGAAAAATAGGCAGTCGAGATTATTACAAGTGCCAATACAAAATATAAAATAATTTTTCGTAACATAATTTATTCGTTTTCGGTTAATGAATTATCGGAACTTATTGCTCTGTTTATAATGTTTTCTGGAAGTGATTTTTTAGCTTTTGCACCCATTTTTTTTAATTTTTCAACGCTAGTAATTAGGTTCCCTTTTCCTTCTACAAGCTTGTTCATCGCTCCAGAATATTCTACTTTACTCTCATCAATTTTCTTACCAATTTTTATTAAATCAGAAACAAAACCTTCAAATTTATCATATAAAGCTCCAGCTTGTCGTGCAATTTCTAAAGCATTTTCTTGCTGCTTTTGATTCGTCCACATGCTATCAATTGTACGCAATGTTGCCAATAGAGTAGAAGGTGTAACGATGACAATGTTTTTTTCAAATGCTTTGTTGTATAAACTCGTGTCTTCATTTAATGCTAAAGCAAATGCCGATTCGATTGGAATGAAAAGCAATACAAAATCTGGACTTTCCATTTGATACAAATCATGGTAATTTTTGCTGCCCAATTGTTCGACGTGACGGTTTATTGAAATTACATGCTCTTTTAAATGTTGCGCTTTTAAACTGTCGTCTTCTTCATTGATGTAACGTTCATAAGCGGTTAAAGTCACTTTAGAATCGACAATCATTTTCTTTCCATCAGGTAAATTGATAATTACATCTGGAAAAACACGATTTCCGTCTTCGGTAACAAAACTTTGTTGCACAAAATACTCTCTGTCTTTCTCTAATCCCGATTTTTCTAAAACACGTTCCAATATCAATTCACCCCAATTTCCTTGCATTTTACTATCGCCTTTTAATGCTTTGGTTAAATTCAAAGTTTCCTTACTCATTTGAGCATTCATTTCGCGCAAGCCTACTATTTGCTGACGTAAAGCCGCATGATAATCGATGCTTTCTTTATGTGTATCTTCTACTTTCTTTTCAAATAGCTGAATTTTATCTTGCAATGGCGAAAGAATATTTTTTAGATTTTCCTTATTTTGTTCCGTAAATTTCGATGTTTTTTCGTCTAATATTTTGTTGGCTAAATTTTCAAATTCTTTAGTAAACTTCTCTTGCAATTGCTCCACTTCTTGCTTCTGCTCTTTGTTTCGTTCCCAAAGATTTTCAAAATCGGTTTCTTTTTTAGATAATTGTATAGCTAACGATTCTTTTTCGGATCGAATGGTTTCTTTTTCAAGATTGGAAGACGCAAGTTGCTTTTCAAAATCTATTTTATCAGATAGAATTTGTTTTTCAAATTGATTTCTTTCGTTTTGAAATTGTTCTTTCAACTGATTGATTTGTGATAACAAGCCATTAGATTTCTCTTCTAACGATGCTTTTTCCGATTTAGAATTGGCAGAGAATAATTGTTTGCCAAGGAAAAGTCCAATGGCTAAGGCGATAATAAAGACTAATAAAAAAGGTAAAACAGCTGTCATAAAAATAAAAGTATAAGAATGTAAATGTACTAAAAAATGTAATAGTTGTTTATCAGATTAAATAGTATTTTTGCCACAAATAGATTTCATGTCACAACACCAACATTTCCTAATTTTTAAACCTTACGGTTATTTATCGCAGTTTATTTACGAGCTGAAACGTCCTAAAAAACTACTCGGAGAATTATATAATTTTCCAGAGAATACAATGGCAATTGGTCGATTAGATGAAGATTCAGAAGGTTTGCTTTTGCTTACAACCGACGGAATGATGAGCGAAATTGTTCGCAGTAAAAAAGTAGAAAAAGAATATTACGTTCAAGTGGATGGAATTGTAACTCAAGAAGCAATCGAAGCATTGAAAAATGGCGTTTTAATTGGCTTTAACGGAAAGAAGTATTTAACCAAAAAATGCGAAGCTCGAATTTTGCCAGAAGTTCCAAACTTTCCAGATCGTGCCAAAAAAATTCGTGATGAACGTCACGGACCAACTTCATGGTTATCCATCACAATTAATGAAGGCAAATTTCGACAAGTACGAAAAATGACATCTGCGGTTGGATTTCCTACTTTAAGATTAGTAAGAATTCGTGTTGGAAATATCTATTTAAATGATTTAAAACCCGGAGAAGTTCTCGAAGTTGGAGATTTTTCAAATATTAGTAATTCTTAAATCAAAAATCAAAATTCTAAAATCGTTAATCCCATGTTAAACATAGTCTTAGTAGAACCAGAAATCCCAAACAATACTGGAAACATTGGTCGTTTGTGTGTAGGAACCGAAAGTCGTTTGCACTTAATTCATCCGTTTGGGTTTGTAATTAATGATAAAAACCTGAAACGTTCAGGGCTAGATTATTGGGTACATCTTGAAGTTACCGAATATCAAAATGTTGCCGAATGGATAGCTCAAATTAAAGATAAATCAAGAGTTTTCTTGATGAGTTCACATGCTAACAAATCTATTTATGAAAATGAGTTTCAAGATGAAGATTGGTTGGTTTTTGGTAAAGAAAGTAAGGGTTTGAGTCAAGAAGTTTTAGATCAATTTGAAAATCATTTGACGATTCCAATGTCAAAATTAATTCGTAGTTTTAACATTGCCAATTCGGTTGCTTTTGTGGTTGGAGAAGCTAAAAGACAGATTAATTTAAAATAATCATGCGACCAATTATCGATTTAAATAATACATGGCATTCTGAAGAAACTGTAGTTTACGTGTCTAGATTTGAGATGGCAGGTGCATGTTTTATTCAAATCGTAATTCTTTTATTGTTTTACCTTTCTATAATAAATGGCAATTATATAGTATCAATTTTATTACTAATCCCAACTTATTTTTTAGTTAAAAAAATAAAGAAACTGTATCTTGAAATAGACGAAATTCAGTTGACCATTAACTCTTATGGAATAAAAGTAAAAAATGAACCAATAATTAGTTGGGAAAACATAGAGAATGAGCGAATTATAAGAATTGGAAAGAGAAAAAATTCACGACATGATTTTGTTTTCTTTGATCAAAGTCAACATAAAGAAATACAATTTAGAACTGATATACTAAATTTTGGTTGTTTTGAATTAATTGATTCTGCTAAAATTCATAGAGAACGATTTAATAGAAAGAATATAGTGAAAATTTCTTAATAATAATATTATAGCATGAGAGAAAATGTTACCGTTCAGCAAGCATTAAGTAAAGGAAAATTGAAATTAGTTTATCTTCCATTGCTTCTTTTATTTTCATCAATTGGAATTGGAATCTATCTAAAATCTGTTGAATTATACAGTGGTTGGGCAATTGGAATTTCGGTTGTAATTGGCTTTTTACTAAGTTGGTTAGCATGGAGTTTTTTTGTGGTTGATTGGAAAGTTTGGGCATTTGAAAACGTGAGAAACGTCCATGAATTAAAAAGAAAAGCAATCGAACAAAAGCTGATTTGGGACGACGGAAGTTGGTTCAATAAAACCGAAATTATAAATTATGAGCAAAAGCAAAAACTCAAACAACTGGAAAAAAAGTTCCTAGAAAAAGATGTTTATCATGATGATTTTAACGTTCCAAAAGAAACCGCAATTTATTTTTCAAAATCTACTATGGTTATTGAATTTATAGTTGGAGTATTTATGATTGCTTCTGGAATTTATTTTTATGAGACTCATTCTTCGGGATATTTTTGGATGTTATTACCACTAATTGGCGTTTATAGTTTCTTTTCCTGTTTAAAAAAATATTTTGATAAATCACCACAGATTATCATCAACAGCGAAGGAATAAAATTGAAGAAAACAGATTTGATAGCATGGAATCAGATTCATAATGATAGGGTGTTTAATGAATCGCACGGAAAATCTTCTACAAATTATTTTGCCTTTAATAATGAAAAAATTTCTATTGATAATTTAGACGTTAAATTTGATGTGTTAGAAAATTTACTTCAGGTTTACCGAGTTCGTTTTGAGAAGAATACTGCAAATTAAATTTAGTTTTGGTAACAATTACATTCTTTATCTAAAGAAATAAATCCTTATATTTGAAAGACTAGAATTTCAAAATTTCAAAATATGATGGATAAAAACCAACTTCGAAGCACCATTTTTAAACACCTTGACGGATTGGCAACCGCGCCAGTTGCTGTAGCATTAAGTAAAAAAGGAATTCTAGATTTTATTCTTCAAAATCAAGAAGTTACTCTTGAAAGATTGGTTTTGCAATTCCGATGCAACGAAGGTTATCTCAACGTTGGGCTTCGGGTTTTGTGCTCGCAAGGTTTTTTAGATTATCATGTAAATAATGAAACTCAAGAAATAAAATTCACTGTAAATAATAAATCTAAAACGGCTTTTTCGTTGTTTTATTTATATGACGATGTAGTCGATTTGTTACATTTTTCAAGTCAATTTCATCCGCGTTTGTTTGAAGAGGAACCGTTTAATCGTCTGAATTTAATTTTCGAAAGATATAAAAATAACTACGGAATTACTTTTTCTGATGCTACCGAAATTGCTGCAATTCAACATCAAATTCTGAAACATGTAGAAGGTTATTTGGTTGGTCCCACATTAGTCCGATTGGGCATGAACGGCATGTTTCATAAATATTTCATGGAAATTTCTTTCCGCGCCGAAGAATATCATAAATCACCAGAATTATTTACTAAAATTCTAGATTTCTTTGTGTTTTTAGGTTGGTTTAAAGAGAAAAATGGCAATTATCAATTCACAGAAGAGGGTTTGTTTTTTGCCAAACGCGCTTCTGCTTATGGAGTTACGGTTTCCTATTTGCCAACATTTGCTAAAATTGAAGAATTAATGTTCGGAAATCCAGCAGTTTTGCGATTACTAGATAACGGTGCAGACGAAATTCACGTAGATAGAGAAATGAATGTTTGGGGAAGTGGTGGCGCGCACGATACCTATTTTAAAGTAGTTGACGAAATTTTAATCGAATTATTTAACCTGCCGATCGAGCAACAACCCAAAGGAATTTTAGATATGGGTTGCGGAAACGGTGCTTTTTTACAACACATTTTCGAGGTTGTCGACAGGCAAACTTTACGCGGAAAAATGCTTGACGATTATCCGTTATTTTTAGTTGGTGCCGATTATAATCAAGCGGCTTTAAAAGTTACTCGTGCCAATTTAATCAAAGCTGATATTTGGGCAAAAGTGATTTTTGGCGATATAGGAAGACCCGATTTGTTGAGCAACGACTTAATGGAAAATTATACTATCGATTTGAAAGATTTATTAAATGTGCGCACTTTTTTAGATCACAATCGAATTTGGGAAACTCCAAAAAATGAAACTCCTAACAGCATCAGTAGTTCAACTGGAGCTTTTGCGCATCGTGGCGTTAGAATTAGCAATAATTTGGTAGAACAAAATTTATTGGAGCATTTACAAAAATGGTCGCCTTATGTTTCAAAATTCGGATTGTTGTTAATTGAATTGCATACTATTTCACCAACTTTAACAGCATCCAATATTGGTAAAACTGCTGCAACAGCTTACGATGCAACACACGGTTTTTCAGATCAATATATTGTTGAAATTGATGTTTTTAATAAAATAGCTGCCGAAGCCGGATTGTTTCCAGACGAAAAAATATTCAAGCGTTTTCCAGATGCCGATTTTGCAACTGTGAGTATTAATTTATTGAAAGGGAAGAATTAATTTGTAACAACAAACTTTCCTTTTTCAGCATCAAAATAGATGTTTTCATTTTTGAAAAGTGTATCAAAAACGCCTTTTGAAATCAAGTTGCAGGGTTCATCTTGTTCAAATGTGGTTTCGGTCATGACAATCATTTCATCAGATAATTGAATTGCCAAATCGATGTCGTGTGTCGAAAATAAAATACATTTATTAGTTTCTTTGGATAGTTTTTTTAGCAATTTAAAAACTGAAACTTTGTGCAATAAATCCAAATGAGTTGTTGGTTCATCCAGAATAATTAATGGCGTATCTTGTGCCAAAGCTCTTGCAATTAGTACTTTTTGAAGTTGTCCGTCGCTTATTTCGTAATGTTTTTTATCTGATAAATGTTTGATTTGAGTCAGTTCAATAGCGGTTTTTACTTTCTCTAAATCGTCGTTAGATAATTTTCCAATCCAATTGGTATAAGGTTGTCTTCCTAAAGCAATTAATTCGAAAATTGTCAAATTACTCGATGGCAATCTTTCGGTTAAAACCACACTTAAATTTTGTGCCAAAGCAACCGAATCATAAGTTTGAATGTCTTTATTATTCAAAAATACAGTTCCAAAAAGTGGTTTTTGAATTCCAGTTAATGTTCTTAAAAGTGTAGATTTTCCAATTCCGTTGGCGCCAACCAAACTGATAAGTTTGCCTTCAGATAAATTGATGTTTAAGTTCTTAGCAATGGCATTTTCTGCATTTTTAGTTTTGTATCCAATGCTTAAATTTGAAGTTATTAGAATGTTTTTTTTGTCTTCCATTTTTGTCAAATTAAATCATTCTTTTTTTACTAAGCAAAAGCCAAATCACGACAGGTGCGCCAATAATTGATGTTATCGCATTTATAGGTAATGTAAAATCCATTCCTGGCATTTGCGAAACCATATCGCAAAATAACATGATTATCGCTCCAATTAAAATCGTACTAAAAAATAATATTTTATGATTACTAGTCTGAAAAAGTAATTTTGCCAAATGCGGAACAGCCAATCCTACAAAAGCAATTGGTCCGGCAAACGCAGTAATACTTCCTGCTAAAATACTAGTTGCGAATATAATAACCAATCTTGATTTTTTAATATTCAAACCTAAACTTCGAGCGTAATTTTCTCCTAAAAGCAAAGCATCCAATGATTTAATCGAAAACAAACTCAATACTAATCCAATTAAAACGGCATTTGATAAGAAAATAATATTGTTCCAGGATAGATTTCCGATGCTTCCTAAACTCCAAAAAGTGAATTTTTGCAATTGTTCTGCCGTACTAAAATAGGTTAAAACCGATACGATTGCGCCTGCAAAACTGCTAAACATCAATCCAACAATCAACACCGACATCGTGTCACGCAATTTGCTAGAAACTAACAAAACCAATAATAAAACAGATAAACTTCCTAAGCAAGAAGCTATAATTATTCCGAAAGACGAAAGTAACATTTCAGATAGAAAACTTGGTAAAATTCCGGCTCCTAAAATCACAAAAGCGACTCCTAAACTCGAACCCGAACTCAAACCCAAAACATAAGGTCCGGCAAGTGGATTTCTAAATAACGTTTGCATCAATAATCCAGAAATTGATAATCCGATGCCAACTAAAATTGCCGTAATTGCTTTTGGTAATCTAAAATTGATGATGATATATTCCCAAGTTTCTTTGCTTGCAGGTGAACCCAACAAACTTTTAAAAACTTCTTTTATCGGAATGGCAACTTGTCCAAACGAAATATTCAATAGCAATGACACCAGCAAAAGCAAGGTCAATATTGAAAATAGAATTGTATTTCGAGTTTGGAACATTTGTTTTTTAACCATTAAGGAATTAAGAAAATTAAGTTTTAAATGTAAATAGTTAATTAAGAATTAGTGTGATTTTAAGCGTAATCCAATTAGTGTTAAAATTAAGTTCGTGTAATTTTAAACGGAATCAAAATCGTGAAAAATCGTGCAATTCGTGTAAAATTTATTTCAACTTCTCAAAAAAGAAAGGTTCATAGCCTACAAGTAATTCTGGATGCAAAATTTTAACCAAATCTTTCAGCACTAAATCTGGACGATTTGGAGCCAATTCATAATATAAAACGCCACCAGTTTTTCCTTTCTTTCTGGTAAACGAATATACATTTTTGTTTTGAAATGCCTTGAATTGTTCATAATGTGGATTGGCATCGATCATTTGTTTTAAGGAAGTAAATTGTCCAGATGTGATCCAGAAATCGGCTTCTTTAGCTTTTTCTAAAACCGTTTCAAACGATAAAGATAAACTTCCTGTTCCAGAGGTTGCTGCCCATAAATATTCGCCTTTTGCTTGTGCTAAAAGTTGTGAACCCCAACTTGTTCCTTTTGGTAAATACCATTTATCTTCGAACATGTCACCAGCTAAAACTGTAGGTTTTGAAGTAGCCATTTTAGCAATTTCAATTGTTTTTAGATAATCTTTTTCAATTTTATTAAAGATTTCGTTAGCTTCTTTTTGTTTGCCATACAAAGCGCCAAAAAACTTAATCCATTCAGCTTTTCCTAATGGAGTTTCTTCGTTCCAATCGCCGTTTAGCATCACTTTCAATCCGCTTTTTTGCAAATTATCTAAGGTTGGATTGTTGTTATCGATGCCATAACCAATGATGACTTCGGGTTGTAAATCAATTAAAACTTCGGTATTTAATGACTGATTTTTTCCTAATTCTTTTATTTTTTTAGCATCTATTAACGCACGAACTTTATCTGACGAAATGTAATCTAAATTAGGAAAACCGATTAAAGTTTTTTCTTCGTTTAGCATTTCCAAAGACGGAATATGAGTAGTAGAAGTAACCACAATATTTTTTAAAGGAATATTGATTTTCATCAATGATTTAAACCTTTCAGGAACAATTCCGTTTTTCTCTTTTAGAATATATTGATACGTTTTAGAAGCTTTTGGCCAAGGATTTTTTACAGTAATAATTGTATAGCCATCATAGTTCTCAATAGAAAAACCTTTGGCATATTTTACTGTATTTTCCGAAGAAATTTCAGTTGTATTTTTCGCTTCTTGTTTGCATTGAACCAATGTTGAAAAAGCTATAAAAAGAAGTATAAAATGTTTTGTGATTTTCATTAAATGAATTTTTCACAAAAGTAGATTATTGTTTTAATATTTTGAAAGAATTTTATTTAGTCTATATTTGCACCCGAAATAAGGTTGTGATTTAGAATCATTAAAATCACATTAAAAGGGAATTTGGATAAAAACCAAAGCTGTACCCGCAACTGTAAGCTACAAAGCTTGTTGTTACTACAAAACCATTGTTTGAAAATTCTGGAATTAAGAATTTTGAATTAGGACTTTAAAATCCTTAATCAAAAAATCCTTAATCCTTAATCTAAAATGAGAAGGTAAACAACAAGACGCAAGCCAGGATACCTGCCTTTTTTATAACAAATATCGAATCTTCGGGAAAAAAGATTCAGAAATTATGACTTTAAAAAAGCAGTTTTTATTCGCAGTTTTGTTTGTGTGCCAATGTATTTGTGCGCAACAAGATTCTATTACCGTTTTGGACGAGGTTTTAATTTCAGATGTTCAGCTTAAAAAATTCTCTAATTCGCAGTCAGTTTTAAAACTACCAGATTCTATACTTTCTAACAATAAAACTTCGCTAACGACTTTATTGAATTACAATTCGGTAATTTATTTTAAGGAAAACGGACTCGGAATGGTTTCGTCACCATCGTTTAGAGGAACAACGGCGCAACAAACAGCAGTTATTTGGAATGGAATAAACATCAATTCACAACTTAATGGTCAAACCGATTTCAACACTATTTCTGCCAAAGATTTTAATTCAATTTCCATTCGTGCTGGTGGAGGAAGTTCAGTTTATGGGAGCAGCGCTATCGGCGGAAGCATTCACTTGAATAATGATTTAAGTTTCGGAAACAAATTTGAGAATACACTTCAAACCAATTATGGAAGTTTCAATACGCTTGGTGTTAATTATAAAATGCAACTGGCATCAGCTAAATTTAGTTCGCAAATTAGTATTTCCAGAAATTCTTCCGATAACGATTATAAGTATTTAGATTCTGATAAAAAGAACGAAAACGGACAATTTTACAATACCAGTTTCAATGTGAATTTGGGTTATAAATTGGATTCTAAAAATATTTTGAAATTGTACAGTTATTTATTTGATGGTGAGCGCCATTTTTCTGGAACTCTTGCTGCGCCATCTAAAAGTAAGTATAACGACTTGAATACTAGAAATTTATTAGAATGGATTGGAAGTTACAATCAATTTACATCAAAAGTGAAATTGGCTTTATTATCTGAAAAATATAAATATTTTGAGAATGCAGCGACCTCAATTTTTAGTGATGCCAAAGCCGAAACATTTACTGCAAAATATGATTTGTTGTACAAAGTTAATTCAAAATTAGAACTGAATTCGGTTATAGATTTTACTCAAACAAAAGGTTTTGGAAGCGATATTGGTAACAATAAAAGACAAATTGGATCGGGAATTTTATTGTTGAAACACAAACCTTTCGCCAAATTTTTATATGAAATTACGGTTCGAAAAGAAATTACAAGTAATTATAAAAGTCCGATTTTATTTTCTGTTGGAACTAATTTTTCGGTATTTTCATTTTATAATTTGAAGATAAACGGCTCACGAAATTACAGAATTCCAACCTTCAACGATTTGTATTATCAAGGAAGTGGAAATTTGAATCTAAAACCCGAAAGTTCGTATCAAGTTGAAATTGGACACGAATTTAAATTTAAAAATACTACGTTTTCGCTTACCAATTATTACATAAAAATTCAGGATTTATTGCGTTGGTCTCCAAGTTCTAGTGGCAATTGGACACCAAATAATGTTGCGAATGTTGTAACTTATGGTGCCGAATTTTTATTGAATTACAACAAAGAAATTGGTAAAAGTAAATTTGATTTTACAACCACTTATGCTTACACAATATCTAGAGATGAAGTAAAAATGAAACAATTAATTTATGTTCCATATCATAAATTCACTGCAGCTTTGGCTTATTCATTTAATAAATTATCAGCTCATTATCAGTATTTATATAACGGTAAAGTGTTTACTTCATCGGATAATTTTTATAAACTCGATGATTATTTGGTTTCTAATGTTGGAATAGATTATCAATTTGGAAAAAAGAAATTCCTGAAACTTGGTTTTGATGTACTCAATATTTTCAATGAAAACTATCAAAGCGTGAGTACACGACCATTGCCAGGAAGAAATTACACAATAAATCTAACCTTTAATTTTTAATAGAATGAAATTCAGTAAATTAGTATTTGTAGCTTTAGTAAGCTCTGTTTTTTTTGTGTCTTGTAGTGATGATGATGCAGTTGTAGAAACGCCTTTGGGAAGTTATGACAATGGTGTTTTAATTTTAAATCAAGGTGGTTTTGGTCATGGTGACGCATCTGTATCTTATTTATCGGATGATTTTGCTACACAACAAAACAATATTTTTTCAATTGTAAATCCTACAATTACGCTTGGTGATACAGGTCAAGATGTTGGTTTATATCAAAATTTGGCTTTTATAGTTCTAAATTATTCTAACAAAATTGAAGTTGTAAACCGTTATACAATGGTACATGTTGCAACAATAACAACAGGTTTAAATAATCCGAGATACATAGCTTTTTCTAACGGAAAAGGATTTGTTACAAATTGGGGTGATGCTGGAATCCCAACAGATGATTATGTTGCAGTTTTAAATCTTTCTAGTTATGCTGTTTCTAGCACAATTCCGGTTGCCGAAGGGCCAGAACGAATTATTGAAAATGACAATAAATTATATGTTGCACAGACTGGTGGATATGGTTACGGAAACAAAATTTCTGTAATTAATGGAACTAATAATACTTTGACAACTACTATAAATGTTGGTGATGTTCCAAACTCATTAGAAGTTAATAACGGTTCGTTATATGTTATTTGTGGTGGTAAACCAAGTTATGCGCCAACGGAAACTGCCGGAAGTTTTGTAAAAATTAATCTTACAAACAATACCGTTACTAGTACATTGAATTTTCCAGCTGCTTCACATCCATCAAATTTAGATATTGTTGATAATAACGTTTTTTACACAGTTGGGTCTTCAATTTTTAAATCTACTTTAAGTGCTACAACTTTGCCAACTACTGCTTTGTTTACTACAACTGCTCAAGGAGTTTATGGTGTTTATAGTTTTTCAGTTCACAATGATAAAGTTTATGTTGGTGATGCTGGAGATTATAATTCTAATGGAAAAATTTATGTGTATTCTTCTACAGGCATATTAGAGCACAATTATACTGTAGGAGTTATTCCTGCTGGGTTTTACTTTAATTAATTTTTTAAAGTTTCTTAAAAAAAATGTCCAAAACTAAATAGTTTTGGACATTTTTTTATTTTAATTCAACATACATTTCACTTCTTAGTGGGTCAATATTTTTAGAATCAGAAAAATTTTCGAATATTTTGGAAGGGCTTGATGGTGTTTTTTTTGCTCCGTTAGAAATAAGATTTAGTGTATAACTAAGCATAGGTTCGGATGAATCGCCTATAGTACCCATGTTGCCATAATCTTCTAAGAAAGAGTAATTTGCGACTAAACCAGTTTGATAATCTCCAAAACCTGCTGCATTAATGGTTTTAAGAACGATAGGTTGCATGGCATATTTATGATTTGGATTTGCACCACTTTTCCCAAAATTTGGAGAATCATATAATGTTACCGATCCTACATTTTTTCCTGTTGTTTTATCACCAATTTGTACTACTTGAATGTATGGTTTTAATCCGTTAATGACCAATTCACTTGCAGATGCTGTACTTCTAGAGGTTAGAATATATACTTTAGTTAAATTTAAACTATTTAATTGCGAACCACTTATTGTTTTATTGGTAAAGTTGTTTAAAAATTGGTTTGGATTATTACTAGCCCAATAGGCTTCAAGTTTTGCATTCCACTCTTGTTTTGCAAATAATTGTCCCATAAATTGTCCTGTAATCATACTTGCTAATCTAGTTGCAGTAGCAATTGATCCGCCAGAATTATATCGTAAGTCAAGAATTAAATCGGTTACAGCTTGTGATTTTAATTGTCCAAAAGCAGTATTTAACTGATTTTCGAAACCAGAATAAAAACCATTGTACATTAAATATCCAATTTTTTTGGGTCCTTGATTTATTATGGATGTTGCATAAATAGGATTTTCGGTTAAAGCAGTTTTAGTTAATGCAACCGAGATGCCATTGGGAGTTATATTTCCGTTATTAAAATCGGCAAAATTTAAAGTATAACTTGATCCAGAGAGCAAAGATTGATAATTACTAATAGTTAATGGAGTTCCATTTACCGCATAAAATATTGCTCCTCTTTGAATGTTTTTTAAAGATGCATCAGAGTTGGGAAGTATGTATCTAACCCATCCAAAAATTTCGGTAGTACTTCCTGTTTTATATTTTAGACCAAAATCTACACCATTATTGAGCGTAGTTCCAGATAAAACACCTTCTAGTGCTGAATAATCACTGTAAATAACACTAAATCTATCAATAGTATTGTCTGTTCTTAAACTATTAAATAAAGTTGATGGACTTGAATAATTATTTAAAAAACTATTTAATTCATCTTGGTTGGCAAATCGATTGTCAGATAAGTTAGGGACATCTTTTTGCCATAAATAGTATAAATTCATTCCTTTCCAAACAAAATCATTAATTTTTAAATTTTCTGGAACATCTAAATCGTCTTTTTCACAACTTAATATTGAAAAAAAAGCAACCAATGACAGAAGTAAACATACTATTTTTTTCATAGCTATAATCTATTTAAGTAATACCAATCTCAAAGATATAAAAAAAAAGAGTTATTCTTGTAACAAAATAAATTGTGATTCGTCTTCACTATATAACCAAGAAACCAATGCAACAAAACGAGTTTATAAAGATAGTTTCACCTTTTAAAGATAAACTCTTTAGATTGGCCAAACGTCTGCTCGTGAGTACTGAAGAAGCAGAAGATGCTACGCAAGAAGTTCTAGTAAAGTTATGGACAAAGAATGAAACTTTAAACGAATTGAAAAGTATAGAAGCAATGGCAATGACAATGACCAAAAACTATTGCTTAGATCAATTAAAGTCGAAACGAGCCAGTAATATGACTATTGTTCATAATAATTACACTGACAATCAAGCTAGTTTACAACAAAAAATTGAAGACATTGATAGTTTGAGTTGGGTTGAAAAAATAATTAATGATTTGCCCGAACAGCAAAAATTGATTATTCAAATGAGAGATATTGAGCAATACGAGTTTGAAGATATTGCTAAAATACTAGATATGAGTGAAGCAACAATAAGAGTTGCACTTTCAAGAGCTAGAAAAACGATAAGAGAAATAATGACCAAAACACATAATTATGGTATTGGATAGAGTAGAAGAATTATTAGAAAAATACTTTGAAGGAGAAACAAGTATTGCCGAAGAAAACGAACTTAAAGTTTATTTTTCTTCATTAGATGTTGCGCAGCATTTAAAGCAATACCAAACCATTTTTGGTTATTTCTCTCAGGCAAAAGAACAACAGTTTACGCAAGAAATTCCAGTACAAACTAAAAAACGAAATATCGTTATGTGGATATCTATTGCAGCTTCGGTTGTTGTAATGCTAGGAGTAGGTACTTTTATGTTTACAAAATATAATGAACAAACAACAAATCTAAGCGAATATGGAACGTATGAAGATCCAGAAAAAGCTTTAGAAGAAACACAAAGAGCGTTGGCATTAGTTTCTAAACATTTAAATACTGGAATAGAAA
This sequence comes from Flavobacterium sp., assembly GCF_043778725.1. Lineage (GTDB taxonomy): Bacteria > Bacteroidota > Bacteroidia > Flavobacteriales > Flavobacteriaceae > Flavobacterium. The sequence goes on along the minus strand of NZ_JAYWFT010000153.1, from coordinate 22,065 downwards.
GTGTGAGTTATATTAACGAGTATGAAAACTCAAAAAATAAAATTTTTAAAAAATAAAATCATTAATCACAATCTGAATTAAAAAGAGGATAATCTTAAACAAGTTCAAATAAAAAACAAATAGAAATCATGAAATCAACGATTCACAAAAACAAAAAAAACAATTTTAAAATCATGAGTAAAAAATTAATTTTAGTAATCGCATTAGTATTAGTTTCTAATAGCTTTTTCGCACAATCTGTCTTTGATAAGTTTGATAATCAAGACGATATTATGACCGTAATTGTAAACAAAAAAATGTTTTCAATGCTTAGTAAAGTTGATGCCAAAGACAAGCAATCACAACAATATATCAATTTGATAAAAAAGCTAGATAACTTAAAAGTTTTTGTTACATCTAGCGATAAAAAATCAGACGAGATGAAAGCTACTGCTGAAAAATATTTAAAAACAGCAGGTTTAGAAGAGTTAATGCGAATTAATGAAAAAGGTAAAAATGTAAAAATTTATGTAAAAACTGGTACAACAGACTCCCAAGTAAAAGAACTTTTAATGTTTATAGAAGGATCAGGAAAAGAAGAGTCAGTCTTAATGTCATTAACTGGTAATTTTGATTTGGATGAGCTTTCGGCTTTAACAGATAAAATGAATTTACCTGGTGGTTCAGAATTAAAAAAAGCAGGTAAAAAATAATAAATCAATGTGCTATGGCAATTTTAATATAAACTGAAATTGTCATAGCTATTAAAACTAATATTATGAGAGCTATTTTTTATTTGGCTATAGCCATGAGTTTACTTTTAGTCAGCTGCAATTCTGAGCCTACATTGCAAAAGTATTTTGTTGAAAATCAAGAGAGACCTGGTTTTCTAGCCGTTGATATTTCATCAAGTATTTTAAATTTAGACAAAACTAAATTGACTCTAGAACAAAGTAAAGCACTATCCTCATTCAATAAAATGAATATTCTTGCCTTTAAATTGGATGCTAAAAATAAAGGACAATTTGATATTGAAAGAAAAAAAGTAAGTGCTATTTTAAAAGACACTTTAAATTATCAACAATTAATGAAGTTTGGTTCTGGTAAAGATTGTGCTTCAATAAGTTACATTGGTGATGAAAATCATATTGATGAGTTTATCTTGTATGGAATAAAAAGTGACAACGGATTTGCGGTTGTTCGAATTTTAGGAAAAGATATGAATCCAGCCGATGCAATGACATTTATGTCTATTTTAAAAGAGTCCAATATAGATATGAAACAATTAGATGCACTAAAAGGATTTATAAAATAATAAAAGGTTGAGGTTAGTTATAAACTAAAAAATCCGATTCAGTTTTGAATCGGATTTTTTTTATTTTTTAAAATATTTGAAAGGCACAAACAACATTCCGAAACATTCTCCATCTCCTTTGCCAATATGTTTATGGTGCATTTTATGTGCTCTTCTAACGCCTTTTGCATAGATATTATCGGCTGTTCTAAACATTTTAAAACGTTGGTGGATAAATATATCGTGAACCAAAAAATAAGCCAAACCATAAGCGAAAATACCTAAACCTATTGAAATTCCAATTTCTAAAATTCCTTTTTGCCAAAGAAGGAAACATCCAATACTAACTACAGCATAAAAAATAAAAAAGGAATCATTTCTTTCAAACCACGAGTCGTGATCTTTCTTGTGATGGTCTGCATGAAGTGACCATAAAAAACCATGCATAACGTACTTATGAGTAAACCAAGCCATAAATTCCATGATGCAAAAGGTTAAAATAAAAACGAGAATATGGATCCACATAATAATTGTAATTTAAATAATATTGAATTTGTAAGAGAAATAGCATTTGGCAAAAAGTCCATATTTTTGATAATCTGGAACTCTAATTCTTGTGTTTTTAATTTCAGTAGATGGTGTTTTCTTTAGTTTAGAAAGTAATTTTTTATAATAAATGTAGGCAGTATAAACTCCAAATTTTGCTTCAAGAGGTAAATTAACAATACCTTTATAACCAGCTTCAAAGTCGGCTTCAATTTCTTTTATAATCTGATTTTTAGAGGCTTCGTCCAATTTAGTCAAATCGGTATTTGGAAAATAAGTACGACTTAAATCTTCAAAATCGGCTTTTAAATCTCTAAGGAAATTTACCTTTTGAAATGCAGATCCCAAACGCATAGCCGATTGTTCTAATTCTTTATATTTTTCTTCATTTCCGTTTACAAACACTTTCAAACACATTAAACCTACTACATCTGCCGATCCATAGATGTATTCGTTGTATTCTGCAACGGTATTGTAATTCGTTTTAATTAAATCCATTTTCATACTTTTCATAAAAGCATTTATTAGAGTATTTGGAATTTGATATTTGTGAACAGTATGCTGAAATGAGTTTAAAATTGGATTTAAACTAATTTTATTTTGCAAAGCGGTCTCCAAATCTTTTTCAAATAAATCAAACAAATTTTCTTTGTTATAATCATGAAAAGTATCTACAATTTCATCTGCAAATCTAACAAAACCATAAATATTGTAAATATCTTGTCTTATTGTTGGTGCAAGCATTTTTACAGCAGAAGAAAATGAAGTGCTATAAGCCTTTGTTACATTCTTGCTGCATTCAAAAGATACGGTGTCAAAAAGTGATTTCATAATATTTCTTTTAAATTTAGCTATGCTTTTGTATTAAATCTGCGACCAATTTACCAGAGATTAATGCTGGTGGAACTCCTGGTCCAGGAACAGTCAATTGACCAGTAAAGTAAAGACTTTTTACTTTTTTACTCTTTAGTTTTGGTCTTAAAAATGCAGTTTGTAATAGCGTATTTGCCATTCCGTAAGCATTCCCTTTGTATGAATTGTACTCTTTAACAAAATCATTTATGCAAAATGATTCTATAAAAATAACATTATTTACGACACTTTGTTGTGTTATAGTTTCAAATCTTGAAATTATTTTTTGAAAATATTCGTTTCTTAACTCTTGGGTGTCTTCTATTCCTGGTGCTATTGGAATTAGGAAAAAACCATTTTCACAACCATTAGGAGCTAAATCTTGATTAGTTACCGAAGTAAAGTTAGCATAAAATAATGGTTCTTTTGGCCATTTTGGATTATCATAAATTTCTTCGGCATGCGTATCAAAATCTACATCAAAAAACAGGTTGTGGTGTTCAACATTTTTTAATTTTTTATCAAATCCTACATAAAAAAGTAGGGAAGAAGGTGCGAATGTTTTTTTGCTCCAATATTTTTCAGAATATTGACGGTGTTGCACATCTAAAAGTGTTTCGGAATGGTGGTAATCAGCTCCTGACAATACAATATCTGCTGCAATTTTTTTACCATTTATTACAATTCCGACAGCTTTTTTATTTTCAACAATTATCTTTTCAATTGGCGAATTAGTGTGAATTATTACACCAAGTTCTTTGGCTAATTTTTCCATTCCTAGAATAACACTGTACATACCGTCTTTAGGTTGCCAAGTTCCCAAGCCAAAATCTGCATAGTTCATAAAACTATAAAAAGAAGGCGTGTCTGATGGTTTTGCACCTAAAAACAGTACTGGAAATTCTAATATTTGTATTAGTTTCTTGTTTTTAAATTTCTTTCTTACGTCTTTACTAATGTTAGAAAAAAACTGATTTACTTTAGTTGCTGTTTCCAGTGTTATTAATTCTAATGGCGATTCACCAGGTCGGTAAACCAAATCTTTTATTGCAATATTGTAATTACTTTGTGCTTCTTTCATAAAAGAAGATAGTTTTTCTCCGCTTCCTTTTTCTATGGATTCAAATGTTTTTACTATTTCAGGAAGATTATCTGCAATGGTTATAAAATCATCAATTCCAAAAAACACTTTGTATGCTGGCGATAGTTTTGTTAATTGATAATAATCTGAAGGTTTTTTATTGAAATCTCCAAAGAATTTTTCAAACACATCGGGCATCCAATACCATGAAGGTCCAATGTCAAAAGTAAACCCTTCTTTTTTTAGTTGCCGCGCTCTTCCGCCAATTGTGCTATTTTTTTCAAACATTGTTACATCATGTCCTTGTTTGGCTAAGTAACAACTTGCAGCCAAAGAAGAAAATCCCGAACCTATTATTTTAATTTCTTTTTTCATATTGTTTAACAAAAGTAATTAAAAGTTAAACAATAAAAAAATTTTGTGATAAAATTATAATTCATCAACTAAATTTGTAATTGAGTTAAAAATGCTAATTTTATGAGTAATATTTTTTTGTTCAACATATTCGCTCATTCTACCAATTAACCATAACTCTGAAGTTTCGTCAAGAATTTCTTCGTTTAAGTCTTTAATATATTGATTTACATCAGATTTATTTGGTTCAACTGTCATATAGCATACGTAAGTTATATTGTCGAAGTATTTTTTTAAATCTTTTAAACTATCAGTAGGAACACTTTCTCCTAGATATATTGTTTTGTATCCATTTGAAAGAATTTCATAGTTAAGATACATTAATCCTAATTCGTGAATTTCATTCATAGGAAGATAAAGCACAAATAATCTATCAGACCTTGTTGGTTCTTGACTTTGAAATTTCTCAGTGTTTATAAGTAATTTCAATTTAATCAAATAACTAATAAAATGTTCGTGTGCCGGCGTTATAGTTTCTGATTGCCATAAAAAACCAATTTCTTCCATTAATGGGACGAAAACTTCAAAGAAAATTTCTCTAAAAGATTTTTCTGAAAGCAACGTGTTGTAAGTAGTAAAAAATAATGCTTGATCAAAGTTCATCATTGCAAGCTTAAAAGAACTTATTGCATGATTTTTAGCACTTTTAGCCGATACAATTTCACGAACCAATGTAGGGATGTTTTCTTGAGGCATTTTCGAAATTTTCGAAATTTTATAGCCGTAATCATGAAGTAAAGTTATGTTTAATAATTTTTGTAGTGCAGACAAATCGTAAATTCTAATATTGGTGTCTGTACGCAATGGCTCCAAAACATTATATCTTTTTTCCCATATTCTAATAGTGTGCGCTTTTATACCAGATAGATTTTCGAGGTCTTTAATACTGAAAGTATTTTTTACACTGTTCATTGTTTTTTATTTTTTGTTAAACAAAAGTACTAAAAAAAATAAACAAAAGGATTTTAAATTTTAAAATAAAAAAAAAGCAAGCATATTTTGCTTGCTTTATGTGACCACGGTGGGATTTGAACCCACACGCTCTTTCGAGCACCAACACCTCAAGCTGGCAAGTCTACCGTTTCTCCACGTGGCCTAAATAAAAAAAAGTCAAGCAAAATGCTCGACTTTTTTAGTGACCCGACTGGGGCTCGAACCCAGGACCCCATCATTAAAAGTGATGTGCTCTACCAACTGAGCTATCGAGTCATTATCATTTCTTGAACGCGGGTGCAAATATAAGGCGATATTATTTATTTTTCAAAGCAATTTTGTTTTAAATTTACCTTTTTTTAATAATATATCTTAATGTCTTAATTTATAAGGTTTTATTCTATGAAGAAAGTTGTTTTAATTGGTTACATGGGAAGCGGTAAGTCGATAATATCTAAAAAATTGTCTCAGAAGTTGCAAATATCCTTCATTGAACTTGATGAAGAGATTGAAGAAATAAGCAAAATGAGTATTGAAAAACTTTTTTCTAAAAAAGGTGAACTTTATTTTAGAAAACTCGAACATCAATTATTTTTAGAGTTATTATTAAGAAATGAAGATTTAATAATTAGCACTGGTGGTGGAACTCCGTGTTATTTCAATAATCATGAACTTTTGAAAGGAGATGAGGTTGTTTCAATATATTTAAAGGCATCTATAGATACTCTAAGTATGCGTTTAATAAATGAGAAACAAAAACGTCCTTTAATTGCGTATTTAGAAGATATTGAGCTCAAAGAATTTATTGCTAAACATCTTTTTGATAGAAGTTTTTATTACAATCAATCCACCTACAAAGTTAGTGTTGATAATAAAAATATTGATGAAATTGTAAATGAAATTATAGATTTACTAACTTAGAACTGCGTAACTATTATTCTCTTCAAATACCACAGCAACATGTTCATGAGATGAAGTTGACAACGAAATTCCTTTAAAATCAACTTTTATTGGATATTTTTTGTGATTTCGGTCTACTAACACAGCAGTTTTTATTTTTTTGAGTGGAACATCTAAAAAGTGTTTTACGCCATACATTAACGTTGAGCCTGAATTTAAAACATCGTCTACTAGGATAATTCCTTTGTTTTGATAAGTATCTTTTGAGATTGATGTCTTTATTTCTAAATTTGGAGTTAGTTTATTTACAGTTACTTCACAAAGAATCACTTCTAGCGGAGAAATAGTTTTCAATACTAATTCGATTTTTTTTGCAAAGACATACCCGTTAGATGCTATTCCAGCAATAACAATGATTTTTTCGTCAACAAAAGTTTCATATATCTGATAAGCAATTCGCTTTATTTTATGATCAATTTCTTGATTGTTTAAAATGATATTTTGATTCATTAGTTTATTTTTTTGTAAATATAAAAAAGAGTTCGTTTTCTTGTCTAGGTTTAACCGAATTATATGCAGTTTCTAAAGTTTTTATATTAAAATCATTACTAAATAATTTTAGATATTCTTCTTTTGAACCACCAAATGGCGGACCAAATTTAGTTAATGGAAACTGAAAAAGTAAGCCAATAATTTTTCCGTTGCTACTCAATAATGATTTTGTTTTTTTTTATATAATTTTCTCTTAGTGAAGGTTCTAAAGCGCAAAAGAATGTTTGTTCTGTAAGTAAATCATATTGATTATCGTGTTCAAAAAAATCAGATTTTATCAATTGATTTTTAGAGCAATTTTGAACCCGATTTTGAATATTATCTAATGGTGATTGAGCAAAATCTAAAACAAAAACATTTTCAAATCCATTATTTAATAGGTATTCAAATTCATAGCCGTTACCTGCTCCTGGAATTAAAACTTTGATTGATTTATCTTTAATTTGGTCAATATACTCTTTTAAAGGTGTCGAAATTTCTCCAACATCCCAATCCGTTTCTTTATTTTTGTATCGCTCTTCCCAATACGTACTATTCAGCTTCATTTGATTCATTATTTAGTTCTAAATCATCCAAATCACGTCTGTCTTTCTTGGTAGGTCTTCCTGTTCCAGTTTTTCTATAATGCTCTTTTGATAGTTTTAGAAGTTCTAAATGAGCAAAAGATTCGGCTGGAGTTTCATCTTTTCTGTAAATATCAACCAATTTTGCTCCAACACGATTGTCAGGAATATCCAAAACACCAATAATATGAATAATTTGGTCTTTTCTAAACGTAATTTTATCACTAGGAAATACCTCTCTAGATGCTTTTGCAACCTGTCCATTTACTGTAATATGGTTTTTTTTGCAAGCTTCTGTAACCATATTTCGCGTTTTATAGTATCGTACGCACCACAAATATTTATCTACTCTCATAAAAATATCTAAAATCAACGTTAAATAGTTTACAAAAATAAATCAATATTGTATCTTGCGCACCTAAAATTGATTAATAATGAATAATTTTTTTAAAATACTTTCTGTATTTGTTTTTTGTGTAGTTTTGGCTTCATGTTCTAAAAGTGATACTGTCGATGTTTTGCCACTGAGAGACTATACGGAACAATATACAACGGATATTAATAGTATTGAAAACTATCTAAAAACGCACTTTATAACCGTTGTTAATAATCCAGGTGCAAACGATGATCAAAATATTACACTAACTTTAATTCCTACAGGCGGAACACAAATTTCTATTTGGGATCAAACCACATACCCTTTACAATCAATAAATGTTGATAAAGATGGAATTGTATATAAATTATATTATTTAAAATTAAGAGAAGGTTCAGGAGCAACTAGTAAATCTCCTTGTAATGCAGATGGCGTTTTAACTGCATATAAGGGTCAGTTATTAGATGGAACTGTTTTCGATTCTAACTTTTATCCTCAATCTTACCTTTACCTTTCCCAAGTAATTAGAGGTTGGAGTGAATTATTTCCAAAATTTAAAACAGGTACTTATACAGCTAATCCTGATGGAACAATTACCAACACAAACTTTGGTGCAGGTGTAATGTTTTTACCTTCTGGTTTAGGTTATTATTCTCAATCTACTACTGCAATACCATCTTATTCACCACTAATATTTAACTTTAAATTATTTGAAGTTCAAAGAGTAGATAACGATGCTGATGGGATTTATTCGTTTCAAGAAGACATAAATGGTGACGGATATTTAAGAGATAACGATGTTACATTTGAAGACGATACCGATCAAGACGGAACACCAGATTTTCTTGATACTGATGACGATAATGATGGATATACAACTAAATTTGAATTAAAATACCTAGTTGGCGGAGAAACATTTTATTATGATTTTGCTAATATTCCACTGTGCACAGGTACATCTAACGGAAAAAAGAGACATCTAGACGCAAATTGTCATAATTAAATATAAAGTGTCAATAAAATGATAACTAGAATTTTTAATAATGAGCTCGATATTTATCGGGCTCATTTTTTTATTAAAAATAATTAATCTATTAGTGTCTTTAATGAATTAGCAACATTTTTATCAAAAAAAATAAGGTAATCAATCCCTCTTTTTAGATATAAAAATTAAATTCGGATCTAATTGACAAATTTTTTTAGATAAAAAAAGAACCAAATAAAAAACTTAAATCATCTTCAACAAAAGTTAAACCAATACCAATTAACTTACTTTTTTAATTAATAACGCGTAAATTTGAATAAAAAAGATAATGAAAGTTTTAATCACTGGCGCAACAGGACTGATAGGACATCAATTAACAGAGTTACTTCTAAAAGATAATCATGAAGTTAATTATTTAACTACATCACCGTTAAAAATCAAAAACACCAACAATTATAACGGCTTTTATTGGAATCCACAAGAGTCTAAAATTGATGATAATTGCATACACGGAGTAGATGCAATTATTCATCTTGCAGGAGCATCTATTTCTAAGCGGTGGACAAAAGCATACAAACAAGAGCTTATAGAAAGCCGTGTTCTGTCAGCCAACTTACTATTTAGTTTACTAAAAAAAACACCCAACCACGTAAAACACTTCATTTCTGCATCAGGTACAGCAATATATCCCGACAGTTATTCTAATATTTATGAAGAACAATCAACACAAATAGACACTACTTTTTTAGGGCATGTAGTTGTAAAGTGGGAAGAAAGTGCAGACCAATTTAAATTGTTAAACATACCAGTAACAAAACTGCGAACAGGAGTCGTATTTTCAGAGAAAGGTGGAGCACTGCTAGAAATGATAAAACCAATAAAAATGTATGTCGGTTCGGGCTTCGGTTCGGGCAAACAAATACAATCATGGATACATTTGCAAGACATAGCCAACCTCTATTATTTTGTAATTCAAAACAAATCAGAAGGAATAATCAATGCAGTAGCACCCAATTGTATATCCAACCAAGAACTCACAATAGCAATTGCAAAACACCTTAAAAGACCTTTGTTTTTACCCAATATACCACAATGGTTTATGAAATTAATACTAGGCGAAATGCATATTTTGTTATTCAACAATAAAAAAATACTTCCTAAAAGAGCAACCCAGCTCAACTTTCAATTTCAATTCCCAACCATTGAACAAGCACTAAATAACATTATAAAATAAAAAAAGTTCCAGTTGTAGCTGGAACTTTTTTCATAAATGAATTAATAGTATCTTTTGCCTTTCGACTAATTGTAAACCTTTTATAATTCAAAAATACACAAACTATATCGTAATAGTCTTAAAATTTTATTAAATTTTATTCCCGTTTTATTTTTACCTAAAACACCAAGATTTTAAAGTTCACAATAAGTTTTAATTAGAAACATCACAACTAGCATTTTATCAATCCATGTTCCTGCTTTCCATTTCAATCTTTTTTTTATTACCTTTAAAACAAAGGCAATAAAAAAAAGGATTTCCACTACAATCAGGGTTAAAATTCAATCTTTAGGCTTCTAAAATCAGTAGTTCAAATTACTTTTTTCATATATTCTTACAATTTCTTTTCACCAACAAGTTATTTCAATTTAAAATTATCCTAATCCATTAATATAATTTCCTAAGAAGTATTTTACATCCCAATATTAAAAAAAAAACGCAAATTCTTTTCAAACTTAATTTCTAAGTAAAAAGAAGTGACAATTTGACATTTATTAAGAAATGGCAGTACTTTTGCAAACAATAATTCGGAACAAAAAACAAAATGAACATCAAAAATATATTTAAAAATAAAAGCGCGATGAGTACTGAAAATACAGACAAAGAAACAATCGAAAACGAAACACAAAATATAGTTAATGAAGTTGAAACTACAACAGAACTTAGTGTTGAAGAACAATTGCAACTAGATTTAACAACAGAAAAAGACAAATTCTTACGCCTTTTTGCCGAATTTGAAAACTATAAAAAACGCACAACCAAAGAGCGTATCGATTTGTTTAAAACTGCCAATCAAGAAGTACTTCAAGCCATCTTGCCAGTCCTAGACGATTTTGACAGAGCAATGATTGAAATATCAAAATCTAACGACGAATTATTATTAAAAGGTGTCGAATTAATTCACGAAAAATTAAAGTCAACCCTAGTTTCTAAAGGATTAGAAGAAGTAGAAGTTCGTCCAGGCGATGCTTTCAACGCAGATTATGCAGAAGCAATTACCCAAATTCCTGCTCCAAACGACAAGTTAAAAGGAAAAATTGTTGACGTATTAGAAAAAGGATATAAACTAGGAGATAAAATCATCCGTTTTCCAAAAGTTGTAATAGGACAATAATTATTTATAGTAACAAGTCGCGATAGTCCTTAATTGTAATCGACCTACTATCATCCCAAGCGCAGCCTAGGGAATTTAATTCAGCATTATATTTATGAAAAAAGATTTTTACGAAATATTAGGCATAACAAAATCAGCAACCGAAGCCGAAATTAAAAAAGCCTACCGCAAAAAAGCAATAGAATTTCACCCAGATAAAAATCCAGGTAACGCAGAAGCCGAAGAAAATTTTAAAAAAGCAGCCGAAGCATACGAAGTTTTAAGCGATTCTCAAAAGAAAGCCAAATACGATCAATACGGTCATCAAGCATTTGATGGAGCAAGTGGTGGCGGTTATGGTGGTGGTCACATGAATATGGACGACATCTTTAGTCAATTTGGTGATATATTTGGAGGTGGCGGTTTTGGAGGTTTCGGAGGAAACTCTGGAGGTCAACGTCGTGTTAAAGGCAGTAATCTTCGCATAAAAGTAAAACTTACTCTAGAAGAAGTTGCTAATGGAGTAGAGAAAAAAGTAAAAGTTAAACGTAAAATTCAAGCACAAGGAGTAAAATATAAAACCTGCTCAACCTGTAATGGTCAAGGGCAAGTTTTAAGAGTTACCAACACTATATTAGGAAGAATGCAATCTGCTTCAACATGTCCATCTTGTGGCGGAGCAGGACAAACTATTGAAAGTAAGCCTGCCAATGCCGATTCGCAAGGTATGATTCTTGAAGACGAAACCGTATCAATAAAAATTCCAGCTGGAGTCGTTGATGGCATGCAACTAAAAGTTTCTAGCAAAGGAAACGATGCGCCTGGAAACGGTGTTCCAGGAGATTTAATAGTTGCAATAGAGGAACTAGAACACGAATTTTTAAAACGTGAAGGCGAAAATCTTCATTATGATTTATACATAAGTTATCCAGAAGCCGCATTAGGAATATCTAAAGATATTGATGCAGTTAACGGAAAAGTAAGAATAAAACTAGAAGAAGGAATTCAATCGGGTAAAATTCTTAGACTAAAAGGTAAGGGAATTCCGAGTTTAAATAGCTATGGAAGTGGCGATTTATTAGTTCACGTAAACGTTTGGACTCCAAAAACATTAACCAAAGAACAAAGACAATTCTTTGAGAAAACACTAACAGACGAAAACTTTATTCCACATCCAGAAAAGACCGATAAATCTTTTTTCGAAAAAGTTAAAGATATGTTTTCGTAATTGTAATTTTATTTCTACATTTGAATATTACTTGGAAACAAGTAATTTCTTTTTCATAGCAATTTTTCCCATCCTTGTGTTAAAATAAGGGTGGGTTTTTTTTTGTAAAAATTCCATTAAAATCTATACTAATTCAGTACTTTTACAACGACAATATCAATTACAATGTCAAAAAACAATCATAATAATGAGTTTGTAATTTTGATTGAATTTGCAATTGATTTTTTGATATTTAAAACTAACTTATGAGCAATATACTAGAAGTAAAAAATGTCGTGAAGCAATACGGTAATTATACCGCACTCAACAACGTTTCGCTTTCTGTTCCTCAAGGAAGTATTTACGGACTTCTTGGCCCAAATGGCGCCGGAAAAACATCTCTTATTAGAATTATCAACCAAATTACAATGCCCGATAGTGGCCAAATAATTCTTGACGGTGCCCTTTTAAAGCCAGAAGACGTTCAATATATTGGCTACATGCCCGAAGAACGCGGTTTGTATAAATCAATGAAAGTTGGAGAGCAATGTTTGTACTTAGCGCAACTAAAAGGATTGTCTAAACATGATGCCAAGACACAACTAGATTATTGGTTTGATAGACTAGAAATTCAAGGTTGGTGGAACAAAAAAATTCAAGAACTTTCTAAAGGAATGGCTCAGAAAATTCAGTTTGTTGTAACCGTTTTGCACAAACCTAAATTATTAATTCTTGACGAACCATTCTCAGGTTTCGATCCAGTTAATGCCAATTTAATTAAAGATGAAATTATAGAATTGAACAAACAAGGAACTTCGGTTATTTTCTCAACCCATAGAATGGAAAGTGTAGAGGAAATGTGCGACCATATTGCTTTAATTCATAAATCCAATAAACTAATAGAAGGAAAACTGACCGATGTAAAAAAACAATTTAGAACCAACAGTTACGAAGTCGGAATTTTAAGCGATAATATCGAAGCATTAATGTTCGATTTATCACAAAAATTTACATTATCACAAACCGATTTTAAATCGTTAAACGACGAATTAAAACTAGAAGTAAACCTCGGAAAAGCAACTCCAAACGAATTATTAAATATCTTAATTCAACGTGGTCAAGTAACCCATTTCATGGAAAAAATACCCAGCGTAAACGATATTTTCATTAAAACAGTAACCGAATAAAAAATAATATTCAAAATTTCAAATTCCAAAATAAGCTAAATTAAAATTGGAATTTGGAATTTAAAAATTGGAATTTATAAAAATATGTCTAAATTATTATTAATCATAAAAAGAGAATTTATTGCCAAAGTCCGCAATAAATCATTCATAGTAATGACTTTTTTGAGTCCGCTTTTATTTGTTGCAATAGGCGTTTTTGTTGGCTTTTTGAGTAACATGAAAGCCGATTTAAAAATCATTGCAATACACGATGAAACAGGAATGTTCGCTAAAGAATTTAAAAGCGATGTAGAATATAAATATGTCGATTTTTCAACAATAAATACCAAAATTCTAAAAGACAGTATTGTTAAAGAAAGCTATGAAGGACTTTTAATAATTCCCAAGTTTACTAATACTAAAACCTTTCAAAAACATATTCAATATGTATCCAACGATAGTCCAGGTGTTATTTTTATTGAAGACTTACAAGATGTTATCAATAAAAAATTAACAACCGAAAACTATAAAATAGCAGGTCTAGACACATTAAAAATCAACCAAGCCAAGGCCGATGTTTCCATTAATTTATCCAAAGCTTCAGGCGAAACAGCACTAAAAGGTTTAAACGAAATAAAAATCGGAATTGGTGGTGCATTTGGATATTTAATCATGATGTTCATTATTATTTATGGAAACATGGTAATGCGAAGTGTCATCGAAGAAAAAACCTCTCGTATTATTGAAGTTATCATTTCATCTGTAAAACCATTCCAATTAATGATGGGCAAAATCATAGGAACTTCACTTGCAGGAATTCTACAATTCTTGATTTGGGCAATACTTGGTATGACGGCAATGTTCATTATGTCATCTGTATTCGGAGTACAAATGGGAGCAACATCGGGCATGCAAGACCAAGTTATACAATCTGCACAACACGAAATGGCAGGAACAATTCAAATGTATATTAAAGAATTATGGAATTTGCCAATTGCTACAATACTTATTTCATTCCTCGTTTATTTCATTGGTGGTTACTTTCTTTACAGCTCATTTTACGCATCAATTGGTGCAGCTGTCGATAACGAAACCGATTCGCAACAATTTCTACTACCCATCATAATGCCACTAATTCTTGGTGTTTACATAGGTTTTTTTACCGTAATAAACGATCCACACGGAACAATTGCAACCGTATTTTCAATGATTCCATTAACATCGCCAATAGTTATGATGATGCGAATTCCTTTTGGCGTGCCATGGTGGCAAATTTTAATTTCTATGACAATTCTTTTCACAACATTTTTTGGAGTAGTATGGTTTGCGGCTAAGATTTACCGTGTCGGAATTTTAATGTATGGAAAAAAACCAACTTGGAAAGAATTATATAAATGGTTAAAATATTAAGAAGCGAATGGCTTGGGCTTTATCAGTAAACCTTATTCCTGCTTTTCATTCCAATCTTTTTTCAATTACATCGGGTTTAAACCCCAAGCAATTGAAAAAAGGATTTCCATTTCAATCAGGGCTAAAAGAAAAACCATTTTAATTTTTGTTAACTTTGTAACCATAAACTCGAAACTCACAACCCGAAACCCAAAGCATGAGCAAAATACTAATCATAGAAGACGAAGCATCTATAAGAAGAGTTTTAACCAAAATTCTATCCGAAGAAAACGATACCTATCAAGTTGAAGAAGCCGAAGACGGAGTTCAAGGTCTAGAAAAAATAAAAAACAACGATTACGATTTGGTTCTTTGCGACATCAAAATGCCCAAAATGGACGGCGAAGAATTACTTGAAGCCGTTAAAAAAATAAAGCCCGAAATTCCAATGGTCATGATATCTGGTCACGGCGATATGGAAACTGCCATAAACACAATGCGACTTGGAGCTTTTGATTACATTTCAAAACCACCCGATTTAAACCGACTTTTAAACACTGTTCGAAACGCTTTAGACAAAAAACAGCTAGTTGTAGAAAACAAAATTTTAAAGAAAAAAGTCAGTAAAAACTACGAAATGATTGGAAGATCAGAACCAATCAATCACATCAAGCAAATGATTGAAAAAGTAGCGCAAACAGACGCAAGAGTTTTAATAACTGGACCAAACGGAACAGGAAAAGAACTAGTTGCACACCAATTGCACGAAAAAAGCGAACGCGCAGCTTATCCTTTAATCGAAGTAAACTGCGCTGCAATTCCATCAGAATTAATAGAAAGCGAATTGTTTGGTCACGTAAAAGGAGCATTTACATCGGCAGTAAAAGATCGAGCCGGAAAATTTGAAGCTGCCGATGGCGGAACCATTTTTCTTGATGAAATTGGCGATATGAGTTTGGCCGCACAAGCCAAAGTGTTGCGCGCTTTACAAGAAAGTTTAATTCAACGAGTTGGCGCCGATAAAGATATTAAAGTCAATGTTCGTGTGGTTGCAGCAACCAATAAAGATTTAAAAACCGAGATTGCCGAAGGTCGTTTTCGTGAAGATTTATACCATAGATTAGCTGTAATTTTAATTAAAGTTCCGGCATTGAATGATAGACGTGATGACATACCTTTGCTCATCGAACATTTTGCAATAAAAATCGCCGAAGAACAAGGAAATGCTCAAAAAACCTTTTCAGTAGAAGCCATAAAATTATTACAAGAATACGATTGGACAGGAAACATCCGCGAATTAAGAAACGTAGTAGAACGACTAATAATACTGGGAGGAAACGAAATTTCAGAAACCGACGTGAAGTTATTCGCAAGTAAATAAAAAAGTTGCGAGTTTAAAGTTGCGAGTTTAAAGTTTTGAAAGTAATAACCACAAAACAAAAACCCAAAACTCGAAACTCAAAACCCGAAACTAAAATTATGCAATTAAAAAAAATAAATCTAAACCTGCAGCAAGCCTTAATTGAAAACGATTTAATTGAAGCTAATGAAATGCAACAAGACACTTTTTCAACCATAAAAAGCGGAAAAGATGCTGTGATTCAATCGCCACAAGGAACAGGAAAAACTACAACTATTGTACTAAATGTTATTCAGCGTTTAGAAAAAACCATGGATGAAAGTACAAGAGCTCTAATTATAGTTGAGAACAAAGAGAAAGTTCTCGAAATGGAAGAATTGTTCTTAAAATATGGCAATTACACTGATTTAAGCATTTTTGGTTCGCACGATAAAGGCGATATTGACTACGATAAAAATATCATTTCTTTAGGATTAGATATTCTTATAGGAACGCCAAACAGGATAAATGCGCTTTTTGCTTCTGCTGGATTTAACATTAATACCATAAAAATGTTTGTCGTTGATGATGCCGATATTCTTTTTAGAAATAGGTTAGACGCCACAATTTTAAGACTTTCAGCTAGTATAGATAAAACGCAACGTATTTTCTTTTGTAACGAAATTACAGAAAGAGTAGAAAGTTTAGCCGATAATATCATGATAGAACCATCTTTCTTCGAAATGGAAGAAGAGGAATAGATTTTAGAAAACAGATTTAAGAAAACGGTGTCATTGTGTTAGAATCTCACAATAAGATTACATTATACAGAAATACATTATAAATTAAAAAATGGGTTTAATAAAAATATTTTCAGGAAGCGAAATTCTTGCTGTTTCATTACAAGAAAAAATCGAATCAATAGGAATTAATACTGTTCTTAGAAACAACAATCAAGCTAATGTGTTGCCAAGTATTCAAGCTGCAAAAGCTGCGGAATTATTTATTCAAGAAACCGATTTTGGCAAAGCAAATCCTGTAATTGAGGAGTTTAGGTTGAATATTTAGCAATAAATTTTTTCATGAAAGCAATACGATTACTTAATGACGATCTTGGAAATTCCTATTTTGAAAAAGGAACTTTACCAGAATATCATAAAATTGAAGTCGAATATTTTAATATCCAAACTAAAATTGAAGCGTATCAGCAACACCAACATACTGCGCCAAGATACCAGTTTGTTGTTACTTTAAAAGGAAAATTAGAATTTACAACATCCGAAGGAAATACCTTTATTATCGAACCCGGAATTATTCTAATAGCCAAAGATACCGAAGGCGAAGGTCATTCGTGGAGAATTATTGAAGGCGATCATTGGGAACGAATTTATATTGTTCCAACCCAAAACGATTTGGATCATTTTATCATAGATTAATTGTGTTAAAATAGTTTAAAATTAATAATAGATGAAAGCCATCCGATTTATATTTATTTCACTTTTTACTTTCTTTGGTATAATTTATTTGCTTTATGTGAGTTACATCTATTTTAATCAAGCTGAAATGGTTTTTAGAGCTAATAAACTTCCTGAAAACTACAAGTTTGAATTCAATCAGAAATTTGAAGAATTAAATATTCCCTCGTTCGATAATAAAAAATTAAATGGATTATTATTTACAACGCCACATCCAAAAGGACTTATTTTTTATCTTCACGGAAATGCTGGTTCACTAGATTCTTGGGGAAATGCTGCCGAAATTTACACCAATTTAGGGTATGATATTTTTATTTTAGATTACCGTGGTTTTGGAAAAAGCGAAGGACATATTGAAGATCAAAATCAGGTTTTTAAAGATATTTCTATTGTCTATGACAAAGTAAAATCGGAATATAAAAATAAACAAACAATTATTATTGGATACTCAATAGGAACAGGATTGGCAACTTATTTGGCATCAATTAAAAATCCAAATAAATTAATTCTTCAAGCGCCATATTATAATTTCTTAGAATTTTCAACTTCACGAGCACCATATTTTCCTGATTTTTTAAAGAAATTTCAATTTGAAACCGATAAATACATTACAAAAGTAAAAGTACCAATTTATATCTTTCACGGCAATCAAGATCAATTAATTTCGATTGAAAATTCAAGTAGATTGCAAAAGTTGTTAAAACCTAATGATGCATTTTTCGAATTAGAAAATCAAGGTCATTTAGGAATTAATAATAATGAAGATTATCAGGAGAAGTTGAAAGTGATTTTGGAAAATTAAATTAAACATGAAAAAAATAGCCGTAATTTTTATAGTGCTTATAAGCTTTTCATGTAAAAAAGAAAAGTATACAACAGAAAGTTTATTTCTTGAAAACTTAAAAGAAACTTCAAGTTTTTATGATGAACAAATCAAACAAATTTCAGCGGCAATCAATGCTAAACATCAAGATTATGGATTTAAATCAGGAGAATTTGATACATTGAATACAGTTACAAAAAAACTTGATATTCTTTTTTTAGATTTAAAAACTAAAAATAAAACAGAAGAAATTGAACTTCAAGATCGTTTTGTTAAAGAAGTAAATGGTATGAATTCAGAATACAAAATCAAAAGTTTTACAATTGAAAAGCTAGAAGTTTTAGATAAGGAAACGTTATATTTTTATTTGAAATCTGAATTTTATAAAAACCAATTTGATAACTATACAAAGTATTATTCAAAATTAGGAATTTATTGTGGTTATAAAATACGTTCTGAAAAACAGCAGGAATTAATAAATATTATTGAAAATTCTAACATTAAATAATTTTACCTAAACAACTTCAATTTAAACGTTAGCATCGAAATAAAAACTCCAAAAATACCTATAAAAGCAAACGAATATTTCAAACTCGTTAGTTCAGCGATATAACCAATTATTGGCGGACCAATTAAAAAACCCATAAAACTAATACTTGAAACGATTGTCAAAGCAATACTTGTAGGTACTTTTTTACTAGTTCCAGCGGCATTAAAAACAATCGGAATTACATTGGAAACTCCAAATCCTACCAACATAAATGCCAAAGTACAAGCAATTAAATTTGGAAATAAAACTGCTGTATATAATCCTGTTGAAATTACAAATCCGCTCACAATTAATACTTTTCTTGGACCAAATTTTCCCACAAGAACATCACTTAAAAAGCGTCCAATTGCCATAGTTACCATAAAAGAAGTATATCCCAACACGACTAATGATCCTGGTGCTTTTACAATTTCTTTAAAATATACGCCACTCCAATCGAACATGATTCCTTCGCTTGCCATGCAGCAAAAACTAATCACACCAAGCCAAATGAGTGATTTATCTTGAATTTTAAAAAAGGAAACTTTTTCTTTTTCTTCTATTTTGTTTGAAGAAGTTTCAACTAAATAACGGTAATTAAAAGCAATCAGTAAAATAATAATTCCAAAAACAGTTACAAAATGCTCAAACGGATTTAACTTAAAATATAACATAATCAACGCCAATAATGCTCCTGAAAATCCTGCTAAACTCCACGAACCGTGAAAGGAACCCATAACTGGTTTTTCATACAATTGTTGTGTGTAAACACCTTGCGTATTGACCGCAATATTGCAAAAATTACCAAAAAATCCGAAGAGAAATAATCCCAATCCCAGTTGCCAACTTTGCGTCGGTAAACCCAGAAAAATTAAGAAAAAAGCATAAGAAAGTAATCCTAAAATTGCAATTTTTCGACTTCCATATTTGGCCACAACTTTTCCCGAAAATGGCATTGCAATTAATTGACCAATTGGCAATGCGAATAAAATTGTTCCGAGATTGGCTTCGCTTAAATTCAAACTCAGTTTTAAATCGGGAATTCTACTTGCCCAAGTTGCAAAGCAAAATCCCATGCCAAAGAAAAATAATGCCGTGGCAAAGCGTACTCTAGAAAGATAGGAACTTTTAGCTTTTTTAAACGACTTTTTAATCTTTGCTTTAGGTAAAATTTTACTCAAAAAACTATAGTCAATTAATGGCATCGGTTTCTAAATTTGAAGTTACTTATACAAAGTTAAAGGTAAACATAACATTTTTCTTTATTAGATAGTATTTTTTCAAAGTTTCCTATGCAATTGTCATATTAAAATTGCCTAATTAATCTATCTTTGCACCTTCAAAAAAATTAAGGAGCCATTTTTAAATTTTTAAACTTTTAAACCTTAAACTTATATTATGATTACAGTTAACGATATTTCCGTAAATTTTGGCGGAACCACTTTATTTAGCGATGTTTCTTTTGCTATCAATGAGAATGATAAAATTGCCTTAATGGGTAAAAACGGAGCTGGAAAGTCAACACTCTTAAAGATTATTGCAGGAGAAAGTAAACCTTCAACTGGAAATGTTTCTGCTCCTAAAGATGCCATTATTGCCTATTTGCCCCAGCATTTGCTAACTCAAGATGGTTCAACAGTAATGGAAGAAGCATCAAAAGCTTTTGGTGAAATCTTCAAAATGAAATCTGAAATTGACGAAATCAATGAGCAATTAACGATTCGTACCGATTATGAAAGTGATGCTTACATGAAATTAATTGAACGAGTTTCAGACTTGAGTGAGAAATTTTATGCCATTGAAGAAGTCAATTATGAAGCCGAAGTTGAGAAAATTTTAGTAGGTTTAGGATTTGAAAGAGAAGATTTTAACCGTCAAACATCCGAGTTTTCTGGAGGTTGGAGAATGCGAATTGAATTGGCGAAAATCCTTTTACGCAAACCAGATTTGATTCTTCTTGATGAGCCAACCAATCACATGGATATTGAAAGTATTCAATGGTTGGAAGATTTTTTAATCAATTCAGCGAAAGCTGTAGTTGTAATTTCGCACGATAGAGCGTTTGTAGATGCAATAACAAACCGAACTATTGAAGTTACAATGGGAAGAATTTATGACTATAAAGCCAAATATTCTCATTATCTCGAACTTAGAAAAGATCGAAGAATGCACCAACAAAAAGCCTACGATGAACAACAAAGAATGATTGCCGATAATCAAACATTTATTGATCGTTTTAAAGGAACTTTTTCTAAAACCGATGCTGTTCAATCAAGGGTTAAAATGCTAGAAAAACTGGTTTTAGTTCAAGTTGATGAAGTTGATACATCGGCATTAAAATTGAAATTTCCGCCTGCAATTCGTTCGGGACAATATCCTGTAATTGTTAAAGATTTAGAAAAATCGTATGGTGATCATTTAATTTTTAAAGATGCCAATGTTGTCATTGAACGCGGCGATAAAGTAGCTTTTGTTGGTAAGAATGGTGAAGGAAAATCTACCATGATTAAAGCCATTATGAAAGAAATAGAAATCAATAGTGGCTCTGTTGAGGTTGGTCACAACTCAATGATTGGCTATTTTGCTCAAAATCAGGCTTCGTTATTAGAAGAAAATGCTACTATTTTTGAAACAATAGATGATATTGCCGTTGGCGATGTAAGAACACAAATAAAAAATATTTTAGGTGCATTCATGTTTCATGGTGATGATATAACTAAAAAAGTAAAAGTACTATCTGGAGGCGAAAAAACACGTTTGGCAATGATTAAATTATTGCTTGAACCAGTAAATTTATTGATACTTGATGAGCCATCTAATCATTTAGACATGAAAACCAAAGACATTATTAAAGATGCTTTACGTGATTTTGACGGAACTCTAATTTTAGTTTCTCACGATAGAGATTTCCTTGACGGATTGGCTACTAAAGTATTTGAATTTGGAAATAAACGCGTAAAAGAGCATTTTGAAGACATTAAAGGTTTCTTAGCACATAAAAAAATGGATTCTATGCGTGAGATCGAAAAGTAACAAATTAACAAAAGTAAGTTGTTTTATAACCTAATGATTTTGTACTTTTAACTCTTAGATATTTATACTTTAGCTATCACATTTATTTTTTAAATTCTTTTAATGAAAAGACTTTCATGGTTCAATAAAATAATGTTTTTTTTTAATATAGTGCTTACTGTATTGACCTTTCTTGCCTATGTTTTGCCTTTTCTTGCGCCTAAATTATTTCCGTTTTTATCCGTATTAACTCTTGTTTTGCCTCTCTTTTTAATTTTCAATGC